>NZ_SJDS01000118.1:0-258 GCF_004332175.1 Lysinibacillus sp. OL1 | reverse complement strand
GTGCAATTAATTGCATGTGACGCGTACTTAATTCCCGCTTTAGTTGTGAATCTTGATGATTATCTTTCATAATGCTTACTCCTCATACGTTTAGATTTTCAAATACTTGCTCAAAAAAGGAATAAAAAAACGCCCTTTTGGATTAACCAAAAGGACGATTCAACTCGTGTTACCACCTTTAATTTATAAGCAATTCACATTACTTACCTTAAGAAGTACGGTCATTTGACGATACTCTCGCACATGATTACGGGTGCT
>NZ_SJDS01000117.1:0-259 GCF_004332175.1 Lysinibacillus sp. OL1 | reverse complement strand
GATCTCGATGCTCTCACCCGCGCCAAGGCTGCCGCCCGGGAACTCCTCGCCGGGTTCGACGCCCTACTGCTTCCCACCACCACCGAACACCCGACGATTGCCGCCGTGACCGAGGATCCGTTCGGAATCAACCGCCGGATGGGAACTTTCACCAACTTCTGCAACCTGCTCGACATGGCGGCCGTCGCGGCGCCCGGACACCGCACTGCCGAAGATCACCCGTTCGGCGTCATGTTCGTCGTACCCGCTTTCGACGACC
>NZ_SJDS01000116.1:0-260 GCF_004332175.1 Lysinibacillus sp. OL1 | reverse complement strand
CCTGCGAATCCTAATCTGCTCCCGCATCACAATAAGCAACTGCTGGCCAGTGTCACTTGACATGACACTGGTCGCGCAAGTGAGTCAAAGCCTGCCTTGATTAGTCGCCCATGGACCGAGAAAAGAGACTACGGAAGCAAGTCCAAGAATTCTTGAATAACTTCTCGCACCTCCGACTCATTTTTGCTCGAATTCGAAGGATCATCCTGGTTAATTGCATTCATTATTTCAATTTGACCCCAGGCCCCCCTCAGGGTTTC
>NZ_SJDS01000115.1:0-260 GCF_004332175.1 Lysinibacillus sp. OL1 | reverse complement strand
TCGGCGCTAAAGAGCTTAACTTCCGTGTTCGGTATGGGAACGGGTGTGACCTCTTTGCCATCATCACTAGACTTATTAAAAGACAAGATTTATTATACCATATTTAAGTATAAATACAAGCTTTTTTTAAAACTTACTTGTTCTTTCAAAACTGGATAAACGGCACATTGAATGTTTCAAACGTTTTGGTTAAGTCCTCGATCGATTAGTATTCGTCAGCTCCATGTGTCACCACACTTCCACCTCGAACCTATCTACCT
>NZ_SJDS01000114.1:0-261 GCF_004332175.1 Lysinibacillus sp. OL1 | reverse complement strand
CAATGACCAGGGCTATCGCACCGGTAGCGGCGGAGATCATTGCCGGGCGGCCTCCGAGGAATGCGATGGAGACGGCCATGACGAAGGATGCGAACAGCCCCACACGGGGGTCTACGCCGGCGATGATGGAGAACGCGATCGCCTCGGGAATCAAGGCGAGGGCAACGACCAATCCGGCGAGGACCTCGGTTTTGAGTAGTCGCGGTGATCGCAAGGCGCTCATGACCGTCGGTGCGGTCCTCTGTGCGTCCCGAATGGTCG
>NZ_SJDS01000113.1:0-261 GCF_004332175.1 Lysinibacillus sp. OL1 | reverse complement strand
CTTCCGGTACATCACGCAGCCACCGCAAGACGTGCTCGGGATGCTCGACGGCCCAGTGCAGCGGGTCCGTCTCGCAAGCCTGCCCGGATTCCAGCGGGGCCAGGTCGACGGTGGCATCGCGAAAAGTCCTCAGCGGCGCAACACCATTCACGCCGTGAGTCTTCGGCGGAAAACGCAGCGGCCCGATACCACTGTCGCGGCGGGGCGCCACGATGAACACTCGTTCCCGGAACTGCGGGACGCCGTAATCCTGCGCATTGA
>NZ_SJDS01000112.1:0-262 GCF_004332175.1 Lysinibacillus sp. OL1 | reverse complement strand
GTACTGTGACCCACCGCGGAGATGCGGTGGTCGGATCGAGAGGCATCGACCCGACCACGCCGATGACACCGTCGTCAACACCGATCACCTGTCCTCCGCGTAGGAGGGTGACGTCTTCTCTGGTGATCTTGGTCTTGTCGGCGCGAGCCGTCATCAGCCACTCTCCGTGATCATCCGTCAATTTCGCGAGCCAGGTCCCCATATGACCTGCCTCTACCTTCGTGTTCGTTGGCGGACCCCCCGAGTCGCGCTCTCAAACAAA
>NZ_SJDS01000111.1:0-262 GCF_004332175.1 Lysinibacillus sp. OL1 | reverse complement strand
GCACGAGAAGCAACAGAAACGTCGAGGACAGAATCGGGTAATCCGCAATTTTTGCCTTGAGTTTTCCTCGCATGATTTGCCAGGTTGTACGCCTTCGTACCTGGTCACCGCGTCGAACGGCTTCGTAATTGCTCATCGGGGCCACTCCACAACGACATTCGGACTATCTACCTCGACCTGCTCATCCACATTCCACAACCACGACTCGACTGGCACAAGAGCGCATCCGGAGGTTCCGAGCTTGAGACTGGTTTGCACTCGC
>NZ_SJDS01000110.1:0-264 GCF_004332175.1 Lysinibacillus sp. OL1 | reverse complement strand
GGTTGGAACAGCCGTGGGAGATGAGCGCGCGGGAGCGCGGCTTCGGTCAGGCCGTATCGGATATGGACGGCGTCGTGGTTCCCGGGAACTCGAATGTGCCGGAGTCGTCCCTCGGTCTACGTGCGTTGCGCGGAGTCGTCCCGAATCTCTCTGCGGAGAACGTGTTTGAGGATCTTGCCGGAAGGGTTGCGCGGGATGTCACGGACGATCAGATCGCGCGGCAGTTTGTAGTCCGCGACGTATTCGGCGGCGTACGTCCGCAGC
>NZ_SJDS01000109.1:0-265 GCF_004332175.1 Lysinibacillus sp. OL1 | reverse complement strand
TCAATGGCCGGGCGCCTGCCCGGCGGCCGGCCACCGTCGGTGTCCCCCGAAATGAACTCCGCTGCGCTCCGTTCTGTGAAAAACATTGATTTGTTTTCCTTAACGTCTTTGAGGGGCGGTTTCCGGTTGCTGCTCGTAGGTTCGGAGCTGCCTGGGGACGCTGCGGTATGGCTTATTTGTTTTCGCTGTTCGTATGGCCGGAAGTGAGTGGCCGCCGCGGTGTTCTCGACGACTCGCCTGCTTATTGAGAGATGCGACTGGATCG
>NZ_SJDS01000011.1:0-174398 GCF_004332175.1 Lysinibacillus sp. OL1 | reverse complement strand
GAAAGTACACCACTACCTGTTTCTCTACAATTAAAAGATTTAAAAATGGAGTATTCTACACAAACACCATACCGTGCGGCGGCACTTTACAATGTCTTCTTGTTAAAACGGACAGCGGCAGAGGTAATGGCTATTTTTGAGGAAGTTGCGTTACAGGCAATGGCTGCATGCAATACGCACTATCAGGACATTTGTACACGCGAAAATGTTCAGGGTGTGGGCAAGGTAAAGGTCTTACGCTACGAGGCATTATTGGAGCATGCGATCCATAAGCTAGGGGCTGAGGAAGTACAAGCGATTAAGCAGCAGGTTCAGCAGCATCGTGCATGGGATGATCGTGAAAAATCCATTCGCATTGTGGATCAGCTCATGATTCGCTGTCAGGAATTAGCACCTGCCACAGTTCTGTTATATGCACCACCTTACTATCCAGCTATTAATTCATCCAACCATCCGTTAGTGAAACAGTCGATTGAATTAATGAAGCAAACAGCTCAAACATTTGATATTGAGGTGGAGCAGATCCACTACTTTAACGGAATTTGTGATTTAAGCTATGTCAACTATTCAGATGCATCCAATGAGTGGCTAGCATTTGAACGGAACACACCTGTATGGGGCGATACGTACCATATTCCATTCAAAGAGATGGCGGCATTACAAGGTCCTGTCTTAAATGTCGGTCCATTTGGTAAGGATGCCCATCAAAAAACAGAACGATTGCATGTGGATAGTGCGTTTAAAGAGATGCCTGTTATGATTGACACGCTTATTAAAAGTCTATTTTAGCCAAATAAATTTTTCGATATTTAATTGAATACAATGTAAAAAGTTGATGCTATAAAGGTATCAACTTTTTTATTTATCAGAAAAATTTAGATTGACTTGTATTTTTTGTTATGATGACGATACATATAGGACATTATAATTATTTGAAAGCGGGCATGAGGAGAGAGCATGATGGAAAATCAAGAAAAATTAGCCTTTTCTATTCGCAAAGAAATGGTTCAGTCGAATTTAAAAGGGATGAGAATAGTTGCTTGGACACTCATGTATGTATCAGCCATTATTTCATTAATACATTACGGAGAGGTATTTTTTGTGAAGGCGGAAAGAGCCATGGTTCCCGTCTATATTGCCATTCATATCGCCATGTTTTATATAGATGTTGCAGTATTATTGTTTATCCGACAAAAGCGAATTCATATTACTCCTGTTACTATACAGAAGTATGAACGGTTGGTTGTTGTTTATATCTACACAATAATGCTATTGATTACTGCGATATCGATATTGGATGTTTACTTCTTCCGTCATGCAGCACTGTATGAGGTTATTTTAATCATTATTTGTACAGTATTCGCATTACCTTTACGAAAAATTATCTGGATTATTTTGCTTTCTGCATCAGCCATTATTGTGAGTGCATATATGAGTGCTGGAATATCGAGTGAAAATATAAAAATTATATTACCCATGTCCTTATTAATACCTATTGGTGTAATGATTCAATATCAAACCTATAAGGTTCGTAAACAAATCCATACCCAGCATATTTTATTGAATGAGGAAATGACCAAAACGAAGCGACTATCAGAATTGTTGGCTATTAAAAATAATGAATTAGCAGAGCAAGCATTAAAAGATTCTTTAACGAATCTACCTAATCGACGTGCATTTAACCAAAAATTGAATAAGATAGGACAGCAACTTTATCAAACACAACCTTTAACAGTCATAATGATTGATATTGATTGCTTTAAAAAATTTAATGATTATTATGGTCATTTGCAGGGAGATGCAGCAATTGTCAAAGTCGCATCTCTATTGGAGGAAATTGCAGGGAAGTATAATGCATTTGTTGCCCGTTGGGGTGGCGAGGAATTTGTTATGATAAGCCAGCATACTCATAAGGTTGCTGAACCTGTATGTGAAGAAATCTTAGAAGAAATTCGACAACTTAATATACCGCATTTACAATCTACTATTGCCCAACAAGTTACTGTTAGTATTGGAATGTGTCAAGCTAAAATCGCAAAATATGAGCATTTACAAACATGTTGTGAATTAGCTGACCAAGCGCTATATTTGGCAAAGCAAAACGGACGAAATAACTATTTCTGCAAAATGGCAATTTTCGATGAAGAAGCAAATGCGTCTATTTGAAGTCAGAAAACGTTGCTACGAAGCCCTTCAATACCCCCTTAGGTTGCTTAAATTATAACGAAAGTGTTACAATATAGTTTAGTCAAAAAGAGCCAAGGGGGCATTTCTATGTCAATTGAATTAAACAATGAATTCGGCCAAATTGATATTTCAACAGATGTACTTGCACAAATTGCTGGTGGAGCTGCTGTAGAATGCTACGGTATTGTTGGCATGGCATCTAAACATCAAATTCGTGATGGTCTAACTGATATTTTACGTAAAGAAAACTTCGCAAAAGGTGTTGTAATTCGACAACAGGACGACGATTTACATATAGATATGTACATTATTGTTAGTTACGGGACAAAAATTTCGGAAGTGGCTTATCAAGTACAATCGAAAGTGAAATATACAGTAGATAAAACATTAGGTATGAGCGTAAAATCTGTCAATATCTTTGTACAGGGCGTTCGTGTAGCGAATTAAGAGGAGGAACTAAATCGAATGCAGTCTTTAGACGGTATAAAGTTTGCTGAAATGGTACAAATGGGGGCGCATCACCTTTACCAAAATGCAAATTATGTAGATTCATTAAATGTTTTCCCCGTTCCAGATGGTGATACAGGTACAAATATGAACTTATCGATGACATCTGGTGCAAAGGAAACAGAGCATGCTGCCTCAGAGCATATTGGTAAAACAGCACAGGCATTATCAAAAGGCTTGTTAATGGGAGCGCGTGGGAATTCAGGCGTTATTCTATCTCAATTATTCCGTGGTTTTGGGAAGTTTATTGAGAAGGAGTCAACAATTGATGCAAAGGGCTTTGCTGGAGCATTCCAGGCGGGGGTTGATACGGCATATAAAGCTGTTATGAAGCCAGTAGAAGGAACGATATTAACGGTGGCACGTGAAGCTGCAAAAAAAGGTGTAGAAGTAGCAGAAACTGAAAACGATATCATTGCCGTAATGGAAGCTTTTACAGCAGAGGCAAAGGCATCGCTGGATCGTACACCTGAACTACTGCCTGTTTTAAAAGAAGTAGGTGTGGTAGATAGTGGTGGTCAAGGCTTACTATTTGTGTATGAAGGATTTTTAGCTTCCTTGAAGGGGGAAGCTCTTCCAGAGAAAAATGACGCGACGCTAGATGATTTAATCAATGCAGAACATCATAGAGCCCAAGATTTCATGAACACTGCGGATATTGAATTTGGTTACTGTACAGAAATAATGGTACGCTTAGAAGAAGGAAAAGAACCTTTTAATGAAGAACAATTCCGTAATGAATTAAATCCTTTAGGTGATTCTTTACTTGTTATTTCAGATGAGGAAATTGCGAAGGTTCATATCCATTCCGAGCAACCAGGTTCTGTTCTATCAATTGGCCAAAAATACGGTAGTCTTATAAAAATTAAAGTTGATAATATGCGTGAGCAGCATTCAGCAATCGTTGGCGAGGAACATAAAGCCCCTACGCCTGCTAAAAAAGTAGAAAAACATCCATATGCTATTGTAACGATTGCTATGGGTGAGGGTGTGGCTGAATTATTGCGCTCTATCGGTGCTTCCTATGTCATTGAAGGCGGTCAAACAATGAATCCTTCAACTGAAGATATCGTGAAGGCTGTACAAGAAATCGGTGCAGAGAAAGTATTAATCTTACCGAATAATAAAAATATAGTGATGGCAGCGGAGCAAGCGGTTGAACTATTAGAAATTGATGCAGCAGTAGTTCCTACAAAGACGATTCCTCAAGGAATGGCAGCGATTTTAGCGTTTAACCCAGAGGCGGCTGTTGATGTAAATAAAAAAACAATGTCAGAAGCATTTACAAATGTGAAGACAGGTCAAGTTACCTATGCAGTGCGTGATACATCTATTGATGGTGTTGAAATTCACAAAGATGATTTTATGGCATTGGCAGAAGGGAAAATTGTCCTTTCTACACCAGCACTAAAGGATGCAGCTGAAAAAGTAATTAAGGATTTAGTCGATGAAGATGCTGAGATTGTTACAGTCATTTATGGTGAAGATACAACTGAACAAGCTGCCTCTGAGTTGGTAGCTTTCATTGAAGAGAACTATCCGGATGTGGAAGTTGAATTATTTGATGGTAAACAAGGGTTATATCCATATATTATTTCAGTAGAATAATTACATGCTACTTTGCTATTCCGTAAAGAAAGCAGTGCACAAAACGTGTACTGCTTTTGTTTATGCTACAAAGAGAATATTGGATTAAATTTATTAAAAACGTACTAAATATGAATCATTCAATGTACGTACCCACAGGATATAAAATTTGGAAATATTGGAATGTCAACGCTTTCGTAGTTGTGTATATATGGTGCGGACAATAAATAAGCATAAATATTTACTATAAATTATAGTAGTGGTAATTTTCTGAAAGTTGATAAATTAAATGCTTTACTTTTATAGTAACTATCAAGCATGATATAAATAAAAATAAATATTATTATACGGATAGAATAGAGGGGTGTTTGTATGAAGTTTACTTCAGTATTTGATATTATTGGACCAGTCATGATTGGGCCCTCCTCCTCTCATACGGCAGGAGCAGCTCGCATCGGGCGTGTTGCAAGGGATTTATTTGGTAGACAACCTAAATGGGCAAAAATTCATTTATATGGATCGTTTGCAGAAACGTATAGAGGGCATGGTACAGATGTTGCGATTGTAGGAGGCTTATTAAATTACGATACATTTGATGATCGTATTAAAACGGCATTTGAAGATGCCAAAAAAGCAGGATTAGAATACGAATTCATTCCTGAAACAGCTAATACCGAGCATCCAAATACGGCTCGACTTGTCATTGGAGACGATGAAGGGGAAATGTCAGTAGTCGGTATTTCAATTGGTGGCGGAAAAATTGAAGTCAGTGAAGTCAATGGCTTTAAATTACGTTTAACTGGTGGTATGCCAGCTATTCTTGTTGTTCATGATGATCGTGCTGGCTGTATTGCCAATGTAGCCAATTGCTTGGCGATGCATGAAGTCAACATTGGGCATATGGAGGTATCACGTATCGAACGTGGCTTAACTGCTTTAATGGTAATTGAAGTTGATCAAAACATTGAGGATAAGGTGCTACAGCAAATATCTTTAATTCCATATATTACAAAGGTCTCGAAAATTAATAACTAAGGAGGTGTCCTGTGATGGACGTTTTATTTCATAATGTTCGGGAACTTGTTGAACGAGCAGAGAAAGAAGATAAATTAATATCAGAAATTATGATTGAACAAGAAATATTGATAACTGGTAGAACGCGTGAAGAAATCATCCGGCAAATGGATCGAAATCTAACAGTGATGGAAGAAGCAATTGAACGTGGATTACAAGGTGTGCAATCAGTAACAGGTTTAACTGGTGGGGATGCCGTATTACTTCAAAATTATATTGCACAAGGAAAGTCACTTTCAGGTGATTTATTATTAGATGCAGTAAGTAAAGCGGTTGCAACTAATGAAGTAAATGCTGCAATGGGAACAATCTGTGCAACACCAACAGCAGGTTCAGCAGGTGTAGTGCCAGGAACACTGTTTGCAGTAAAAAACAAACTAAATCCAACTCGTGAGCAAATGATTCGTTATTTATTTACGTCAGGAGCATTTGGATTTGTGGTAGCCAATAACGCTTCCATCTCTGGGGCTGCGGGTGGTTGTCAGGCTGAGGTTGGTTCAGCTGCAGGTATGGCTGCCGCTGCTATTGTCGAAATGGCTGGAGGTACACCACAGCAATGTTCAGAAGCGTTTGCCATTACACTAAAAAACATGCTAGGTCTTGTTTGTGATCCAGTGGCTGGCTTGGTTGAAGTGCCTTGTGTCAAACGTAATGCTATGGGTGCATCTAACTCCCTTGTAGCGGCGGATATGGCACTTGCTGGTGTAACAAGTCGTATTCCATGTGATGAAGTAATTGGTGCTATGTATCGCATTGGACAATCTATGAGTCCTAATCTTAAAGAGACGGCACGAGGCGGTCTAGCAGCAACACCAACTGGTAAGGCGATCAGTAAAGCCATTCTTGAAAATGGTGGCTTACAAAGCATTAAAGCACTTCAATAAATATAAGAAACATGCTATCTAAATAGGTAGCATGTTTTTATGTTGGTTGATAACTTACTGGAAAGAAAAAACCTCTTACGTACATAGTCGATTTAAGTATAATTAAATTTTAATAAGGAAATGTATTTATCTTAATTATATAGCAGGGACGTGAATAGAGATGGATTTGCGTAATTTGAAAACATTTCATGTTGTTTCAACTTACCTCAACTTTACAAAAGCGGCTGAAATTCTTAATTATAGCCAGCCTACAATTAGCCAACAGATTAAAGCGTTAGAGGAAGAGTTAGGGCATATCTTAATTAATCGAATGGGTAAGAAGATGTTCCTTTCTCAAGTAGGAAAAATAGTAAAGGAACATACAGATCAATTATTTGGGATTATTGAAGAAATGGAACAGGATTTGAAGAATTTCGAAAAGCCATTTGGTCATTTGACAATCGCTGCACCAGAGTTTTATTGCGGCTATTATTTATCACATATTATCGGCTCGTTTTTAAAACAGTACCCTCAGGTAAACCTAAAACTTCTTTGTGCCAATAGTAAAGAAACAGCCAAACTTGTGAGTTCAAACCAAGCAGATATAGGTTTTGTAGCTGGATCCCCTAGTTACGCTGGTGTAGAGGGGATTTTATTGGAGGAAGAGGATTTAGTATTGGTTGGAAATCCACTTATTATAAAGGATCGTACTGTGCAGGAAATATTTGATGATTATCCCTTTATAACCTATGGAATGGATGAGTGTATTGTCAGTTGCCTGCAAGAAATTAAGTGTAAGCCACAAACAATAGTGGAATTTGGAAGCGAGGAAGCAATTAAGAGAGCAGTAATGGAACAAGTGGGTCTAGCCTTGTTGAGTGATATTATTATTCAAAAAGAGGTAACCAAAGGGAGTCTTCAAGTTCTGTACCGATTCCCTAAAAAGTTACCCACTTATTTAATTTTTCCTCAAAATGCTAAAACATTTAGTAATGTAAGTACATTTATTGATTTAGTTAAAGACACATGGAAAACAATTTAATTGGTTTGTATATCGAAAAGAATGAAAAGAATGTTGCTGCCTGGTGAAATCGCAGGGATGTAACGTTCTTTTTATTTGTAATTTTTTTTGATGTATCCCGATGAATTTATATGTAAATTTATCAATAGTAACTATTCAAAATAGTAATTTTTTATTTATTTTTTTATCAATTACAATGAATAAGACGGAAATTTCAAAAAAAGGGGATGGCTTTTTATGTTGGAGAGATATGTTACGTATTGATAGTGGACATAAAAATTTGTTTTTATTCAATGATTCAATTAAGGAGGATGGCGGATGAGTAAATTTATAGCTAATAAAGAAATAGAGCAACAAAAAGGAATTAATGTTTATGTGTTAATCTTTTGCCTTATTGTTATATCATCTATTTTAACGTATTTTATTCCAGCTGGTTCATTTCAACGGGAAGAAGTTAATGGACGTCAAGTGATTCAACCTGGGACATTTAGTTTTACAGATATGAACCCCATTGGATTTTTGGATATTTTTAGCAGTGTACATTCAGGCATGATGCAAGGAGCAAGTATTATTTTCTTCGTATTGATTGTAGGAGGTACCTTTGGAATACTATCAGCCACAGGGGCATTAGAATCCTTTATCGCCATGCTATCTGTAAAAATGGCAAAACGCGAAATGTTAATAATACCAGTATTAATGTTGTTTTTCGCCTGTGCTGGGTCATTAATGGGGATGTCTGATGAAACGATTGTATATGTAGGGATTCTTGCACCGCTTGCTGTTGCCCTAGGGTTTGATGCAATTACAGGTTTTGCAATTGTTATTCTTGGTGCATCTGTCGGATTTTCGGCAGCTGTTATGAATCCGTTTACAGTAGGAATAGCGCAAGAGATTGCGGGCTTGCCATTATTTTCAGGAATTGCTTTTCGAATTGTCATTTTTATTGTCTTATACACAGTAGCAACAATATATGTTTATCGCTATGCAAGAAAAGTGAAAAATAATCCTAAACTCGGCTTTTATGGAAATTTTCGCAATGATGAGGGTGATTTCGTACAGGGGAATTCGAAAATGGAAATAAGACATAAGCTTGTTATGGCTACATTTCTTTTGAATTTTATCGTATTAATGTACGGGGTTGTAAAACTAGGTTGGTACATTACTGAAATAGCTGGTTTATTTTTATTGTTTGGTATTTTAATGGGGCTTATTGGCAAATTATCACCTTCGCATATTGCTAATTCATTTATGAAGGGTGCAGGTGATTTAGTAGGTGGCGCTCTTATCATTGGGTTAGCTCAGTCTATTTTAGTGATTTTCAATAACTCAGGATTAATTGATACAATTCTCTTTTACACATCTGCATTGCTTGATTCAGTTCCACCTGCACTAAATGCTGTAGGGATGTTTATCTTCCAGTTATTTTTAAATTTTTTAGTACCATCAGGAAGTGGACAGGCTGCCTTAACGATGCCAATTATGGCACCTTTATCAGATATGATCGGTGTTACAAGACAAACAGCCGTACTTGCCTATCAATTTGGCGATGGTATGTCGAATATTATATTCCCAACAGTAGGTTTTTTAATGGCGGGATTATCAATTGCGGGTATTCCTTGGGGTAAATGGATAAAGTGGATTTTTCCGTTTATGCTTATTCAAGTAACAGTTGCGGTAATATCGCTCATTATTGCACAAGTCATACAATACGGACCTTTCTAAAGGAGTTTAACAATGGAAATAATGAATATAAAAAAATTAGCAGAAAAGGCAATAGAGGATCGCCGTCATCTGCACCAATACCCAGAGCTTTCTGGTGAAGAATACGAAACAAGTGAGTTTATTCGTAAAAGACTAGAGGAGTTAGATATAGAAATTCTAGATTATGAACCTCCAGGTGTAGTGGCGTTTATAAAAGGGACAAAGGGAACAAAAACTATTGCATTACGTGCCGATATAGATGCCTTACCTATAAAAGAAGAGGGAGACAAACCGTACATTTCAGACAGGCAAGGTGTTGCTCATATGTGTGGCCATGATGGTCATACAGCGATTTTATTAGCAGTTGCAACATGGATAAGCTTAAATAGAGAGAAAATCGAGCCGAATATCAAGCTTATATTTCAATCAGCAGAGGAAATCACGCCAAGTGGCGCTGATTTATTAATTCAAAAAGGTGTGTTGGAAGATATAGATGCTATTTTTGGCGTTCACTTATGGCAAGGTTTAGAGAAAGGGAAGATAGGTTTAACACATGGACCGATGATGGCTTCTATTGATGATTTTGAAATTATCATTCAAGGGTATGGTGGTCATGGTTCGATGCCACATGAAACAATTGATCCTATTTATATAGCTAGCCATTTAATGCAAGCTTTTCAAAGTATCATAAGTAGAAATGTCAATCCTATCGATGCGGGTGTCATTACAGTTGGTAATATACAAGCGGGAACCACTTATAATATTATTCCTGATACGGCAAAATTAACTGGAACGATCAGAGCATTGACACCGAACACTGTAAAAATCATTAAATCGAAAATGGTAAGTTTAACAGAAGGGATTTGCCGAGCATTTGGAGCAGAAGGAAAAATCGATTTTATTTTAGGAACACCTCCGCTCGTCAATGATCCAACACAATCACGATTTATTGAATCGATTGTACGGGAACAATTCGGAGATACCGCATTTAAGGTAGTCGAACCAGTCATGGGTGGAGAAGATTTTTCTTATTATTTACAACATAAGCCTGGAGCATTTGTTTTTGTAGGTATGGGTGGTGAAAAAAGCCAATATCCACATCATCATCCACGATTTGATCTAGATGAAGATGTTTTCCCTGATGCGATTCAACTATTTATAAATATTATCTTGCAACATAAATAATCAGACTATTTATACGAAAAGGAGTTTTACATCGTGATAAAAAAGATTGAAGTGTTTGCAGCACGTTTACAATTAAAGGAACCCTTCGTTATTTCTTATGTTCATTTAGATGATATGCCAACTATTCTTACCAGAATCGAGACGGATGAGGGTGTAGTTGGCTGGGGTGAAGCTGTGCCTGATCAAAATGTGACGGGTGAAACTTGGGAGAGCACGTATCACGTTATTAAACATGAACTAGCACCATTACTGATTGATGAAGATCCATTTGCAGTAGACCGTATCCATAAAAAGTTTAATGAAAAAATTGATGGAGTCCCTTCAGCAAAAGCCGCATTGGACATTGCACTCTACGATTTGATGGGGAAAATGACTGGTCAACCAGTTTATCAATTAATTGGTGGAAAAGCACATGAGGAATTACAGGTACCAAGAGTGATTAGCATTAAGAGTCCTGAGGAAATGGCTAAAGATGCAAGTGAATTTGTAAAATCGGGTTTCCGTAATATTAAAATTAAGGTTGGTACAAATGCTGATTTAGATATTGCTCGTATTCGTGCGGTAAGAGAAGCAATAGGTGAGGAGGTGCAACTGCGAGTAGATGCCAATCAAGGTTGGAATAGAATGGAGACACTAAAAGTAATAAGAGAAACTACAGCTTGTCATGTAGACTGGTACGAGCAACCTGTAAAAGCACATGATTTAAGAGCGTTAAAAGAAATCAGAGCCCTTTCACCTTGTAGTATTATGGTAGACGAAGGTGTTCATAATATTTATGATTTAGTCGATGTCATAGAAATGCGTGCTGCCGATATGCTAAATATAAAATTAATGAAATCAGGTGGAATCTATCCAGCTTTAGCGCTTGCAAGTCTTGCGGAGGCTGCAGAGATGCCTTGCCAAGTTGGCTCTATGGTTGAATCAGCAATCGGAACAATGGCTGGGGCACACCTAGCCATCAGTAAGTCGATTATCCATACAAACGAGATGGTCGGACCATTAATGTTTGTAAAAGATGTGGCAAATGTTACATACTATAAAGACATCCTGCAGTTAAGTGATAAAGCTGGATTAGGAATAGAAGTTGATGAGCAATATGTGAAAGAAATTACATGTTTCTCCTGTGAAATTAAATAATCACAAGTTTAACCCTATCAATCATTGGTAGGGTTTTTGCTTATATGTAGGGTTAGGGAAATAATTTATGGTACATTAGATAGAGAGAGTATAACACTACATAAACAATCAATGAAGGGAGTTGTGGGATAAGATGACTGAATTATATGGTCCCGTCAATGAATTAAAAGGCGTCGGGAAAGAAACAGCAGCCCATCTTGAATCACTAGGAATCAATACAATAGCTGATTTATTATGGACGTTCCCACATCGACATGAAGATTTTCGTTTAAAAGATTTAGCGCAAACACCACATAACGAACGGGTTACAGTTGAGTGTAAGGTGGAGCGGGAGCCTACGATTTTATTTTTAGGTCGTAATAAGTCAAGACTCCAAGTAACTGTTTTAGCAGGAAGACATTTAGTAAAAGTCGTATTTTTCAATCAGGGCTATTTAAAGCAAAAGCTTGTACCTGGTTCCATTATTACTGTGACTGGTAAATGGGATCGGGGTAGACAAGTAATCAATGGCACTTCAGTTACATTTGGTCCTAAAACAGATCAAGTTGACTTTGAGCCTGTCTATAGTCTGAAAGGCTTGATCCCCCAAAAAAGATTTCGAAAATATATGCGACAAGTGTTAGACGATTGTGGAGAAGTACTGCCAGAGACCATTCCATATTATTTACAAGAGTCGTATAAGCTTGTTTCAATAAGAGAGGGCTTGGAGGGTATTCATTTTCCACTGGATGCTGGGCATGCTAAACAAGCAAGGAGACGCTTTGCCTATGAGGAGCTATTAAACTTCCAATTGCGTATTCAAGCTTTACGGAAAATAAGGAAGGATAGTGAACACGGTACAGTTATTCAATTTAATGTGCATAAGTTACGAGATTTTATCGCTTCCTTACCCTATGAATTAACGAATGCTCAAAAACGCGTGGTGAATGAAATTTGTAAGGATTTGAAGGAGCCGCATCGAATGAATCGCTTGCTACAAGGGGATGTAGGTTCGGGTAAAACCGTTGTAGCAGCAATAGGGCTATATGCAGCCGTAACAGCAGGTTTTCAAGGAGCCTTAATGGCACCAACTGAAATATTAGCAGAACAGCACTTAGAGAATTTGAAAGAATGGTTCCAACCATTTGGCGTTCGTGTTGCACTCTTATCCGGGTCCACTAAAACAAAAGAGCGACGTGTGATCTTAGCTGATTTGGCAAATGGAGATCTTGATATTGTTATTGGTACACATGCACTAATCCAGCCAGATGTTGTTTTTCATAAACTTGGCTTTGTCATCACGGATGAACAGCACCGCTTTGGTGTGGAGCAACGACGTATTTTGCGTGATAAAGGGGAGAATCCCGATGTGCTTTTTATGACAGCTACCCCGATACCACGAACATTAGCTATTACTGCATTTGGGGAAATGGACGTATCGATGATTGATGAAATGCCAGCAGGGCGTAAGCAGATTGAAACGCATTGGATGAAGAAAGAACAATTCGGCTCCGTTTTATCTAAGCTAGAATTAGAGTTAGCGGCTGGAAGACAAGCCTATGCGATTTGTCCGCTTATCGAGGAATCCGATAAGCTTGATGTTCAGAATGCTGTGGAAATTTATGAGCAGCTAGCGACTTACTTTAAAGATCGTTATCATGTCGGTTTAATGCATGGACGTTTATCAGCTGATGAAAAAGATGCGGTTATGCGTGCTTTTAGTGAAGGGACTATTCAAGTTTTAGTTTCGACAACCGTTGTAGAGGTAGGTGTAAATGTGCCAAATGCTACCTTTATGCTTGTCTATGATGCTGAACGCTTTGGCCTAGCGCAGTTGCATCAGCTTCGAGGTCGTGTTGGTCGTGGTGAGCACCAATCATACTGTATTTTACTTGCAGATCCTAAGTCTGATGAGGGGAAAGAACGTATGCAATCGATGACAGAAACAAATGATGGTTTCCGTTTAGCTGAAAAAGATCTTGAATTAAGGGGGCCAGGAGACTTTTTTGGTAGAAAACAAAGTGGTTTACCTGATTTTAAAGTAGCTGATTTAGTACATGATTATCGTATATTGGAGACCGCAAGAAAAGATGCCTCAGAGATGCTTGAAACAAAAGCATTTTGGCAGGATGACGGCTATCAATACTTGCGTAAAATGCTAGAAGATACTGGTGTTTTACAAGGAGAGCGCTTCGATTAATCTGAGAAGCTTGTTAGCACAGAAAGAATGTAAGTACTTGATTTCAAAACAAGTCTTGCATTCTTTTTTTAACCTCTATATACTGATATTAGTACCAAGTGCTAATAACAACTCAAAAGGTGGCGAATGAAGTTGAGACGAACGAAAAAAGAGCGACAGCGACTACTATCTGAAACGATAGCTGAAAATCCATTCGTCACAGATGAACAGCTAGCAACACAGTTTCAGGTAAGTGTCCAAACAATTCGTTTAGACCGTATGGAATTATCAATACCAGAATTACGCGAGCGAATTAAAGATGTTGCTTCAAAAAACTATGAAAATGAAGTAAAATCTCTCCCGATTGATGAGGTCATTGGGGAGATAGTAGATATTGAATTAGATCATCGAGCACTCTCGATTTTTGATGTACAAGAAGAGCATGTTTTTCAGCGTAATGGCATCGCACGTGGGCATCATTTGTTTGCGCAAGCAAATTCATTAGCGGTTGCAGTAATTGATGACGAACTAGCACTAACCGTACATTCCAATATTACGTTTGTGAAACCTGTACGAGCTGGAAATCGTGTTATTACAAAAGCGATTGTTATCGGACGAGATGAACAAACACATCGAACAAAAGTTGAGGTAACATCTACCGTTAATGGTGAAACCGTTTTTGTTGGTGAGTTTGATATGTACCGCACGAAAGGTAAAGGTGAGTAACAATGAAATTAGCGCTTGATGGAATGGGTGGAGACAATGCTCCAAAATCAGTTGTGGAAGGTGCACTTTTAGCATTAGAGCAAATTCCAAACTTAGAAATTCAACTATATGGTCATCAAGATAAACTGGAACCATTTTTAAAACAACATGATCGATTAAAGGTTATACATTGTGAGGAAGCAGTAGAAGGGACTGATGATCCTGCCCGTGCTGTTCGTAGAAAAAAGGATTCTTCCATGGCACGTATGATGGATGCAGTAGAAGAGGGTAAAGCAGATGCTTGCCTTTCTGCAGGGAACACAGGGGCCCTGATGGCAGGTGGCCTATTTAAAGTAGGTCGCATAGAGGGAATAGCCAGACCAGCATTAGCTACAACGCTACCAACATTAGACGGTAAAGGGTTTTTAATGCTTGATTTAGGGGCAAATGCAGATGCTCGCCCAGAGCATTTAGTGCAATATGCCATTATGGGTGATATTTATGCTAAAAAGGTTGGAGGTTTGCAAAAACCACGAATTGGCTTATTAAATATCGGTACCGAGGATAAAAAAGGGAATGAATTAACAAAAGCTGCCTTCGAATTATTGAAGGAAGCAGATTTGAATTTTATTGGAAATGTAGAAGCACGTGATTTACTTGAAGGAGTAGCTGATGTTGTTGTAACAGATGGCTTTACAGGAAATATGGTGTTGAAGTCTATTGAAGGGACAGCAGGTGCTTTATTTTCTATGTTGAAAGAGGCCTTTATGTCTTCAACGAAAACGAAAATTTCAGCAGCGCTCATGAAAAATAATTTACGAGACTTGAAAAATAAAATGGACTATACAGAGTATGGTGGCGCAGGATTGTTTGGCTTACAAGCACCTGTTATTAAGGCACATGGATCATCAAATGCGAAAGCGATTTTCAGTGCCATTCGACAAGCCAATACGATGGTAGAGCATACGGTTATTTCGACGATTACGGAGACAGTACGCCACATAGAAATTGATTAAGCAAAGGGGATTATTCAAATGACAAAAATAGCATTTATTTTTCCAGGACAGGGTTCACAAGTAGTTGGAATGGGTCAAGAGTTTGTAGAAAATGCTGCAGAAAGTAAAGCATTTTATGATCGCGCAGATCAGGCTCTTCAATTCGAATTATCTAAATTAATGTTAGAAGGTCCAGCAGAAGAGTTAACACTGACATATCATGCACAGCCAGCGCTACTTACTACTGGTGTAATGGTGGCTGAAAAGTTACGTGCAGCAGGTATTCAACCACACTACGCAGCGGGTCATTCACTTGGAGAATATAGTGCATTGGTGTTAGCAGGTGTTATGTCATTTGATGATGCCGTGTCAATCGTGCATAAACGAGGTCTTTATATGAATGAAGCTGTGCCAGCAGGACAAGGTGCAATGGCGGCAATTTTAGGAATGGAACTAGAGGCATTGAACGAGGTAACAGAGCAGATATCAGCATCAGGTGACTCTGTTCAGGTGGCTAATGTGAATTGTCCAGGACAAATTGTTATTTCGGGCACTAAAGCAGGTGTGGATAAAGCAAGTGTTGCTGCCAAAGAAGCTGGTGCAAAACGAGCAATACCTTTAGTTGTAAGTGGTCCCTTCCACTCTGATTTAATGCGTCCATCTTCAGAGAAACTGCAAGCAGCATTGGCAGAGATTTCTTTATCTGCACCTGAAATTCCTGTAATTGGCAATGTGATGGCGAAGGAATTAAAAGATGTAGCAGCAATACAACAAGAGCTAGTTGAACAGGTATACAGTGCTGTTCAATGGGAAGCTTCTATGCGTGAAATGCTTGCGCAAGGTGTTGACGTCTTTATCGAATGTGGACCTGGTAAAGTATTAAGCGGTCTCTTGAAAAAAATTGATCGCTCTGTTGCAACTTATTGTGTTTATGATGAAGCTTCGTTAGAAGCGGTTTTAGAAGCGTCGAAGGAGTGGTCAATTAATGCGTAAATTAGAAGGAAAAGTAGCTGTTGTAACAGGAGCTTCAAGAGGGATTGGACGTGCTATTGCTTTAAAGCTTGCAGAAGAAGGTGCTAAGGTTGTTGTGAACTATAGTGGCTCTCAGGCAAAAGCAGAGGAAGTAGTAGCGATGATTCAAGAAAACGGTGGCGAAGCAATTGCTGTACAAGCTAGCGTCTCTCAGACAGAAGAAGTGACAGCATTAATGGATGCTGCTGTGAAAACATACGGCTCTCTTGATATTTTAGTGAATAATGCTGGTATTACAAGAGATAACTTGCTCATGCGTATGAAAGAAGACGAATGGGACGATGTATTAAATACGAACCTTAAAGGTGTTTTCCTTTGTACAAAAGCAGTCACACGTCAAATGATGAAGCAACGTGCAGGTCGCATTATTAATATTTCTTCCATCGTTGGTGTAGCGGGTAATGCTGGTCAAGCCAACTATGTTGCGGCTAAAGCAGGTGTTATTGGACTAACGAAAACGACGGCAAAGGAATTAGCTTCTCGTAATATTTTAGTTAATGCTATTGCACCAGGTTTTATCGAAACGGAAATGACAGAACAATTGCCAGAGGATATCAAACAAGGTATGCTAACACAGATTCCTCTTGCGAAACTTGGTCAGCCAGAGGATATCGCAAAAGCAGTAGCTTTCCTTGCATCGGAGGACGCAAATTATATGACTGGACAAACGCTTCATATTGATGGCGGTATGGTTATGTAATTTCAATTAGGCATATAAGCTGATTTTTTGTATAATCATTTGAGGGGAGGTGAATCATTTGTCTACAGTATTAGAACGCGTAACAAAAGTAATCGTGGACCGTTTAGGTGTGGAAGAAAGCGAAGTAACGCTTGAAGCTTCTTTCCGTGATGATTTAGGTGCTGACTCATTAGACGTAGTTGAGCTTGTAATGGAGCTTGAAGACGAATTCGATATGGAAATTTCTGATGAAGATGCTGAAAAAATCTCAACAGTAGGTACTGCAATCTCATACATCGAAAGTAAATTAAACTAATTTCGTTAAAACTTTATTTAGTGAAAATAGATCACCTCTAATGGTGTAATGGTCATCGTAATCATACAATGGTTTTATGGTAGCTTGAATAAAGTAGAAATTACTTTTTCTGCATCCCTTGTTTGAAGGAGCAGATTCAATGAATGAAGATGTATTTAAAGGGGACGAAATGGATCGGTTTTCGATCTATTAACGTCCCTTTTTTATGTTAAAAATCTAATGACCAGTCAGCTTCAGACTTCTCTCTCATGGGAGATGCATGCTGTATGAAGAGGAATTTTCGGAAAAATTTCCAAAACATTGTGTTTAAGCCGAAATACTTTTGCATAAACGCCCTGAAAAAGGTACACTAAAACGGTAGAAACTATTAGGAAGGCAGATTTGTTCAATGGCTATGAAAAGAAAAGGAACTATGCAGAAATCTGGCGTACTTCCTGAAAAAGTACGCAACCAATTTGAGCTGTTACAGCATGAATTAAATATCACATTTATTAATAAAAATTTATTGTATCAAGCATTCACGCATTCATCTTATGTGAATGAGCATCGCCGTAAATTATTTACGGATAATGAGCGTCTTGAATTTTTAGGAGACGCAGTACTTGAACTGTCTGTTTCTAAATATCTTTTTGAGAAATACCCAAATATGAGCGAGGGTGAGTTAACAAAGCTAAGAGCTTCCATTGTATGTGAGCCATCACTAGTGATTTTTGCTAACGAGCTAGGCTTTGGACGCTTTGTATTACTTGGAAAAGGTGAAGAATTAACAGGTGGTCGGGAACGTCCAGCGTTGCTTGCAGATGTCTTTGAGTCATTTGTAGGTGCACTCTATTTAGATCAAGATTTACAGACGGTCGTGTCATTTTTAGAACGAGTCGTGTTCCCAAAAGTAGAAGTAGGTGCTTTTTCGCATGTGATGGATTTTAAAAGTCAATTGCAAGAAATGGTACAGCAAACGAATAATGGACTTCTTCATTATGAGATTATCGATGAAAAGGGCCCAGCACATAATCGTACCTTTGTATCAAGCGTATTATTAAATGGACAAGAGCTTGGTATTGGTCGTGGAAAATCAAAAAAAGAAGCCGAGCAGCAAGCTGCACAATGTGCAATGCGGATGATGCGTGAAGAAGCTGCAAAAGAGGAGGCTTAATAGATGTTCCTAAAACGACTAGAAGTGATTGGCTTTAAATCTTTTGCGGAACGCATTGGAATTGATTTTGTACCTGGTGTTACAGCCGTTGTTGGACCAAATGGCAGTGGAAAAAGTAATGTCACAGATGCGATTCGTTGGGTACTTGGGGAGCAATCGGCAAAGTCGTTACGTGGAGCAAAGATGGAAGATGTTATTTTCGCTGGGAGTGACTCTCGTAAGCCACTCAACTTTGCAGAGGTAACACTTATTTTAGATAATACTGACGAGCAACTTGCTTTTTCTTATACAGAAGTCAGTGTAACAAGACGCGTATACCGTTCAGGTGATAGTGAATATTTATTAAATAACCAACAGTGTCGCCTGAAGGATATTACGGACTTGTTTATGGATTCAGGACTTGGGAAAGAGGCATTTTCAATTATCTCTCAAGGTCGTGTTGATGAAATATTAAATAGTCGACCTGATGACCGTCGTTCTATTTTTGAAGAGGCAGCTGGCGTTTTAAAGTATAAAATAAGAAAGAAAAAAGCTGAACATAAGCTTGTTGAAACAGATGAAAATTTGTATCGTGTATTAGACATTCTCCATGAATTAGACAACCGATTAGAGCCGCTTGAAATGCAGGCATCTAGTGCAAGAGATTATGTACAAATGTCTTCTGAGCTAAAGGATTTTGATATTGCAATTCTTGTGCATGATTTTAGAAATTGTGCACAATCTTTGCATGCGCTTAAAGAGGAATTTACGGAGCTTTCTGCAACAGAGCTAGAACAAGCTCAAAATATTTCAATGATTGATAAACAGACCGCTAATATACGTAAGCTATTAAAAGATCTAGATGATTACTTGGATGTTTCGCAGGCTGAGCTTGTCAATGCAACTATGGAGGTAGAGCGTTGGGATGGTCGTAAGGCATTAATGGCTGAAAAACGCCAAAATGCATCGAATCAACTACTACAACTGAATACAACATTACAAGAGGCTAAGGCAGAAGTAGAATTACTCCTGGTTCAAGAACAGGAGAAAAAAGAAGTGTTCTCTGAGAAGCAACAAGCCGTATCAGTATTAAAGCAGAGCATCAAGCAGTTAGAGCAATCATTAAATCGATCTGTGACAGAAATCGAGGAAGAAATAGAAGACTATAAAAATCGATATATTGATTCATTAAATGAAGAAGCAACAGTCAAGAACGAATTGAAAAATATCGATCAGCAATTAGCTCAACAAAAGGCAATGGCGGCAAAAATGTCCGATCAAACAGATGAAATTGGACAAGAGCTTATGCAAATCATTGCTGAAAAAGAAAAGCTAGTGGTTGAACATGCCTTAACAACCAATGATTTACAGAAAAAAATAGAGCAACATGAAACCTTACAAATACAGTTAAAAAATGTCAATATTTCCTTTGCTGAAAAGCAGGATATGTTGTACAAAGCGTATCAACACCAACAACAACTAAAGGCTAGAAAAGATACATTAGCTGAACTCGAAGCTGATTTTTCTGGGTTCTTCCAAGGTGTTAAAGAAGTTTTGCTTGCTCGAGATAAAGGTGATTTACAAGGTATTGAGGGTGCTGTAGCAGAGTTAATCCAAGTTGAAGGAAAGTATTCGCAAGCGATTGAAACAGCTTTAGGTGCTGCCTCTCAACATATTGTCACAACCAATGAGCGTCATGCGCAACAGGCCATTCACTGGTTAAAACAAAAACGGGCTGGACGTGCTACTTTTTTACCGAAAACAGTCATGAAATCACGCAAAATTAATCCAGGAACTATTCAGCTAGCAACTGAACATCCTGCCTTTATTCAAATGGCAGATGCACTTGTCACTTTTAACGAAGACAATCGAACAATTGTTGAAAATCTTTTAGGTAATGTCATTGTGGCATCAAATTTAGAAGGCGCAAGTCAAATTGCCCGATTATGTGGTTTCCGATACCGAGTTGTCACTCTTGAAGGAGATATTGTTAATGCAGGGGGTTCCTTAACAGGTGGTGCACTGAAACAGCAATCCTCACTCTTTACAAGAAAAGCTGAGTTAGATGATTTAATCATTAAGCTAGAATCGTTACAGGCCTCCATTTATAGTGCAGAACAGGCTGTTGCAGCCGAAAAAGAGAAGCTTGCGGTACTGCGAGATCAAGTAGAGCAATTAAAGCTTGAAGGAGAGCAATTACGAAAAGATGAGATGCAACAGTCAAGTCGTATTCGTGAGCTAGAAGTCGTTGAAAACAGCTTATCAGCCAGAGTAACCTTTGCTTCAACTGAAACAAAGGATGTAAAAACACGTGAGGAAGCATTGTTAACACAAAAACAAGCAGCAGAGGAGCGCTTAAATACCCTTGCCATAGAGCTTGTCGAAATCAATGAAACTGTCGAACAATTAAGTAAGGTAAAGTTACAAGGGGAGACAGAGAAAGACGTCTTACGAGAACAGCTTGCCGAAAAGCGTTCACAGTTAGCGGTTATGCAAGAACAAATGTCCCAAGTTCAAATTACAACTGCTGAACTGGCACTACAATTAAACAAAGCACAACAAAAAGTTAAAAATATTTCTCAGGAAATAATGTGGCTGCAATCTGATGAATCGACAAATCATTTAAGTGATGAAGAGGTTGAGGAACAGGTTGCGACATGGAAAGCAAGAAGAGATGCCTTACAAGAGACTATTTCTGAAAAGAAAGAGCAGAAAATAGGACAACAACAAGAACTCTCTACATTGGAAGAACAACTCAAGGAACTGCAACGTATTCATAAAGGATACCTTGAAGCAATTCGTGCCAATGAGTTAAAACGTAATCGTGTAGAATTTGAAATGGATAATTTTATCGAACAACTCGAAGAAAATTATCAGTTAACATTCGAAGAGGCTGAAAAAGAAGCTCTGGCAATAGAAGATGAAGAGTTTGTGCGAAGACGTGTTAAATTGTTAAAAAGATCCATTGAAGAGCTAGGACCTGTTAATTTAAGTGCGATTGAGGAATATGATAGAGTACTAGAACGTCATACTTTCTTAACTGAACAACGGGAGGACTTGCTTGCTGCACAGGAAACATTACATGAAGCAATCAAAGAAATGGATGAAGAAATGACGTTGCGCTTTAGTGAAACGTTTTATGCTATTAGAGAGCAATTTAAACGTGTTTTCCGTGAACTGTTTGGTGGGGGACAAGCTGATTTGGTTTTAATTGACCCACAAAATTTATTGGAAACAGGTATTGAAATTGTGGCACAGCCTCCAGGAAAAAAATTGCAGAATTTAAGTTTGCTTTCTGGTGGTGAGCGTGCACTTACAGCCATTGCTTTACTATTTTCCATTTTAAATATTCGACCTGTACCATTTTGTATTCTGGATGAAGTAGAGGCGGCTTTAGATGAGGCGAATGTTGTGCGTTATAGCCAGTATTTGAAAAAGTTTAGTCTCGACACACAATTCATTGTGATTACTCATCGTAAAGGAACAATGGAGGGAGCTGATGTCTTGTATGGTATAACCATGCAAGAATCAGGTGTGTCGAAACTTGTATCAGTAAAACTAGAAGATGAACCCGTACTTGCGGAGCAAAGGAGCGAACAAGCATGAGTTTTTTTAAACGTTTAAAAGATAAATTAATGGGTAATCCAGCAGAGGAAGAGAAGCTAGACGCAACCGACAAAGAACAGGAATCTGACCATTCGGAGCCAGAGCTTAAAGAATCAAACGAACCTGCTGCCATTGAGACCGTTGATCTAAAAGTGTCTGAACAAGATGAAGAATCACCAGAAATGGAGATTGTGAAAGAAGTGGAAGCCGAGGCCTCGCATGAAATAGAAGAAGCACAGCTAGATGTTCAGGAGCTAGCAGTAGTAGAGGATGAACAACTGGAAGAGAAAAAGCCTTCTGCTTGGTCAATAACACAAAAATTCAAGGCTGGTCTTGAAAAAACACGTAATTCTTTTACATCAAAAGTGAATGACCTTGTGGCACGCTATCGTAAAGTGGATGAGGATTTCTTTGAAGAATTAGAGGACTTACTATTACAGGCTGATGTCGGATTTGAAACAGTCATGGAACTTATGGATAAACTGCGTTATGAAGTGCAACGTAAAAATATTAAAGATACAAATGGCATCCAAGCAGTGATTTCTGAGAAGCTTGTCGAAATTTATGAGCAAGGTGAAGAAGATTTAATTGAACTAACTATGCAGCCAGATGGTGAACTAACTGTTATTCTATTTGTTGGCGTAAATGGTGTTGGGAAAACAACAACGATAGGTAAGCTAGCACACCGTTTAAAATCTCAAGGGAAAACGGTTGTATTAGCTGCGGGTGATACGTTCCGTGCAGGTGCTATTGATCAATTACAAGTATGGGGAGATCGAGTTGGTTGTGAGGTTATTAAACAATCAGAAGGCTCTGACCCGGCGGCAGTCATGTATGATGCGATTCGTGCAGCAAAAAACAGAAAAGCAGATGTGTTGATTTGTGATACAGCGGGACGCTTGCAGAACAAAGTGAACCTAATGAATGAGCTTGAAAAAGTTCATCGTGTTATTTCACGTGAAATTCCAAATGCTCCACATGAAGTATTATTAGCATTAGATGCAACAACTGGTCAAAATGCGCTTGTTCAAGCACAAACATTTAAAGAGGCAACGAATGTGACAGGGATTGTTTTAACAAAGTTAGACGGTACTGCTAAAGGGGGTATTGTTCTTGCTATTCGTAACAAGCTGCACATTCCTGTGAAATTTGTGGGTCTTGGTGAGAAAATGGATGATTTACAGCCATTTGATGCAGAAAGATATGTCTATGGATTATTTGCTGATGGTTTGGATAAGGAACTACAAAATAATGATGAGTAACAGCTAACAGTGGCTGAATAGTTTTAAATTGATTGCCATGTATGTCTTCTATTGAGAAAGCTGGATGCTTAGTTTGCTTCAGTTTTTGAACAAAATTGGATAAAATGACACTGACACATAATAGATAAAAACGCTCGATTGTGTATAGGATAATTGACTTGTTTAAAAGCGTAATACTGGCCAAAGGCAAAAAATGCCTGAAAGCTGCAATTTAGGCTTTTAGACAAGGAGATTACCTTGACACAGACGGGCGCTTTTCGTTATGATACAAATGACTAATAGCGGGAGGAGAAACATTCGATGCTACTTGAAAAAACAACACGCATGAACTTTCTCTTCGACTTTTATCAAGCATTATTAACAGATAAGCAAAGAAGTTATATGGAGCTATACTATTTGGATGATAACTCTCTAGGAGAAATTGCTGAATCGTATGGTGTTTCACGCCAAGCTGTTTACGATAATATTCGTCGAACTGAAGCGATGCTTGAGGAATATGAAGAAAAATTATGTTTACTTGAAAAATTTCAACAACGTACCCAAATGCTGTTACAGCTAACACAGGGGATTACAGAAAAAAGTATGACAGCTGAAGAGCAGCTAGCACTTATTGAGCAGCTGAAAGAATGGGATTAGGAGGCGAAAGCAATGGCTTTTGAAGGATTAGCGGAACGACTCCAAGGAACGATCCAAAAGATTAAAGGCAAAGGGAAAGTATCAGAGCAAGACGTTAAAGAAATGATGCGAGAAGTCCGATTTGCTTTAATCGAGGCGGATGTTAACTTAAAAGTAGTCAAAGAATTCGTGAAAAAGGTAAGTGAACGTGCTGTCGGTGTTGATGTTATGCAAAGTTTAACACCAGGTCAGCAAGTTATTAAAATTGTACAGGATGAACTAACAGAATTAATGGGGGGCGAACAAAGTCCCATTAAGTTTAATACGAAGCCACCCACTGTCATTATGATGGTCGGTCTACAAGGTGCGGGTAAAACGACCACTACAGGTAAATTGGCAAATGTTCTACGAAAAAAATATAATCGTAAACCATTATTAGTTGCCGCTGACGTTTATCGTCCAGCAGCTGTCCAACAATTACAAACATTAGGAAAACAGTTATCACTACCTGTTTTTGCGCTAGGTACTGAGGTATCTCCTGTAGAAATTGCACGTCAGGCAATTGAATTGGCAAAGGAAGAGCATCATGATGTAGTGATTATTGATACAGCTGGTCGACTTCATATCGATGAAGACCTAATGCAAGAGTTAAAGGATATTCGTGCATTAAAAGAGCCAGATGAGGTTTTCCTAGTTGTTGATGCCATGACGGGTCAAGATGCAGTCAATGTAGCAGAAAGCTTTAATGAGGCAATCGGTATTACTGGGGTTGTTTTAACAAAACTTGACGGTGATACGCGTGGTGGTGCTGCATTATCTATCCGTTCTGTGACGCAAAAACCAATTAAATTTGTCGGGATGGGCGAAAAAATGGATGCGCTTGAGCCATTCCATCCAGAGCGTATGGCCTCTCGTATATTAGGTATGGGCGATGTTCTGTCCCTTATCGAGAAAGCTCAGGCAAATGTAGATGAAGCCAAGGCCAAAGAATTAGAGGAAAAGTTTAAATCTCAAACATTCACTTTTGATGATTTTGTCGAGCAATTACAGCAAGTCAAGAAAATGGGCCCTCTTGATGAAATTTTAAAAATGCTACCAGGTGCTAACAAAATCAAAGGCTTAGATAATGTAAAAGTTGATGATAAGCAAATGGGGCGTGTAGAGGCCATTATTTACTCGATGACGCCTGCTGAAAAGACCAACCCAGAAATCATTAATGGTAGCCGTAAAAAGCGTATTGCGAAAGGCTCTGGGACATCTATTCAAGAGGTGAATCGTCTCATTAAACAATTCGATGAAATGAAAAAAATGATGAAACAAATGACTGGAATGGCAAGTGGTAAAGGGAAGAAAAAAATGAAATTACCAGGCTTTGATTCATTGTTTAAATAATAATTTTTAGGTGTTAAGAAAAAACACTTTACAAACAACCTAAACATTGATAATATACTATCTTGTGTGAAACTTATTCGGAGGTGCTATTAAAATGGCAGTTAAAATTCGCTTAAAACGTATGGGAGCTAAAAAATCTCCTTTCTATCGTATCGTAGTTGCAGACGCTCGTTCACCACGTGACGGTCGTCAAATCGAAACAGTTGGAACTTACAACCCACTAACTCAACCAGCTACTGTAAACATTGATGAAGAGAAAGCTCTTAAATGGTTAGCTGACGGTGCAAAACCATCAGATACAGTACGTAACCTGTTCTCAGAACAAGGTATCATGGAAAAATTCCATAACCAAAAATTCAGTAAATAATCGGGGGCGACGTCTTTGAAGCAGCTGATTGAAGCAATCGTTTTACCGTTAGTCGATTATCCAGAAGAAGTTCGTATTGAGACGGATGAAAATGCAAATCGAATTGTTTATAAACTTTTTGTTCATCCAGAGGATAGAGGGAAAGTCATAGGCAAGCAAGGGCGAGTAGCAAAAGCGATTCGTACAATTGTTTATTCAGCGGCAGGTAGTCACCATCAAAAGAAGACCTACGTCGATATATTGGATTAATAGAAAAGATTTTCACGCTCTTGCAACAAGTACTAGCGAGTCCTGATAGGTGTGTTTACATGTCGCTTAGGAGTTCGAAGTGGCCTTTTAGTATAAAGCGTAAAATCTGGACGAAAAAGGAGGGAGCTTGTAGGTTCCTTCCTTTTTTTATCTTTTTTTAACATCAGCATATCGCTATGACTGCTCTTTAAGTGGAAAATAAAGCTTAAATAAGGAGTATAGCTAAAGGATATTGCTTATATTATTGTTGACAAGACAAATGCGTCTTAGCTAAAACTACATTCTTCCAAAGCACATCTGCAAGAACGGAACCTTTTTGGGATGAGCCAGATGCTTTGTGAAGATAAGCATGTTTTTACGAGGTGAAATAGAATGGAATGGTTTAATGTAGGTCGAATTGTCAATACGCACGGTATTCGTGGTGAGGTACGTGTATTATCGACAACAGACTTTGAAGAAGAGCGCTTTACAGTAGGAAATAAGCTTGCTGCCTTTAAAAAGGACGATAAGAAGCCAACCTGGGTAACGATTGAATCTGTGCGTCGTCATAAAAACTTTATTTTATTAACTTTTGAAGGCATGAACAATATCAACTTGGTTGAGCCATTTAAAGAAGGCATGTTGAAAGTGACAAAGGATCAAATGAGTGATGATCTTCTTGAAGAAAATGAGTTCTTTTTCCATGAAATAATAGGCTGCACAGTTATTTCTGAAGAGGGCGAAACAATCGGTGTTGTAGCAGATATCCTGCAAACAGGGGCAAACGATGTATGGGTAGTGAAAGGGACTAAGAAAGAACATTATATCCCTTATATAGAAGATATCGTGAAAGATATTGATGTTATAGACAAAAAAATAGTCATTCATGTTATGGAAGGCTTATTATGATGAATATTCATGTATTGAGCCTGTTCCCTGATATGTTTTCGGGCGTTTTTGGTGCATCTATTTTAAAGAAGGCACAAGAAAAGGGAGCTGTAAATTTAGAGGTAACGGATATTCGTACATTTTCAGGGAACAAGCATAATCAGGTTGACGACTATCCATATGGTGGAGGTGCAGGTATGGTATTAAAGCCTGAACCAATGTTTAGTGCAGTAGAGGCTATAACTGCAGGGAAACAGCCACGTATCATATTAATGTGTCCTCAGGGTGAACGATTTACCCAGAAAAAAGCAGAGGAGCTAGCGCAGGAGACCGAGTTAGTGTTCCTATGTGGTCATTATGAAGGTTATGATGAGCGTATACGGCAGCATCTCGTGACAGACGAGATTTCTATTGGCGATTTTGTCTTAACAGGTGGGGAACTAGGTGCTATGACTGTTATTGATAGCGTAGTGAGATTGTTACCTGGTGTCTTAGGGCAAGAGGATTCTCATATCCAGGATTCTTTTTCAACGGGTCTACTTGAGCATCCACATTATACACGTCCTGCGGAGTTCCGTGGCATGAAGGTACCTGATGTTTTATTATCGGGGAATCATGCTAAAATCGAGCAATGGCGAGAGGAACAGTCGCTGAAGAGAACTTTTGAGCGCCGTCCTGACTTACTGGAGCAATACCCATTAACAGACAAGCAAAAATTGTATCTAGAAAAACTAAAAAACAATCGTCTAGATGCTTGATTGCTGAATCTATTTATGATAACATCTAATCTGTACTTCTATGTAGAGTACTGAATTACGGTGTTCCGCTGTGGCATAGATTGCGTGCATGAGCATCTGTCTAAGGAGAGAAAACAATGTCAAACATTATTGCAGAAATTACAAAATCTCAGCTTCGCTCTGATCTACCAACTTTCCGTCCTGGTGATACTGTTAAGGTACACGTGAAAGTAGTAGAGGGTACTCGTGAACGTATCCAAATTTTCGAAGGTGTAGTAATTAAACGTCGTGGTGGCGGAATTAGCGAAACTTTCACAGTTCGTAAAATTTCTTATGGTGTAGGTGTTGAGCGTACATTCCCTGTACACACACCAAAAATCGCTAACTTAGAAGTTGTACGTCGTGGTAAAGTACGTCGTGCTAAACTTTACTACCTACGTAACCTACGTGGTAAAGCTGCTCGTATTAAAGAAATTCGATAATTATGACTTAAAAGTGAGGGGCTTGTGTTCAAGCCTCTTTTCTTTTTGCTTGTCATCTTTATTGACTATCATCTAAAATGGTGTTAGACAAGGGGGCAATTCTCAATGGAAAAACAAGTGAAAGAAAAAAATGAATTATGGGAATGGACAAAAGCACTATTAATTGCATTTGCGATTGCTGCAGTTATTCGATATTTTTTATTTACACCCATTGCAGTTGATGGAGAGTCCATGATGCCAACCCTTGAAGATGGCGACCGAATGATTGTGAATAAAATTGGTTATAAAATAGGTGAGCCTAAACGTTTTGATATCGTTGTATTTCATGCACCTGAACAAAAAAATTACATAAAGCGTGTAATTGGATTGCCAGGAGATACACTAGAGTATAAGGATGATCAATTGTATATAAATGGTGAACCAATTGAAGAACCCTATTTAGATGCCTATAAAGCGCAAATCACAGAGGGCACTTTAACAGAAGATTTCACCTTAAATGACATTGATGTTTCCTTGGATAGCAATACCATTCCTGAGGGGTATATCTTTGTTATGGGAGATAATCGTCGATATAGTAAAGACAGTCGACATATTGGCCTTGTTAACCAAAAAGAAATTATCGGTAATACCAGTCTGATTTTCTGGCCATTTAGTGATATAAAAATTGTAAAGTAATGTAAGAAAGGGAGAGCATAATCACTCCCTTTTTCTTTTAGTTTAGGAGGTATAGCTGTGACGATACAATGGTTTCCAGGGCATATGGCTAAAGCCCGACGTGAAGTAACTGAAAAATTAAAGCTTGTCGATATTATCTTTGAATTAATAGATGCACGTTTACCGCTATCCTCACGTAATCCGATGATTGACGAAGTCATTAACCAAAAACCTCGTCTTTTGATCTTAAATAAAGCGGATATGGCAGATGAACAAGAAACACGGAAATGGGTAGAGTATTTTGCAAAGCGTGGCCATAAAGCAGTAGCCATTAACTCACTTGAGGGCAAGGGCTTACAGCAAGTCACAAAAGCGGCACAAGATATTTTAAAAGAAAAATTTGATCGCATGAAAGCAAGAGGAATGAAGCCTAGAGCTATTCGTGCCATGATTGTGGGTATTCCAAACGTGGGAAAATCTACATTGATAAATCGATTAGCGAAAAAAAATATCGCTAAAACAGGCAATACACCAGGTGTGACAAAGGCACAGCAATGGATCAAAGTTGGTAAAGAGCTTGAACTATTGGATACACCAGGTATTTTATGGCCGAAGTTTGAGGATCAAGAAGTAGGCTTTAAATTAGCTTTAACTGGTGCTATTAAGGATACTATTACAAATATGGAAGACCTAGCTGTCTATGGGTTACGCTTCTTATCTAATCATTATCCAAAGCGTATGGAGGAGCGTTACGGTCTTGAGTTTATCCATGAGGAGTTAGTGGATACTTTTGACCATATTGGTAAGCTGCGTCGTGTATTTGGTCCTGGTGGAGAAATAGATTATGATCAAGTAGCTCAACTAATTGTTCGAGATATCCGTGGATTACAATTAGGTAAACTTACCTTTGATTTTGTGGATGAGCAGTTAGAAAAGGAAACTGAACAATTATAAGTATTTAAAACTGTCACGCGTTCTTTTGTGACAGTTTTTCTTTTAGGAATACATTTTTTAACCGATAATGACTATAGAGAGGAAAATAGTTTTCAAGTTAAAGAGACTACATAAGAACTGACCATGATATAGTTTGAATGAATAGAAGCAAGAAGGAGTACACAATGAAAACCATTAAGGAAATTACAACTGCATTGAAAGCTGCTGAGGAATGGCAAGATTGGATGAAAGAAGTTGCAGCCGATGAAAGAGCAGGTGTACAAAAGGCTTGGCTAACTTGGCAAAAGAGACAAGATAAAAAACATCAATTACTGCAAGAGCATCAAAAAAAAGTTACATTTGATTTAAGTTATGGGGGAACAGATACATTTATTGCGGGTGTAGATGAAGCAGGAAGAGGACCACTAGCAGGACCAGTCGTAACGGCAGCAGTAATTTTACCGACAAATTGTGAGGCACTTGTTGGTCTGAATGACTCGAAGCAATTATCGAAGGATAAACGAAACGGCTTTGCTACATTAATTAAAGAGCATGCCATAAGCTATTTTATTCATTTTCAATCTGCCCAACAAATTGATGAACTGAATATATATGAGGCAACAAAACAATCTATGAAGGTAAGTGTTGAATCATTGTCAACGAAGCCCGATGTTGTTTTAGTAGATGCAATGACTTTGCCTATTACAATTCCTCAAGATTCGATTATAAAAGGAGATGCTAAGAGCTTAGCGATAGCAGCCGCATCCATTTTAGCTAAAACGGCAAGGGATGAGTATATGGAGCAATTAGACGAGGAATTTCCAATGTATGGTTTTGGGCAACATGCAGGGTATGGGACTAAGCAACATTTAAAAGCGTTAGAAGAATTTGGACCAACTATTCACCATCGTAAATCATTTGAACCAATAAAATCTATGTTTTCATAAAGCTAAAAAACGGTAGACAATTACACGAAGGAGTAATTGATGAAAGGAGTATGTATATGACAGCCACATCATTTAATCCAATTCAATTGCAGCAAAATGCAATGACTTCGACAAATCAACCACTTGCTTTAAAACAAGGTCAAGTATTTCACGGAACAATTAAGCAATTATATCCAGATCAAATGGCAGAAATCCAAGTAGGTAATCAAAAATTTATAGCTAAACTCGAAGTGCCGTTAAAAGCTGGGGATGCCCACTTCTTTCAGGTAACAGGGACAAATCCACAAACGGAATTGAAAATAGTGACTGGACCGATGGCGCAGGCATCTACACCAAGTCAGCAAATTAATCAGTTGTTAGATTCCATGAATTTGCCTAAATCACCAGAGATGCAGCAATTATTAGGGCATTTTATGAAAGCGCAGCTACCCATTTCTAAAGAACAAATGCTGCAAGCAGAAATGTGGTTAAAGGCCTTGCCAGAGGGTATATCAAAAGTAGATGCTCTACAAACCATTCAAAAAATGATAGAGCTTAAAATGCCTATGATAAACGATGTGTTTCAAGCATTGATGAGTGGTCAAAAGACATCTGGGATGACCGCTATCATGGATAACTTTGCTCAGCTTTTAGCGAAGGATACAACCCTATCTGAGTCATTGAGGCAAAATTTAATGCAACAAGTACAAGCGATTGCCAAGCCCTTTGAAGTAGAAACAGGCAGTGCAGTGCTTGCAAGGCTTTTACAAAGTTTAACGAATAGTGCTGCGACAATGAATGAAAAAATGCAAGCTTTAACAATGCTAAAAGAGTCGGGAATTCTTCCCCAGCAGGCTACATTACAAAACTGGTCAAAGATGAATGAAGCAAAAGCCTTTCAGCCAATACAGCAAGCTGGTCAAGTTATTCAAACCATTCTTGCTACAAAGCCAGAAAATGCTAGTCAACTGGTGGCACAGCTTAAATCATGGACAGAAAGTCAAAATTTATTAACAAATGAGCAAAAACAGCAAATCAATCAGCTGGTGGAACGCTTTAATCAGTTACCAGTATCAAAACAAACGCTAGATGTTTTTGCTAAACAAATGCAGGATCAGCTATTAAAAGCATTTACTCAAAATACAGCTGATCGTTTGTTTACACAAGATGCCCACACACTTTCGATGAAGGATCATTTGTTATCCCTATTTAAACAAGAGGCCCATTCTCCTTCACAGACTGAGGCACTCATGCGCAATCTGGTGAAAAATAGTATTAATTCTTCGCAACCATTTATACAGCAAATTGTGACGCAAGCAGATGCACTAGTACAAAATTCGATGGATAGTAAAGCAATGGAACATGCACTTAAAACGGTGTTGAAAAATTTAGGCATTAGCTATGAGGCTACACTCGGAAACAAGTCGGCTGATTTACACATGATTGCGCATCAGCTAAAGCCACAACTCCATACATTATTGCAGGAAACTAATATACCACCTCAAATGAAGGAAGCGGCAGAGATGCTTATGACGCGTATGAATGGAATGCAGCTATCTTCAGGAGAAAATGGTCACCAACATCAGCTCATCATGCAAGTTCCACTTGAATTTTTTGGCAAGAAGATGGATGCAACCTTACAATGGAATGGTCGCATGAAAGATAATGGCAAAATTGATGCTAACTATGCACGCGTATTATTTTATTTACAAATGGCATCTATGCAAGAAACAGTGATTGATATGCAGGTTCAAAATAGAGTTGTCACAGTAACGGTCTTTAATGAAAATTCGGAAATTCAATCACTTGCTGAGCCGTTGAAGGCTGCTTTAAAAATTGGACTGGCTGAAAAAAATTATCAACTTTCAGGTGTGTTTATTAAACAATTTGATAAAGGGCAAACGGAAAAAGTAGGTCCTGTAGTAGAACAGCGAGAGGAGCAGAGTGGGGTGGATATCCGCGTATGAGCGAAGAAAAACTTACTCGAAAAGAGGCAATTGCGCTTACGTATAAGCTTGGTCAATTTGATAGTCCCACTGTTGTAGCAAAGGGAAAAGGGAAAATTGCCGAGAACATTTTGGCAAGAGCAAATGAGCATAATGTGCCGATTTATGAGGATCCTAACCTTGTGCAGTTACTTGGTCAATTAGATTTAAATGAGTCTATTCCTGAAGAATTATATCAGGCAGTAGCAGAAGTTTTCGCATTTATTTATCGTTTGGATCAGCAACATGCGCAAAAATATAGAAAAAATGAATTATTCTGATTATTTTTACAAGCTGTTTTAGTACACAAAATAGAAAAAAACGTCATAATAAGAGAGAAAATTCGAACTAAAGACAAAGTGTAGACTTTATCAGAATCTTTCGTTAGAATAGTCTATGTTAGTAAAACAATTCTATGCAAATGTTTGATGGGAGGATGTATTATGAATATCCATGAATATCAAGGGAAAGAGATTCTGAGAAAATATGGTGTAGCTGTACCAAACGGAAAAGTTGCTTTTTCCCCTGATGAAGCAGTAAAAGTAGCGAAGGAACTTGGCTCAAATGTAACAGTAGTCAAGGCGCAAATCCATGCAGGTGGACGCGGTAAAGCAGGCGGTGTCAAAATCGCTAAAAACCTTGACGAGGTGCGCACATACGCAAAAGAGTTATTAGGAAAAATTTTAGTGACTCATCAAACAGGTCCAGAAGGAAAAGAAGTAAAACGTTTGTATATTGAAGAGGGTTCTGATATCCAAAAAGAATACTATTTAAGTCTAGTATTAGACCGTGCCACATCTCGTGTAACAGTGATGGGATCTGAAGAAGGCGGTATGGATATTGAAGAAGTAGCAGAAACAAATCCAGAAAAAATCTTCAAAGAAGTTGTGGATCCTGTAGTTGGATTAACAAGCTTCCAAGCACGTCGTATGGCGTTTAATATGAATATTCCAGCAAACCTTGTAGGGAAAGCTGTTAAATTAATGTTAGGCTTATATCAAGCATTTATCGACAAAGATGCATCAATTGTAGAAATTAATCCACTTGTTGTAACTGGACAAGGCGAAGTAGTAGCATTAGATGCTAAATTCAATTTTGATGCCAATGCATTATATCGACATAAGGATATTGTCGAATTACGCGATTTTGACGAAGAAGATGCAAAAGAAATCGAAGCTTCAAAATATGACTTAAGCTATATTTCATTAGATGGAAATATTGGCTGTATGGTTAACGGTGCTGGTCTTGCAATGGCAACGATGGATACAATTAGTTATTATGGCGGAAGCCCTGCTAACTTCCTAGATGTAGGGGGCGGTGCAACAGCTGAAAAAGTAACAGAGGCTTTCAAAATTATCCTTTCTGATCCAAACGTAAAAGGCATTTTCGTAAACATCTTTGGTGGAATTATGAAGTGTAACATTATTGCTGAAGGTGTTGTAACGGCTGCTAAAGAGATTGGTTTAGCTGTGCCATTAGTTGTACGCTTAGAAGGTACAAATGTTGAGCTTGGAAAAGAAATTTTAAATGCATCTGGTTTAAACATCGTTGCAGCGGATTCAATGGCTGACGGTGCACAAAAAATTGTGGGACTAGTAGGCTAAGGAAGGCAGGGAGAACAATGGCTGTATTTATTAACAAAGATACGAAGGTAATTGTACAAGGGATTACGGGCGAAACAGCTCTTTTCCATACGAAGCAAATGCTTGAGTATGGTACTAAAATCGTAGCAGGTGTAACACCAGGTAAAGGTGGACTTGAAATCGAGGGAGTTCCTGTTTTCAATACAGTAGCAGAAGCTGTAGCTGCAACAGGTGCTACAACTTCAGTTATCTATGTACCTGCACCATTTGCGGCAGATGCAATTTTAGAAGCTGTTGATGCTGAATTAGAATTAACAATCTGTATCACAGAGCATATTCCTGTCCTTGATATGGTTAAGGTTAAACGTTATATGGAAGGCAAAAACACTCGACTAGTAGGTCCAAACTGTCCAGGTGTTATTACAGCTGATGAATGTAAAATTGGTATCATGCCTGGTTATATTCATACAAAAGGCCATGTAGGAGTTGTTTCTCGTTCTGGTACATTAACATATGAAGCAGTACACCAATTAACACAAGCTGGAATTGGTCAAACAACTGCAGTAGGTATTGGTGGAGACCCTGTCAACGGTACAAACTTCATTGATGTACTTGAAGCCTTTAATAATGATCCAGAAACATACGCAGTTGTTATGATTGGTGAAATCGGTGGTACAGCTGAGGAAGAAGCAGCGGCATGGATTAAGGCAAATATGACAAAACCTGTTGTAGGCTTTATTGGTGGACAAACTGCACCTCCTGGCAAACGTATGGGTCACGCTGGTGCTATCATTTCTGGTGGTAAAGGAACAGCAGCGGAGAAAATTAAAGCAATGAACGAAGCTGGTATTGAAGTTGCAGAAACACCTTCTGTAATTGGTGAAACATTGATTAAAGTAATTAAAGAAAAAGGGCTATACGAAAAGTGTAAAACCCATTAAAATGGAAGATGTAGCCATTACGGCTACATCTTTTTCATTATTTATACACTGTTTATCATACTTCATTCAACAATTACCTACTTACTGATGAAGAAATCAACAATTTTGTGGCAGATGTTATAAAAAATAATGCAATGTTGTGTTGAAAATTATCATGCGGTCATTTAATTTCTTCTATTATAAAAGGAGGTTTATTGAATGATTCTCGCAGTAGATACGCAGAGATTACTAGCCTTACATTATGTGTACCCATTACCACTACAGAAACTTCAGCAATTGTTGTCCCCTGTGAATATTTTAAGCTCTTTTGAAGACATTCATTATGACGACCTCGCAAAAGTTTTACAAATATCGGCACAAAAAGCACATCAACTTTCTCAGCGCTTTCGACAAATTATGACAACACCACTTGAAGAGGCCTATGCACGGGCTAATATATTCCCCATCCCGTTTTATCATCCTTATTTCCCGGCGCAATTATTTGAAATATCAAGTCCACCTACTGTATTGTATGTGAAAGGTCAATATTCCCTGTTAACAAACAAAAAACAGATAGCTATTATAGGCTCTAGGAAGGCGACAGCGTATTCAAAAAGAGCGATAGACTTAATTGTTCCGCCGCTTATTCAACGTGATTATACGGTTGTTAGTGGGCTTGCAAGAGGTGCAGATACAATGGCACATAGGGCGACTATCGATATGGGCGGTCATACAATAGCTGTGCTTGGACATGGTTTTAATTATCTCTATCCATCAGAAAACCGCATTCTCGCTACGCAAATGGCAGAGCAACAGTTATTAATGACAGAATATCCTCCCTATATGAAGCCTGAAAAATGGCATTTCCCAATGCGTAACCGAATCATTAGTGGTTTATCTCAAGCATTAGTTGTGACAGAAGCGGCATTAAAAAGTGGCACGCTTATTACAACAGAGCTTGCATTAGAGCAAGGAAAAGATGTGTTTGTGGTGCCAGGACCTATAGACGCAACGCAATCAAAAGGGACAAATCAATTGCTTTTTGAAGGAGCAATTCCCATAGTGAATGGTCATCAAATCATTGAAACATTAGACCTCTTTTCTAACAAAAATTGAAAAAAAGTTGCATTATCTTAAAATCTGTTATACATTTTGCAACAGGTAACTTAAAAAATTAGTAATAGACCTCGCTAAGGGGGAGACATAGATGGCGGATTATTTAGTGATTGTAGAATCACCAGCAAAAGCAAAAACAATTGAACGGTATTTAGGAAAGAAATATAAAGTGAAAGCGTCGGTTGGACACGTACGGGATCTTCCACGTAGTCAGATGGGCGTTAGCGCGGAAAATAATTTCGAGCCTAAATATATTACGATACGTGGTAAAGGACCTGTGTTACAGGAATTAAAGTCTGCAGCTAAAAAAGTAAAGAAAGTTTATCTAGCAGCCGATCCAGACCGCGAGGGAGAAGCAATTGCTTGGCACCTTGCGACTGCATTAAATATTGATATTCACTCAGATTGTCGTGTTGTATTTAATGAAATTACTAAAGATGCAATTATAGAGTCTTTTAAAAATCCACGTCCAATTAACATGGATTTAGTAGATGCGCAGCAAACAAGACGTATATTGGATCGACTTGTTGGTTATAACATTAGCCCGATTCTATGGAAAAAGGTGAAAAAAGGTTTATCGGCAGGTCGAGTACAATCTGTAGCACTACGCATGATCATTGATCGTGAAAATGAAATTAAAAACTTCCAACCTGAAGAATATTGGACAATTGAAGGAACGTTTGAAAAGGGAAAAAAATCATTTGATGCCCTTTACTATGGAAATGGTAAAGACAAAATAAAATTAACAAATGAAGCACAAGTCAAGGCAATCTTAAAAGATGTTAAAGGAACAAACTTTGATGTTGTCAATGTAACGAAAAAAGAACGTAAGCGTAATGCTGCACCAGCCTTTACAACATCATCTTTACAGCAAGAAGCAGCACGAAAATTAAATTTCCGTGCTAAGAAGACCATGATGCTAGCTCAGCAATTATACGAAGGTATAGATATTGGAAAAAAAGAGGGAACAGTCGGGTTAATTACTTATATGCGTACCGATTCCACACGTATTTCTGATACGGCAAAAGCAGAAGCAGTTACTTACATTGAGGGTAAATATGGAAAAGAATACATTGCAACAGATATAAAACAAACAAAGAAAGCTTCAAATGCACAGGATGCGCACGAAGCAATACGCCCAACAAGTACAATGCGCACACCAGATGAATTAAAGGCAGTACTTAGCCGTGATCAGCTACGCTTATATCGTTTAATTTGGGAGCGCTTTATTGCGAGTCAAATGGCACCAGCAGTACTTGATACTGTAGCTGTAGATCTTCAAAATGGTGATGTTTTATTCCGTGCAAACGGCTCACAAGTTAAATTCGCAGGCTTTATGAAACTATATATTGAAGGTACTGATGATCAAACTGAAGAGACGACAAAACTTTTACCTGAGATGGAAATTGGTGATCAAGTAAAATCGCTCGAAATTGAGCCTAAACAACATTTTACACAGCCACCACCACGTTATTCTGAGGCGCGACTTGTTAAAACAATGGAAGAACTAGGAATTGGGCGCCCGTCCACATATGCACCGACCCTCGATACAATTCAGCGCCGTGGCTATGTTGTATTAGATGCTAAACGCTTTATGCCAACAGAGCTAGGAGAGATCGTACACCAACTCGTACTAGAATTTTTCCCAGATATCATAAACATCGAATTCACAGCACAAATGGAACAAGATTTAGATGATATTGAAGAAGGCAATCGACAATGGAAAAAAGTCGTGGAGGAATTTTACAAAGACTTTGAAGTCCATGTAAAACATGCGGATGAAGCTATGGAAAAGGTTGTCATTAAAGATGAGCCTGCAGGGGAAGACTGTGAGCTTTGTGGATCTCCAATGGTCTATAAGCTTGGACGATATGGCAAATTTATGGCTTGTTCTAATTTCCCTGATTGTAGAAATACAAAAGCGATTATGAAGCCTATTGGTGTGAAATGCCCTTCCTGTGAAACGGGCGAGATAGTGGAGCGAAAAAGTAAAACAAAGCGTCTATTCTATGGTTGCAATCAGTATCCTGAATGTGAATTTGTCTCATGGGACAAGCCGATTAATAGACCATGTCCAAAATGTAGTGCATTATTAGTAGAGAAAAAGATAAAAAAAGGTGTGCAAATTCAATGTACGAAGTGTGACTATGAAGAAGCACCAACTCAATGATAGGAAGATGGTAAGAAACATGACTGAACAAGTAGTAAATGTAATTGGAGCAGGGCTGGCAGGTAGTGAGGCAGCTTGGCAAATTGCTAAGCGTGGTATAAAAGTTAAACTTTATGAAATGCGTCCAGTAAAGCAGACACCAGCGCACCATACAGATAAATTTGCAGAACTTGTTTGTTCTAACTCATTGCGAGCAAACGGGTTAACAAATGCTGTAGGCGTTATAAAAGAAGAAATGCGTATGTTAGATTCTGTTATCTTAAAGGCAGCAGACCAATGTTCAGTACCTGCTGGAGGTGCCTTAGCAGTAGATCGTCACGAATTTGCAGGGTATGTAACTGAAACTGTGAAAAACCATCCACTTGTGGAGGTTATTCATGAAGAAGTCACAGAAATTCCAGAAGGTATTACAGTTATTGCAACAGGACCATTAACTTCAAAAGCTTTAGCTGAAAAAATTCAAGGTTTAACGGGTTTAGATTATTTATACTTTTACGATGCAGCAGCTCCTATTATCGAAAAAGATAGTATTGATATGAATAAAGTTTATTTAAAATCTCGTTATGATAAAGGGGAAGCGGCTTATTTAAACTGTCCTATGACAAAGGAAGAATTCGATCGTTTCCGCCAAGCATTAATCGAAGCTGAAGTTGTACCATTGAAGGAATTTGAAAAAGAAATTTACTTTGAAGGTTGTATGCCAATTGAAGTCATGGCAGCTCGTGGAGAGAAAACTATGTTATTTGGTCCGATGAAGCCAGTAGGTCTTGAGGATCCAAAAACAGGAAAACGTCCATATGCAGTTGTTCAACTTCGTCAAGACGATGCAGCAGGCACGCTTTACAACATTGTAGGCTTCCAAACGCATTTAAAATGGGGGCCACAAAAGGAAGTGCTACAGCTCATTCCTGGGTTAGAGAATGTAGAAATTGTTCGCTATGGCGTCATGCACAGAAACACCTTCATTAATTCACCGAAAGTTTTAGAAAAAACATATCAACTTCGTGAGCAAAAGAATATTTTCTTTGCAGGTCAGATGACTGGTGTAGAAGGCTATGTTGAATCAGCAGGTAGTGGATTAATTGCAGGAATAAATGCAGCTCGTTTAGCCTTAGGACAAGAGCCGATTATTTTCCCATTCGAAACGGCATTAGGAAGCATGGCGCGTTATATAACAGAAGCACAGTCGAAAAACTTCCAGCCTATGAATGTAAACTTCGGCATCTTCCCTGACTTACCACCTGGTCGTCGTTCGAAGCCAGAGCGTGCGGAAATGCATGCAACACGCGCAATAAGCACAATTCGAAATTTTGTGAATTCACAAACAATTTAATTGCCAAAAGCCTCTAAAAGTTGTTATACTCTTAGAGGCTTTTTCTTTTTGTAGACAAAATGCTTAATTAGACGTATTTTATTATTTTGTATGAAGTTTTTCTCAAAATATAACTATTTACACTTGCTATATTATGAAGATAGGTTTAGTGTCAATATGTATGTTTATTAATGATCAGGAAAACGATACAAACTTGTAAGAGATGACAAAGGATTGTATATCCGTTATATTACAAGTGTCAGTCATTTAAGAAAATTATTAATAAATTATTGGTGGTGAATCTTTCTGTGTTAGTTTCGTCCCAAGATGCACTCGAACAGTTCATGCTTTACATCCAAGTTGAAAAGAACTTCTCTGTTCATACAGTGCGAGAATATGAATCAGACCTGCTAGATTTTTTAACCTTTTTACAAACGGAGGGAATCGATGATTTAGCAAGTGTTGAATATATACATGCACGTCTTTATGTAACAAAGTTGTACGATGAGAAAAGGGCAAGGGCTTCTATTTCAAGGAAAATTTCCTCAATACGCTCCTTTTTTCGCTTTCTAAATAGACAGTACGGATTAGATGACGGAGCCTTTCGTTCGCTTTATCATCCGAAAAAAGAATCACGTTTACCTAATTTTTTCTACGAAGAGGAATTGAAACAGTTATTTGATGCGAATACTGGTGATGATTTGAAATCATTAAGAAATATAGCTATATTAGAGCTGTTATATGCAACAGGTATTCGTGTGAGTGAACTGACTTCAATTCAAGTAGAGGATGTAGATTTTCATTATTCGATTATACGAGTAATGGGCAAAGGTCGAAAAGAACGAATCATTCCATTTGGTCAATTTGCGAGTTTAGCAATGCAGGACTACATAGAGCAAGCTCGTCCACGATTGATGAAAAAAACGAATCATCTGCAGTTGTTTGTCAATATGCGTGGTGGGGAACTTACTCCTAGAGGGGTACGTCATATTTTAAACGAAATGATTGACAAGGCCTCACTCCATACAAAAATTTACCCACACATGCTTCGCCATACTTTTGCTACTCATTTATTGAATAATGGCGCAGATTTACGGACGGTGCAGGAGTTATTAGGTCACTCACATTTATCTTCTACACAAGTTTACACACATGTAACAAAAGAGCATCTTCGTCAAACATATATGAATGCTCATCCAAGGGCATAATAGAGCTAAGGAGGAAGGCAGATGGGACAAATTCATGCAACAACGATATTTGCGGTTCATCATAACGGAGGCTGTGCTATGGCTGGTGATGGCCAAGTAACATTGGGAAATGCAGTTGTGATGAAGGGTACAGCAAGGAAGGTCAGACGTCTGTTTAATGGGCAGGTCCTCGCTGGTTTTGCAGGTTCAGTTGCGGATGCCTTTACACTTTTTGAAATGTTTGAAGGCAAATTAAATGAATATAATGGTAATTTGCAACGTGCAGCCGTTGAGGTAGCGAAGCAATGGCGTGGTGATAAAATGCTGCGTCAGCTCGAAGCGATGCTACTAGTAATGGATAAAACGACTTTATTACTCGTTTCGGGTACAGGAGAAGTGATTGAACCTGATGATGGTATTTTGGCCATTGGCTCTGGGGGCAATTATGCATTGTCTGCGGGTAGAGCATTAAAAAAATATGCAGGTGAAACAATGACTGCTCGTGAAATTGCTGAAGCGGCACTAGAAACAGCTGCTGAGATCTGTGTATTTACAAATCATAATATTATCGTGGAGGCGCTGAACTAATGACACAAAAAAATTTAACGCCAAGACAAATTACTGAGCATTTAGATCGTTACATTGTTGGGCAGAATGAAGCTAAGCGAGCAGTAGCTATTGCGTTACGAAACCGCTATCGTCGTTCGTTGTTAAATGAAGATATGAAGGCTGAAGTTATTCCAAAAAATATTTTGATGATTGGGCCTACTGGTGTCGGTAAAACAGAAATAGCCAGAAGGATTGCAAAGCTTACCAATGCACCTTTTGTAAAAGTTGAAGCGACAAAGTTTACCGAAGTAGGCTATGTGGGTAGAGATGTTGAATCAATGGTTCGTGACTTGGTAGAAGCTTCTCACCGTCTAGTTAAAGAAGAAATGATGGAGTCTGTCAAGGAACAAGCAGAAGAATTAGCAAATGAAGCAATCGTGAAACTTTTGGTGCCTTCTTTACGTAAAAAACAGGCGATGCAAAATCCGTTTGAAATGCTATTTGGTGGGAAAGAACAACCGACAAATGATGATTCATCAGCAGATGATGGAGAAGTTCGCTCGAAGCGTGCTCAAATTGCCATTGATTTACGCAATGGTAAGTTAGAAAATGAGTGGGTTACTGTAGAGGTAACAGAACAAAATCCATCCATTTTTGATGCCTTACAAGGAACTGGGATGGATATGTCTGCGAATAGCGGTATGCAGGATATGCTCTCTAGTTTAATGCCTAAAAAACAGAAAAAGCGCCGTGTGCAAGTAAAAGACGCGCGTCGTATTTTAACAATAGAAGAAGCAAATAAGCTGATAGATGCTGATGAAGTAGCACAGGAAGCCATTAATAGAGCTGAGCAAACGGGTATCATTTTTATTGACGAAATCGATAAAATTGCTAGTAAAGAAGGAAATACTTCGGCGAATGTCTCCCGTGAAGGAGTTCAACGTGACATTTTACCAATTGTAGAAGGTTCTACGGTTACAACAAAGTATGGTGCAGTGAAAACGGATTATATGCTGTTTGTTGCTGCTGGGGCATTTCATATGTCAAAACCATCAGACCTAATTCCCGAGTTACAAGGCCGTTTCCCAATTCGAGTAGAGCTAGAAAAATTAACAAAACAGGATTTTGTCCGTATTTTACAAGAACCAGATCAATCATTAATTTTGCAATATAAAGCACTTTTAGAGACAGAAGGCGTAGAAATTCATTTCACGACAGATGCTATTGAACGAATTGCTGAGATAGCAACTGAAGTGAATCAGGAAACAGACAATATCGGAGCTCGTCGTTTACACACGATATTAGAACGTTTACTGGAAGAACTATCGTTTGAGGCATCTGAGATTGCGCCAGCGAGTATCCCGATTAATGCGGCGTATGTGGATCAAAAACTTGCGGGAATAGTAAAAAACAAAGATTTGTCACAGTTTATACTGTAAGATAAAGCTGATTAGTATCATTCAATAGTAAAAACCTTTAGAATATTTAGTAAATACTCTTCGGATTATTTATAGGAGGAACATATAATGAATTTATTAGAAAAAACACGTAAAATTAACTCGATGCTTCAAGCTTCTGCTGGTAAGCCAGTAAACTTTAAGGAAATGGCCGATACATTAGGCGACATTATCGATAGTAATGTCTATATTTTAAGTCGTAAAGGTAAATTATTAGGTATTTCAATTCACCAACAAATTGAAAATGAACGTATGAAAAAAATGTTCGAAGAGAGACAGTTCCCAGAAGAATACACACATAGCTTATTTACGATCTCTGAAACATCATCAAATTTAGATATTAATAATGAACATACTGCTTTCCCAGTAGAAAATAAAGATTTATTCCAAAATGCTTTAACAACAATTGTACCAATCGTTGGCGGTGGTGAGCGTTTAGGCACATTAATCCTTGCTCGTTTATCTTCACAATTTGAAGATGATGATCTAATTTTAGCTGAGTATGGTGCAACGGTAGTTGGTATGGAAATTTTACGTGAAAAATCGGAAGAAATTGAAGAAGAAGCTCGTAGCAAAGCTGTCGTGCAAATGGCTATTAATTCACTTTCGTACAGTGAGTTAGAGGCAATTGAACACATTTTTGAAGAGCTTGATGGTAATGAAGGTTTACTAGTTGCTTCTAAAATTGCTGATCGAGTGGGTATTACACGCTCAGTGATCGTAAACGCATTACGTAAACTTGAATCAGCGGGTGTCATTGAATCTCGCTCTTTAGGCATGAAAGGTACTTATATTAAAGTACTAAACGATAAATTCTTAAATGCTTTAGCAGAAATTAAAATGAAATAAATACTTCTTTTAAGAAGCTAATGAAAGCGTCTATGGTAAACATAGACGCTTTTTATGTTGTTGAAAAAGACCTTTTAGAAAGGTGAGGGGTGCTTTAGGTTTCGTCATCGTCCAATCCAGAGGAGTGTACAATGAATCTGTTAGTCGAACATGAGGAAAAGTGACTTTTCAGACTAGTGATTGTAATTTTTGCTTTTAATGTAGAACGGTGGAGTAGAAGGCTAATTGATTCCCATGTGAGAAAGGGGAGACCTTAAACAGAGCAGTAGTTTTGTACTTTAAACTGAGTGAGAAAGAAGTATAGTGGCAAGCCGGTAGGGTGGAATGAAAGCTGATTTCATCTTTCGTATAATGTATTGTTTTTCAAAATAATGGTGGTGTCTATAGTAAATATAGACGCTTTTTTGTGTATTTTCGAAATTTTAGGGCACTTATTTTGTAGAGAATTAATATAAAAACATGGATATCGTTGCTTTTATCCTAAAAATGTTCGATAATTTGTCACTACAATTAGCATATAAAAAATGCTGATATGTTACTTTTGAAGAATGGTGAATAAACTTATAGTCACTGTATAAAAAATACCCCCTTAGTGGTCAATCTAGTAAAAAGGGACCTTTATTTAAAAGGGTTAAAAAAGGCGATTAACCTCATAAAAAGGCATTTTTCACAATAAAATCGTAAACACTGTCGAAATGGTGTAAAATAACTAGATGATTAATAATCTTTACTGAAGCTTAGAGACACAAAGGATGGGGAAGTTTTGTCATGGTTAAGAGGGAGAAAAAATAGGGCGTATAGACTATTAAAAAGTGACAAAAGACAATAGACACTAGGTATCATCTTAATTACAATTGTATTATTGGATAAATTAACAAGTACATAGATTTTAAATAAAATGAGGTGAACAGTTTTGAATTTATTTGGAGGAACTATTAGTAGCCTGGAAAATGGACTTTCCTATGCCACTTTAAATCATAAAACAATCGCAAATAATATCGCGAATGTCGATACACCTAATTATAAGGCGAAAAATGTTAGTTTTAAGGATATGTTGGAAGAGCAGAAGAGCATAGCTATTTCTGCATACCGCACTGATAATAGACATTATGATTTCACGTTTCGACAATCTACACCAGGTGTCAATATTGTTGAGAACTTGCGATATAGAAACAATGGGAATGCTGTAGATATGGATGCTGAGCAAGCGAAATTAGCAGAGAATCAAATTTATTATAATGCGCTAATCGATCGTGTTAATGGGAAATTAAACACATTGAATACCGTTATTAAAGGAGGTAAGTAATAGATGTCTATTTTTCATGGGATGAATACCACTGCCTCCGCATTAACAGCGCAGCGTTTACGTATGGACGTTATTTCTTCTAATATGGCTAACATGGATACAACTCGCGCTCGTCAAGTGAATGGGGAATGGGAACCATATCGACGTAAGTCCGTGACGCTGTCAGCACAAGAAGGACAATTTTCTAATTTTTTGAATATAGCACTAGGTAAAAATGCAAAAAGTGGTGTTGGTAATGGTGTGAAAATTACTCGAATCTCAGAAGATCAAGAAACACCTTTCAAACTTGTATATGACCCAACTCATCCAGATGCAAATGCAGATGGTTATGTAAACATGCCTAACGTCGATCCATTAAAAGAAATGGTTGATTTAATGTCGGCTACTCGTTCTTATGAGGCTAATATAACTGTATTTAATGCGAATAAATCCATGCTTACAAAGGCTTTAGAGATTGGTAAATAAATTTAAGTAGAAAGGAAGATACATACATGGCCATTTCGTCCATTTCGCTAATGACACCTACTCAGGTTGTAAATAACACGAATAAACTGAATGCTACACCTTATGAAGCGCAACAAAGCTTCGCGAACTCGTTAAAAGAAGCAATTGCAAAAGTAAATGATCAACAAATAACTTCTGATAAATTTACTCAGAAGCTAATTAAAGGTGAAGATGTGGAGTTGCATGAAGTGATGATTGCTTCGCAAAAGGCAAGCATTACCCTAAACGCAACAATTGAAGTTCGCAATAAGGTGATTGAAGCTTACCAAGAAATAATGCGCATGAGTGTTTAATTATATTGTAAAGATAAGAAACCTCTTTTCAATATATATTAACAACCACAATTCAGAGTGGCTCATTATGTTCGCAAATTATTGATGGCTAGGTTATTCACTATAACCGGAGGATTCATAATGAATGAACGATTGACAAAAATAAAAAACGACACCAGTCAATTTTGGACAAGTCGAAGTAAAAAGCAAAAAATAGTTATGATTGGCTCCGTGGTAGTTGTAATCGCAATAGCAGCAATTGTGACATTTTTTGCTTCCAAAACTACATATGTTCCACTTTATAAAGATTTATCAACACGGGAAATTGGACAGGTAAAGGAAGCGCTAGATTCCCAAGGTGTGACTTATCAAATTGCTCCAGGTGGAACATCTATTTTAGTGCCAGAAGAACAAGTTGACTCCTTATTAGTGCAATTAGCTTCAGAGGGATATCCACAAACAGGTTCAATCGATTACTCATTTGCTAATAGTTCAGGTTTTGGTATGACTGATAATGAATTTAACCTATTAAAAAAAGCAGCTACTGAAACTGAAATTGCTAAACTTTTCAAAAATCTGGAAGGTGTAAAAGATGCAAAAGTGATGATTACTGTTCCTGAGGAAGGTGTATTCGTAACTGATGTTCAGGGAGAGGCAACAGCATCTATCGTTTTAAATACTGATCCTGGCTATAAATTTACGGAACAGCAAATAACTACAATGTACAATTTAGTGTCAAAAAGTATTCCGAATTTAAAGACTGAAAATATCGTGATCTCTAACCAATTTTCAGAGTACTTTGATCTGAATGCAGCAACAGCTGATGGTACTTCCACAACAACAGCTGAAGGCCAGTTACAAATGAAGAAATTGGTAGAACGAGATCTACAACGTCAAGTGCAAAATATGCTTGGAACGTTGATGGGACAAGATAAAGTAATGGTTTCTGTCACAACGGATATTGATTTCAAGAAAGAAAATCGTGAAGAAAATCTTGTGACACCAGTTGATGAAGAAAATATGGAAGGTATTGCCATAAGTGCTCAGCGAATTACAGAGCAATATTCTGGTACAGGCGCAGCTGCCGCTGCTGGAACACCTGAAGCTGAAACAACTACTGATAACTTCACAACTTATAATGAAGGTACAGCAGGAAATGGTGATTACGAGCGTACGGAAGAAACGATTAATAATGATGTGAACCGTATACGTAAGGATATTCAAGAAGCTCCTTATAAAATTCAGGATATTGGGATTCAAGTAATTGTTGAACCACCGACAGCAACTGATGCAGCGTCATTACCAGACGGTGTTCGAGAAGATATTGAGAAAATTTTAAGTACAATTGTACGTACAACAATTTCCAAAGACGTAGCAGCAGAACTTACTCAAGAGCAGATCGATGAAAAAGTGGCGGTATCTGTACAACCATTATACGGTAAGGCAACAGAGGTAGCTGATGAAAAACCAATCATTCCATGGTGGGTTTGGGTTATCGGAGGTATCTTGTTAGCTGTTATCTTATTACTAGCATTCTTCATTATCCGTTCACGTAAACGTGCGAAGGAAGAAGAAGAGTTAAGTATCCTAGAAGAACAAGAAGAATTAATGGTTGATGATATTAATGAAGAAATTGAAACGGAAGCTACAATGCGTCGTAAGCAGCTAGAAAAAATGGCCAAAGATAAGCCAGACGATTTTGCAAAGTTACTGCGTAGTTGGATTGCTGAAGACTAACTAGGAGGTTCGGCTGTGTCCAAGAAAGATAAAGAATTAACCGGAAAACAAAAGGCCGCTCTCTTGTTAATTTCATTAGGGCCTGAAGTTTCAGCTTCTGTCTATAAGCATTTAACAGAGGAAGAAATTGAACGTTTAACATTAGAGATTTCAAGTGTTAAAAAAGTAGAATCAAATGTAAAAGAAGAAATTATTGAAGAATTTCACAATATTGCACTCGCGCAGGACTATATCACACAAGGTGGTATTGGCTATGCAAAAACAGTATTAGAAAAAGCACTTGGCGTAGAACAAGCACAAACAATCATCAATCGACTAACATCTTCTTTACAAGTACGCCCGTTTGATTTTGCTAGAAGAGCTGATCCAGCGCAAATTTTTAACTTTATCCAAAATGAACATCCTCAAACAATTGCCCTAATCCTCTCTTATTTAGAGGCAGGGCAAGCAGGGGTTATTTTATCTTCTTTACCACAGGAAGTACAAGCTGACATTGCTAAACGTATAGCGGTCATGGAATCGACTTCACCAGAAGTGATTAGCGAAATTGAATCTGTGTTAGAGCGTAAATTATCATCAACCGTTACGCAGGATTATACAGAAACCGGCGGTATTGATGCAGTCGTTGAAGTTTTAAATGGAGTAGATCGACAAACAGAAAAAACAATACTCGATGCACTGGAAATACAAGACCCAGAACTTGCAGAGGAAATCAAAAAACGTATGTTTGTGTTCGAGGATATTGTTACACTCGACAATCGTTCCATTCAGCGTGTTATTCGTGATTGCGAAAACGAAGACTTACTGCTTTCAATGAAGGTATCAAGTGAAGAGGTAAAAGATATTATATTCCGTAATATGTCACAACGTATGGCTGAAACATTTAAAGAAGAAATGGAAATTATGGGACCTGTACGTTTACGTGACGTAGAGGAGGCACAATCTCGAATTGTTGCTGTTATTCGTCGTCTAGAGGATGCTGGAGAGATTATTATTGCTCGTGGTGGAGGAGATGACGTCATTGTCTAGAATCATCCGTTCTATTTACACTAAATCTGATAGCGATAATGTCAAAGAAATTCAAATCCGCGATATGTTTGAAGCGATGGAAGAATACCAAGAAGAAGAGCCTCCTCAGCATCAATTAACGTTGGATGAAGTCGTGGCAGAGCGAGATCGTTTACTTACTGAAGCAAGAACTGCTTTGCAAGCTGAACGAGAGATGTTTGAACAGGAAAAGCATAGGCACTTTCAAGAGATTGAACATTTAAAGCTAAGTTGGGAGGAAGAGAGACCCAATCGTGTTCAAGAAGCTTATGATGAGGGATTTGGACAAGGCTATGAAGATGGCGTGAATAAGGCCACCGAAGCAATGGCTCAGTCACTTCAAACAGCGAACGAAATAATGATGTTAGCGAAAGAAAATGCTCAAAAATATATTGAGGATCAAGAAGCGGTAATTTTAGAGTTAGGTTTAACTGCGGCAGAAAGAATTATTGGTACTTCTTTAGAACAGGATAACGAACTATTTGTATCGATTGTGCGTAGAGGGCTGAAAGAAGCAAGAGAAATGAAGGAAATTAAAATTTATGTTTCGCCAGCTTATTATGCTTTAATTACGACCAACCGAGATGAATTAGCAGAAATGTTCCCAATAGACGTACCATTTATGATTTTTGTTAATGAAGATTTAGATAATGAGACAGATTGCTATATTGAAACAAATCATGGGCGAATTATGGTTAGCATCGATGAGCAATTAAATGCACTGAGATTAAAGTTACATGAAATATTAGAGAGTAAGGAATGATCTTGATGAAAGCGGCTCAATTAATTGAACAAATTCCGCATATCCCAACTTTTAAAAAGTTCGGTAGGGTTACTAGAGTTGTTGGCTTAATGATTGAGTCGCAAGGTCCAGATAGTTCTATAGGTGATGTCTGTAAAATTCATGTGGAAACTGTAAATCATGGACACCAGATTATTTTAGCAGAGGTCGTTGGCTTTAAAGATGAAATAGTCGTCTTGATGCCTTTTACCTCTTTACGTGAAATATCTATTGGCTGCCTTGTCGAAGGAACGGGAGCCCCACTGGAAGTAAAAGTGGGTCCTGAGTTAATCGGCAAAGTATTAGATTCTATGGGAAATCCAATTGATGGCACTCTATTACCTAAAGGTCTCATGACAGTCCCTACAGAGCAAGATCCACCAAACCCACTAACTCGTCCACCAATTAATGAAAGGCTTGAAGTGGGAGTCAAGGCAATTGACGGTATGCTAACAGTTGGAAATGGACAACGTGTTGGTATTTTCGCGGGTTCAGGGGTAGGTAAAAGTACTTTACTTGGTATGATCGCAAGAAATACACAAGCAGATTTGAATGTCATTGCGCTAATAGGTGAGCGTGGTCGTGAGGTTCGGGAATTCATCGAACGTGATTTGGGTGCTGAGGGCTTAAGTCGATCGATTGTTGTTGCAGCTACCTCTGATCAACCGGCATTAATGCGGATTAAAGGGGCATTTACAGCTACAGCAATCGCCGAATATTTTAGAAATCGAGGCTTAAATGTCATGCTGATGATGGATTCCGTGACACGTGTGGCTATGGCACAACGTGAAATTGGACTTGCCACAGGAGAACCACCAGCACAAAAAGGTTATACGCCTTCTGTTTTTGCGATATTGCCTAAATTACTAGAACGTACAGGCACTAATGAAAAGGGTTCTATAACAGCATTCTATACTGTTTTAGTAGATGGTGACGATATGAATGAGCCCATTGCGGATACTGTGCGAGGGATATTAGATGGTCATATTGTATTGGATCGAAATCTTGCCAACAAAGGGCAATATCCAGCCATAAACGTCTTGAAAAGTGTGAGTCGTTTGATGAATCATGTTGCAGAGCCAACTCATAAGAAAGCTGCTGAACGATTAAGAGAACTCTATTATACTTACGACAAATCAGAGGATTTGATCAATATTGGTGCTTATAAAAGAGGAACCTCTAAAGAAATTGATGAAGCAATTCATTATGAACCGCTCATTACTGCTTATCTTAAACAGGGTTACTTAGATAAAGTGACACTTGAAGAAAGTGTCAATGAGTTAATAACATTATCGAACGGTGGTGCGAAATAGATGGTCAGTTATGTGTATCGTTTTGAAAAAGTATTAACAATTCGCGAACAAGAAAAAAACGAAACCGAAATGGCTTATAAGGAATCTGTCCGTTCTTTTGAAGAAATAGCAACGAAATTATATGAATTGCTAAAAAAGAAAGAAGATTTAATTGCATTCCAGCAAGAGCGTTTAATGGTTGGTTCATCCATAAATGAAATCCATCATTATAGTCGTTTTATTGATAGTCTCGAAAAAACAATTGCAGATGTACAACAGAAAGTGATACAAGCTCGTGCAAAGATGAATTGGCACGAAGAAAAACTATTAGAAAAAAACTTGGAAGTACGTAAATTTGAAAAAATGAGAGAAAAGGATTTTAAGCATTTCCAACAAGAGCAAGATCGTATAGAAAGCCTTTTTTTAGATGAAATTTCATTACAAACGTATAACAAGAAAGAAATCAGGTGATTTCATGGCAAAGAAAGACAATCGATTAGCAACAGAGTTAGTAGAAGAGCAACCAAAGAAAAAATCTGGGGGCTTTCTTAAGTTTTTTACTTGGATTGTACTGCCGATTATGTTTGTAGTAGCGGTTTTGCTTGTTGTGGCAACTTTAATGAATACAAATGTCTTTGATTTAGGAAAAAAGGCAATTGGTAGTTTACCTTTTATCCCCTCAGAAGAACAACAAGCAAAGGATGCTGTCGTTAATAACGACTCTAAAATAGTGAGTTTACAGGCAGAGGTACAAGAAAAAGAAGCAGAGATTACCCAGCTTCAAAAAAAATTAGATTCAACAATAACTGAAAAAGAGAAGCTGCTGACAGAAAAGGAACAGCTTCAATTTGAAATTGAAAAATTAAATCGTGAACAAGATGATGTGAAGCGTGACTTTAACGATATTTTATCAACATTTGATAAGATGTCGCCGAAAGCTGCGGCACCTGTCTTAATCAATATGAGTGATACAGAAGCACTGAGGATTTTAACGAATTTAAAGCCAGATAAATTAGCAGCTATTTTAGAGAAAATGGATGCAAAAGATGCAGCAAAATATACGGAGCTTATGGCTAAACAGTAGGATAATTGAAAGGAGGTGAAAAATAGTGGATGTAGCAATGATGCAAATGATTAATAAAACAGTACCTACTAAAACTGCAGCAACAAAGTCAACAACAGTTGGAAACGCTGAAGGAAAAATAGACAGTACACCGAAGAAAGAAAATTTATCAAATTTTGGTTCTGTTTTTGGGCAAGTATTAACTTCTTCAACCCAAACAACCCAAACAACCCAGTCAACACAGACGTTCTCAACAAATGAACTCGAGGATTTACAAGCGTTATTAAATGCTGACTCAATGGAGGAAGTACTAGATTTACTAGGGATTTCTCACGATGATGGCTTATTAATGCTTCAGCTTGGTGAAGACGGAAAAGCAGTGGCGATGGATGAAATGCTTAATTTAGACAATATATTAAACGCATTAGGCATTAATGAAGAGCAGCTGCAAAAAATAGTTCAACAGCTACTAGGAGAAGAAAAGGAAGCAAGTGATGTTTGGGAGCTCTTAACATTAGTAGATGCTCAATCGCCGGTACTACAGGCGAATATAAGCACGGCTTTACAAGGTGAAGGTCATGTGACACCAAAAGAGGCATCACAACTTCTCCAAGTGTTGAAATTAGCGCAATTAGTAGGGCAAAAGACAGACTTAACAGCATCCCAAGAAGATCTGTTAACGACTGTGAAGAGCCTATTAACGTCATTACAAACGCAGGTAGGAACTTTGCAGGTAACAACAAAAACAACTGTTACATTGCCATTACAAGGCTTCCAGCAAGTAGTTCATCAAGTCCAAGTGATCAAACAAAGTGAAACAACTACAAATGACATGGTTACGCCACAAACTGTACAAACGAAACCAGACACATTCCATGTAACGTTACCAACGGCGAAGCCTGCTCAATCAGAAGCTTTACTAAAAGAAATGCAAGCTATTATCAATCGAGCACAGATTTCGAATGCTCAAGGTATTACACGTTTAACCATAAAATTGTATCCAGAAAATCTAGGGACGGTTCGTATTGAACTTGTACAAAATGATGGTGTCCTTACAGCCCGTTTGCTGGCTTCTACAGCTCATGGACGTGAATTACTTGATAGTCAAGCACACCAGCTAAAACAGGCATTTACTCAGCAAAATATACAAGTAGATCGCCTTGATATTGCACAATCTCTGCAAGATGCCGATCGTCAACAACGTGATCAAAGCTTCTTCAATAATTTCTTTAAACAACAGCAGGAAGAAGAACAGGATCAAAAAAGTGATGATGAAGATGAAGGAATGTCCTTTAGTGACTATTTAATAAGTGAGGAGGTGTAAAAATGGCAGATACAACTACGAAAGTGACAAATCCGGCTATAACTGATGATCTTTATTACTCAAATTATCAGAAGCCAGTGAAGCAAACAGGCAATAGTGAGCTTGGCAAAGATGCCTTTCTACAATTGTTAATTACACAATTACAGCATCAGGATCCAACGAATCCAATGGATGATCGAGAATTTATTTCTCAAATGGCGCAGTTCTCTTCTTTAGAGCAAATGCAAAATATGACAAAGGCAATGGAATCTTTACTAGCATCTCAGCAACAAACACAGATGATGAGTTATACAACTTTTATAGGCAAAGAAGTCAAATGGCATGAGATTACAGAGGGGAAAGATGAAAAAGGAAATCCTGTGGTTAATGAAGGAACAGGCGTAATTGAATCTCTTAAATTTGTAGATGGTAATGTTGTGTTCAAATTAGCTGATGGGAAAGAGATTGCTCCTGGTAATATATCTGGTATTTTAGGTGGAGCTAGCGACTCTAGTTCAAATGGCAATAATAATGTACCAGAATCTCCATTAGTGAAGGCTAGCCAATTGATTGGTAAAAATGTAACGTATAAAGACGGTGATCAAGAACTAAAAGGACGAATCGTCTCTGTTTCCAATAAAGATGGGGTCATTAATTACGTACTAGATAATGATAAAAGACTAACAGATAGAGATTTTACAGTGATTAGCGAATAAAGGTGGAGAAAAGTGATGGATAAATTTTCAATTCATCGTGTACCCTTGCATCCATCTATTCGTACCACACAACCTAAGCCAGTCAATACACAACAATCATTTAAAGCTCATTTACAGGAAGCTTCTAAACAAGAGCTAAAGGTGAGTAAGCATGCGAATGAACGTATTATTGAGCGTAAAATTAATATCACTGAACAAGAATGGCAGGTTGTATCGGATAAGGTATTTGAAGCACACTCAAAAGGTGTCAAACAACCATTAGTCTTGATGGATCAAGCAGCTTTAATTGTCAGTGCTAAAAACGCTACTGTCATTACAGCAATGGATCGCACGGAAGCAAAACAGCAGTTATTTACAAATATTGATGGCACGATTGTGCTTTAAAGGCTGGACCTTCTTACGTAAGGAAGCCTTGGTGATGCTGAGTGATAGAAGCTCACCTATATAAAACGAAGGGAGAACGAAAACATATGTTACGTTCTATGTATTCAGGTATTTCAGGTCTTAAAAACTTCCAAACAAAGCTAGATGTGATTGGTAATAATATTGCCAACGTGAACACTTATGGCTTTAAAAAAGGGCGAGTAATTTTCAAAGATTTAATGTCGCAAACACAGGCAGGTGCCTCTGGTCCGAGTTTGACAGCAGGTGGTACGAATCCTCAACAGGTAGGATTAGGTTCAAGCTTAGCAACAATTGATACTATTCATGGATCTGGATCACGCCAAACTACTGGTCGTGTTTTGGATATTGCTGTTGAGGGTGAAGGCTTCTTTATGGTTGCGAAATACAATCCAGATGGTGACGGAGAATCAGTTGCGGGAGAAAACTTTGACAGTGTAGCTTACACACGCGCTGGAAACTTCTATATGGATGAGCAAGGTTTCTTAGTAGATGCATCAGGGAACTATGTAGTTGGTATCCAAGGTTGGGAAGGAACAGCTGAAGACGATGTGGATTTACCACTTGTTGAAGATGCTGGCACGGCACTAGAATACGATTCGGAAGATTGGGACGAATTACAAACTGAAGTAACAGGGACCCGAATCCGAATCCCGACAGATGCACAATCAATGTCTATAAGTACGGATGGTAAAGTTACATTCGTAGATAGTGAAGGGCTTAAATTTGCTGGTCAAATTGTAATGGCTAAATTTCCGAATGCTGAAGGTTTAACAAAAGAAGGGAATAACTACTTCCAAGAAAGTGCAAACTCTGGAGCAGTTCAAATAGGTGTAGGTAATACATTTGGTATCGGTAAAGCTGTTTCAGGTGCTCTTGAAATGTCGAACGTAGACCTTTCAGAGGAATTTACTGAGATGATTGTGGCACAACGTGGTTTCCAAGCAAATACGCGTATCATCACAACATCTGATGAAATATTACAAGAGCTAGTAAACTTAAAACGATAATAATATAGTCCTTTCAAAACGGACGTTTTAACAAACATATTTTCATATGAGGGAGGGTCGGGCCGGCTCTCATGCTAGACCCGGCCCTAATTCATGATTGAACTAACACGTCTAAATGGCAAAGCATTTACATTAAATGCTTTATACATAGAAACAGTCGAATCATTTCCAGATACGACTATTACATTAACAACTGGAACAAAATTAATTGTTTTAGAGAGTGAAGAAGAGGTGCGACAAAAGGTAACTGCCTTTTATAACAATATACAAATACTATCCAACCCGCATCTACGAGGTGAAGAAGATGAAGAATAATAAAATGCTAACAATGATTATTATTTTACTAGTAGCAGTCATTTTGATTGGGGTTATTTTGTTTGTATTGCTTACGCAATTTAATAAATCCACAGGAGCTGTTGAGCCGTCCATTGATGAGATTGTAGAGGCAACAGTGGAGATACCAGAGATCACGACAAATCTTGCAGATAAAAGAGTTGTTCGCTTGTCATTGAAAATTCAAACGACAAGCAAGGAAGCGGGTGCAGAGTTAACAAAGCGCGTTTTCCAAGTGCAAAATATCGCCATTCAAGAGCTTTCTGAAATGGAGCAAAAGGACTTAGAAGGTAAGCAAGGGAAACAAATTTTCCAAAAATCATTAAAAACAAGATTAAATGAGTTGATGCAAGAGGGAGAAGTCCAGGAAGTATATTTTACCTCCTTCATTACTCAATAAAACAGAAACTGCTTGAATTGGAGGTGGGCAAATGGCAGGAGATGTGTTATCTCAATCTGAGATAGATGCGCTGCTTTCCGCTATATCGACAGGGGAAATGTCAGCGGATGACATAAAAAAAGAGGACGAGGGACGTAAGGTTAAAGTTTATGATTTTAAACGAGCACTTCGCTTCTCAAAAGATCAAATCCGAAGTTTGACCCGAATACATGAAAATTTCGCACGACTATTGACAACCTTTTTCTCTGCACAGCTTAGAAGCTATGTACAAATTACGGTTGCATCAGTAGACCAAATACCATTTGAAGAGTTTGTTCGTTCCATTCCAAATATGACACTCATTAATGTATTTGAAGTGCCACCATTAGATGGTAATATATTGATGGAAATTAATCCTAATATTGCCTATTCGATGTTAGATCGCCTAATGGGCGGTAGTGGGGCAAGTCATAGTAATGTAGATAACCTAACGGAAATAGAAACAAAAATTATGACAAACCTTTTTGAACGCTCATTCGACAATTTACGCGAAGCATGGGAAAATGTTGCGGAAATTGATCCAATATTAGTGGAACTTGAAGTAAATCCACAATTTTTACAAATGATTTCACCTAATGAAACGGTTGTCGTAATTTCGTTAAATACGATAATTGGTGAGACAAGCGGTATGATTAATATTTGTATTCCACATGTTGTATTGGAGCCAATTGTTCCAAATCTTTCGGTTCGCTATTGGATGCAAACCAATACGAAAGAGATGTCACCAGAGCAAACAAAAATGCTTGAAACACGTGTGAAACAAGCCCAATTACCACTTTCAGTTGAATTAGGATTAACGGACATCACTATTGAAGATTTCCTAACAATGCAAGTTGGAGATGTCATACAGTTAGATCAAAAAATTGAAGCGCCATTATTACTAAAAGTAGGTACATTGCCAAAGTTCACTGTTCAACCAGGTAAAAAAGGCAAAAAATTAGCAATCCAGATTATCGACCCTTTGAAAGGAGGAGACGAAGATGAGTGATGAAATGCTCTCCCAAGAAGAAATTGAAGCGCTATTAAGGGGCGAGACGTTGGGAGATAAAAACAACGACACTGATGCTTCAACAAATGAAGAAATAAATGAGATACGAGTGGAGGATTACCTTGATTCGTTTGCACAAGATGCATTAGGAGAGGTAGGCAATATATCCTTTGGTAGCTCTGCCACAGCTCTTTCAGCGTTATTGGGTCAAAAAGTAGATATTACAACTCCAAGTATTTCAATGATTAATCGTAATAAATTAGAAGAGGAATTTCCTCATCCATATGTAGCTGTACAAGTTGAATATACAATTGGTTTGACAGGTATGAATTTACTTGTTATTAAACAATCTGATGCAGCAATTATCGCAGATTTAATGTTAGGTGGCGATGGATTAAATCCTAAGCCAGACTTAGGTGAAATTCAGCTAAGTGCTGTTCAAGAGGCTATGAATCAAATGATGGGCTCAGCTGCTACATCTATGTCGACGGTCTTCAACAAAAAAGTAGATATTTCTCCACCGACAATTGATTTAATGAACATCTCGCAAGATGAAGGTCGAGAAAATATCCCAGAAGACGATTTGCTGGTGAAAGTTTCATTTAGATTAAGAATTGGTAATTTAATTGATTCGAATTTAATGCAATTATTACCGCTTAAATTTAGTCAAAATATTGTAAAATCATTATTAGGTGAAACAGGAGTGTTTGAGGAACCGGTGGCAGCAACTATTGCACCTGAGGCTCCACCAGTTACACCACCGCCTGTTCAACAGCAAATACCTGTAGCACCACCATCTGAACAACCAGTTTATCAACAGCAGTCAGCACCGATGCAGCAACCGATTTATCAGGAGCCACAACAATTTGCACAACCAGCAAGACCTGCACAACCTGTAAATGTGCAACAAGCGCAGTTTGCTAGCTTCGATACAAATGTAATCTCTCAATCCGAAGCTAGAAATTTAAATATGCTACTTGATATTCCATTGCAAGTTACTGTAGAGTTAGGACGTACGAAACGTTCTGTTAAAGAGATTTTAGAACTATCAAGTGGTTCAATTATTGAACTGGATAAATTAGCGGGAGAACCGGTTGATATTTTAGTCAATAATCGTTTAATTGCTAAAGGGGAAGTCGTTGTTATTGACGAAAACTTTGGTGTCCGTATTACAGATGTTTTAAGTCAAGCAGAGCGTTTAAATAATTTAAGATAGTTTCAATTGGAGGAGTTAACCATGTCTAAAAGAATTTTGATTGTAGACGACGCTGCATTTATGCGCATGATGATCAAGGATATTTTATCAAAAAATGGATTTGAAGTTGTTGGAGAGGCAGCAGATGGTTTACAAGCTGTCGAAAAGTACAATGAACTAAAACCAGATTTAGTAACAATGGATATCACAATGCCAGAGATGGACGGTATTGCAGCCCTTAAAGCTATTAAGGGAACAGATCCAAGTGCAACTGTAATTATGTGTTCAGCAATGGGGCAACAAGCAATGGTAATCGATGCGATTCAAGCTGGTGCTAAAGACTTTATCGTAAAACCTTTCCAAGCAGATCGTGTAATTGAAGCGATTCAAAAAGCGCTAGGATGATTGCATGAAAATGTTAAAATCATTTCGTTTAACGATGATTTTCGCATTTCTTGTATCCTTCCTGTTTTTGTACCCGACACCGACTTCTGTCTATGCAGACGCTGATACAAATAGTGTCACGGATTGTATTAAAGACCCAGAAGCTTGTAATGGAGATACGACTGATCCAGCTGCTAAACAAGAAACAACTGTAACAGCAGCTGGAGATATATCTGCATGGGAATACATAAAAATGGTTTTGGCGCTTATTTTTGTTGTAGCTTTATTTTATGGATTGATGAAGTTTTTAAATAAACGAAATTTAAACTTCCAACGTAATCAAATGGTACAAAATTTAGGCGGTTTATCGTTAGGTGCGCAAAAGTCAGTTCAGCTTTTACAGGTAGGTAAAACATTGTATTTAGTTGGGGTCGGAGAAGACGTTCAGCTTTTACGAGAAATTACAGACCCTGAAGAAGTTGAAGCTCTTTTAGCCCTATATAACGAAAGGCAAGAATTTGCAGCAACATCACCGTATATTGCAGAAGTATTTTCTAAGTTTAAGAGAAAAGATAGCGCGAAGGTGCAAAATGAGCAGCAAAAGCAAGATTCATTTGGCAATCTATTCGAAAAAAAGCTATCAGAAATAAAACAGGAGCGTAGTGATGAGATAGAGAGATGGAAGCAGAAGGAGAAGGATGGTAAATGAATGATTTAATCAATATTTTTTCCAACAGCGATCCAACGAATGTCTCTACATCTGTAAAGCTCTTACTTTTACTAACAGTTTTATCACTTGCACCAAGTATTTTAATTTTAATGACATCCTTTGCTCGTATAGTCATAGTCTTATCCTTTGTGCGTACAGCATTGGCAACACAGCAAATGCCACCAAATCAAGTGATCATTGGGCTGGCACTATTTTTAACATTTTTTATCATGGCACCAACCTTTCAAGAGGTCAATAAAGAGGCATTACAACCATTGTTTGCTGAAGAAATTGGTATAGAAGAAGCCTATGACCGTGCTAGTGTGCCATTTAAAGAGTTTATGAGTAAGCATACTAGGCAAAAAGATCTTGATTTGTTTTTAACATATAATCAAGCAGAAAAACCAGCATCAGTGGAGGAAATCCCACTGACTATGCTTGTACCTGCCTTTGCTTTAAGTGAAATTAAAACAGCATTTCAAATTGGTTTTATGATTTTTATTCCATTCCTAGTGATCGATATGATTGTCGCGAGTACATTAATGTCGATGGGGATGATGATGTTACCGCCAGTAATGATTTCATTGCCATTTAAAATTTTATTATTTGTACTGGTTGATGGCTGGTATCTCGTTATGAAATCGTTACTACAAAGTTTTTAGGGGATGATACAGTATGACAGGTGAGTTGGTTATTTCCATTGCAGAGCGTGCTATAATGATTATCCTTCTAACAAGCGGTCCGCTACTATTAGTTGCTTTAATCTCGGGTTTAGCGGTAAGTATCTTTCAAGCCACAACTTCGATACAAGAGCAAACGTTAGCATTTGTACCAAAAATTATTGCTGTCTTAGTGGCCATCGTATTCTTTGGCCCTTGGATGCTATCTCAAGTTACAAGCTATGCGAGAGACATATTCGAGAATTTAACGCGATATATAGGGTGAGTACATGAATGAATTAATTCCGCATTTAACGGTTTTCTTATTAGTACTTGTACGTGTCTCAGCCTTTTTTGCTACGGTTCCTTTTTTTTCCTATAGAACCATTCCACCTCAAGTCAAAATTACTCTCGCACTGGTTTTAGCTTGGATGATGTACTATACAATTGATGTTGAGCCATTTGCATTCAATGATGATTACATATTATTAGTGATGAAAGAAGCACTAGTTGGACTATTACTCGGTCTAATGGGCTATATCATCATGTCCGCAATTCAAATTGCAGGAAGCTTTATCGATTTTCAAATGGGTTTTGCCATTGCCAATATAATTGACCCGCAAACAGGTGCTCAAAGTCCATTAATCGGTCAGTTTTTTAATATGCTAGCACTGCTTTTATTGTTAGCGATTGATGGCCATCATATGATTCTTAATGGAATCTACTACAGCTATCAATTTTTCCCGATGGATCAATTCCCAAGTTTTATGAACGAAAACTTTCCTCAATTTATTATCACAACTTTCACAGCAGTTTTTGCCATAGCATTCCAGATGGCTGCTCCTGTTGTAGCGACCTTATTCTTGGTCGATTTAGCTTTAGGGATCACTGCAAAAACAGTACCGCAATTAAATATATTTGTTGTCGGTTTTCCTATTAAAATTGGTGTTAGTTTTTTAGTGTTATTTACAATGATGGCCGTTATGATTCAAGTTATTCAAAAGCTTATTACGATAATGATTTATGGGATGCGTGATTTAATGGCCATTTTAGGTGGTGGATAATATGAGACTACTACTGAATTTAGAGCTACAATTTTTTGCGGGTGAAAAAACAGAAAAGGCAACCCCTAAGAAACGACAGGATGCTCGGAAAAAAGGGCAAGTTGTCAAGAGTCAAGATATTTCAAGTGCCATTGTAATGTTAATGGTATTTATCTTTTTGTTTTTCTTTGCTGGCTCTTTGCGTGACGAGCTATTAGCTTTTTTCAGGCAAACCTTTATTCATAACATACGCATCGAATCACTGACTATTGATAGTGTGATGCACCTATTTACAGAAACTTTGATTCAAATGGCTTTTATCATTGTGCCCATTATGGCAATTGCATTTGTCGGAGCACTTGCAGGTAACTTTTTGCAATTTGGTTTTCTTTTTACGTTAGAGCCAATGAAATTTGATTTGAAAAAGATGGACCCTATTAAAGGGTTAAAAAAGATATTTTCTGTCAAAGCCATTGTGGAGTTAATAAAGTCTGTTTTAAAGATTGGTTTTATCGGAAGTGTTACAACAATTATTATTTGGTCAAACTTACCAGAAGTTTTGGCGTTATCGTTTAAAAGTCCATGGATGACTCTCATTACGGTAGGGAAGCTTGTTGGTATTATGGGTATAGCAGCTTCTTTAGTATTACTTTGTGTATCCGTTTTAGACTGGATGTATCAAAAACATGAGTATGAAAAAAATCTTAAAATGTCTAAGCAAGATATTAAAGATGAATATAAAAATAGTGAGGGTGACCCTCTAATCAAATCAAAAATCAAACAACGCCAACGTGAGATGGCGATGAGACGTATGATGTCAGAGGTTCCGAGTGCGGATGTAGTTATTACCAACCCTACTCACTATGCAATTGCCCTCAAATATAATGAGGACAGTATGGATGCTCCTCGTGTTATTGCCAAGGGGACAGACTTTATTGCTCAAAAAATTAAACTGATCGCCAAAGAACATGATGTAATAATGGTTGAAAATCGACCTTTAGCACGAGCTATGTATGACCAGGTAGAAATAGGCGATCAGGTACCAGAAGAATTTTTCAAAGCAGTAGCAGAGATACTCGCTTATGTTTACCGAATTAAGCGAAAAATTTAAGGCTTTTTGTAGGAGGGACACAAATGAAAGTTCGCGATATTGGGGTTTTAGGTGCGGTTATTTTAATCGTTGCGATGCTCATCATCCCTCTTCCTCCGTGGATGTTAAGTTTTTTAATTGTCATTAATATTACATTAGGATTAATTGTACTGCTCACAGCAATGAGTATGAAAGAAGCATTGGATTTTTCCATTTTTCCTTCGGTGATTTTACTACTGACTTTGTTCCGATTAGGACTAAGTGTTTCCACAACTCGTGCCATCTTAGCAAATGGAGATGCAGGTTCGGTCGTTGAAACTTTTGGTGATTTCGTAGTTGGAGGAAATATACTTGTTGGTTTAGTCGTCTTCTTAATTTTAGTGTTAATTCAGTTTATTGTAATTACAAAAGGTGCAGAACGAGTAGCAGAAGTAGCGGCACGTTTCACACTTGATGCGATGCCAGGTAAACAAATGAGTATTGATGCTGACTTAAATGCGGGGATTATTTCCGAAAAAGAAGCGCGCGAGCGACGTGAAAAAGTTGCAGGAGAAGCTGACTTTTACGGTGCAATGGATGGTGCCACGAAATTTGTAAAAGGGGATGCCATCGCTTCAATGGTAATGGTTATTATCAATCTATTATTTGGTATCATCATTGGCGTTGTACAAATGGGGCTTCCATTTGCAGAAGCGGCAACTCATTTTTCGAAACTAACAGTTGGGGACGGTATTGTATCCCAAATTCCTGCCTTGCTTATTTCGACTGCTACAGGGATTGTCGTAACACGAGCCTCTTCTAAAGGGAGTCTTGGTCAAGACATTACAGGCCAATTATTTGCTCAAGCTAAGCTGCTTTATGTAGCAGGAGGTACCATTGTATTACTAGGGCTATTTACGCCAATACCAAACTGGGTAACGCTGCCAATAGGCCTTTCGTTAATTGCGGGAGCTTATATGATGGAACGTAAGAAGCCAGAGGATGAAGAAGAATTACAGGAGATTGAAGAAGAAGTGGCTACTGACGGCATGAAGAGTCCTGAGAATGTTGTGAATTTATTAAATGTGGACCCAATTGAATTCGAATTTGGTTATGGATTAATTCCCTTAGTAGATGCCGCTCAAGGTGGGGATTTATTAGACCGTGTTATCATGATTCGTCGACAGCTTGCCTTGGAGTTAGGTATCGTGATTCCAGTAGTCCGTATTCGAGACAATATTCAGCTTCAACCAAATGAATATCGAATTAAAATAAAGGGGAATGAAATGGCACGAGGAGAACTTTTACTAGATCATTATTTAGCGATGAGTCCTGGCGACGATGATTCTATTGAAGGTATTGATACTGTCGAGCCATCATTTGGATTACCAGCTAAGTGGATTACAGAGCAAGTAAAAGAGGACGCGGAAATGTACGGTTACACAGTTGTGGACCCACCGAGTGTGGTGTCAACACATTTAACAGAAATAATTAGAGCAAATGCTCATGAGTTATTAGGCCGTCAAGAGACAAAGCAGTTAATCGATCATTTACGCGAATCCCATCCAATTTTAGTAGAAGAATTGACACCTGCACCTTTATCTACTGGAGAAATTCAAAAGGTACTGGGTAAGCTTCTTCGAGAGAATGTATCAGTGCGTAACTTGCCAATTATTTTTGAGACGCTTGCAGACTATGCAAAATTAACGAGTGATACAGATATCTTAGCTGAATATGTACGTCAAGCATTGGCTCGTCAAATTACAGCACAGTATGTTGGGGATAGTTCAGTATTAAAGGTGATTACGGTTTCTGGTAAAGTAGAAAAAATGATCGCTGATAGTATCCAACAAACGGATCACGGAAATTATTTAGCGATGGATCCACAAGATTCTCAAACAGTATTAGAAACTATTGCAGCGGAAGTAGAGCGTGTTTCGTTTATGGAGCAATCAGCTATTATATTATGCTCTCCAGCAGTTCGAATGTATTTACGTCAACTAACGGAGCGTTATTTCCCACAAATTCCGGTTCTATCCTATAATGAATTGGATGCTTCGGTTGAAATTCAAAGTGTTGGGGTGGTGAATGTTTAATGAAAATGAAAAAGTATTATGCATCATCCATACCAGAGGCGATGAAGCAAGTGCGAGCAGAATTAGGTGAGGACGCAGTCATATTAAATTCAAAAGTCGTCATCACAAAGAAATTTTTTGGCATGATAAAAAAGAAAAGTTTTGAAGTGGTTGCGGGTATTGATGCAATGGAGCCACAACAAGTGGCTTCAGTACCAACACCACCAGCTGGACTGCCAGTAGTAAAAAAAGAAAATGCAAGGTTACAAGAGATTACAAATGCTATTCAAGCAAAAATACATCAGGAGCCACCCCTTGGTGTAGCAGCAGTACATGAGGACGCTAGCATGTCAGAAGAATTGAGAAAAGAAATTGCTGATTTAAAATCATTAATGCAATCGATGCATAAAAAGACTACCCAAGCTCAATATCCCGATGAACTCTTACCCTTCATTGAATACTTAAGACAGCAAGAGCTAAGTGAAGAGCTCATCACAACGATAGGTGATGAGCTTTTTATGCATTTTAAAGAAGCATCCGAAATAAATTTCTCGCAATGTAAATTGATAGCAAAAAATTTACTACGTAAGAAGCTAGAAGTACTTCCCATCGGAGGATTATCCTACGAAAGAAAATATATAAACATTTTAGGACCAACAGGGGTTGGAAAGACTACAACCATTGCCAAAATGGCAGCTAGAGCTGTGTTAGAAAAAAAGAAAAAGATTGGCTTTATTACGACAGATACTTATCGGATTGCGGCAATAGAGCAGCTCAAAACATATGCTGGTCTCTTACAAGCTCCTGTTGAAATTGCTTACAATGCAACAGATTTTGAACAAGCAATCCAGAGATTATCACATTTAGATTTGGTTTTTATTGATACAGCTGGTCGAAATTATAAAGAAGTCAAGTATGTTGATGATCTCCAACGTCTCATAAAATTCGATGATCATGCAGAATCTTATTTAGTGCTTGCAATGACAACGAAAGAAAGGGATATGGAGAATATTGTAGATCAATTTAAGCAATTACCAATTGAAAAATTCATTTTTACAAAAATTGATGAAACAAATTCTATTGGCACAATGATCAATTTAATGATTAAATATAATAAAGGACTTGCTTACTATACGAATGGTCAAGAAGTACCAGAAGATATTGAAGAAGCTGATTTAGAAGCAGTACTTAATTTGTTTTTTCAAGGTGAAGAAAAATGAGAGACCAAGCTGAAGCATTACGCTTAAAAATGATGAAACAGCAAGGCGAACTAGGTAGAGCGATTGCAGTTGTAAGTGGCAAAGGTGGAGTAGGTAAAAGTAACTTCACAATGAACTTTGCCATGACTTTGGCCCAAAAGGGAAAAAGAGTTGTCATTGTAGATATGGATATTGGGATGGGGAATATCCATATCTTAATTGGGAAAAATGCTTCTTATAGTTTAAAAGATTACTTAGAAGGAAATAAGCTACTAGATGAGGTAATATTTGAAGGGCCTTATGATTTAAGGTATATTTCAGGTGGGTCAGGTATGACGAGCGTGCTTGATTGGTCTCATAGTATGTTTGAACGACTTATTCAAGCATTTGAAGAACTTCAAAAAAACTATGATTATATTTTATTTGATATGGGCGCTGGTGCTACTAATTGGTCGTTAGATTTACTCACATCCATTGATGAAATTATCGTCATTTCAACAGCGGAACCTACTTCTATTACAGATGCGTATTCCATGATGAAATATATTCATGTTCGAGATCCAGATAAGCAGTTTTATATTCTCTGTAACCGCGCTTTCAGTAAAGAAGAAGGAATAGAAACGAATGAACGTTTGCAGTTAACAATGAAACGTTTTTTAGACAAAGAAACGATCATTCTTGGTTCATTACCTGAAGACCCTGTTGTGCGTAAGGCAGTGCGCGAGCAAGTGCCATTCTCACTTGCTTATCCAGACGCATTAATATCAAAGACAATGCAACTTATAGTCGTTCGTTTTATGGAGCAACGTGCGGAGGAAATACATGCACATGATCAAACAACGAAAAAATTTTTAACGAAACTTAGAAGTATTTTCTCGAAAGGGCGTGATTAATTGGACTTTTTGCATAAAAGCAAGCTTTTAGTTGTGGATGATTCTGCTTTTATGAGAAAGCTAATTAGTGACTTTTTTGTTGGCAACTCGAAGGTGGAAGTAGTTGGAACAGCTCGAAATGGAAAAGATGCGATCAAAAAGATACAATCGTTGAAGCCAAACGTTGTAACAATGGATATTGAGATGCCTGAAATGAACGGGCTCGATGCTTTAAAAGAAATTATGATACAATGTCCAGTTCCTGTAGTAATGCTCTCAAGTACCACTCAACGTGGGACAGACAATGCAATTGCAGCAATTGAGAGCGGGGCAGTCGATTTTGTTGCCAAGCCTAGCGGGACCATCTCCCTTGATTTACATAAAATTCAAAATGAACTTGTGCACAAAGTGGAACAAGCTGCAACGGTGCCAGTTTCCAAATTGAAAAAACCTTCTGGAAGTAAACGACAACACGAACAAGTGACAAGGGTGAGTACCGTAATAAAGGAACCACAACAGCATGGACGAACAAATACGTCTACTAATGTTGTTTCTACTAAGGTAGCCGTAACTAAACCAATGGTAGAATGGAGTAAAATAGGAAAGAAGATTGTGTTAATTGGCACATCAACAGGAGGACCTCGCGCGCTTCAGGAGGTTGTTACTAAAATTCCTAAGTCTATTCAAGCTCCAATATTAATTGTTCAGCATATGCCTGCTGGATTTACTAAATCGCTTGCTAATCGACTTGATCAGCTAAGTGAAATTTCTGTTAAAGAAGCTGAACAGGGCGATATTTTGCAAAATGGAGTGGCTTATATTGCACCAGGTGGATATCATTTAAAACTTAGAAAAGTAGGGACAACTTTTGGCATTGTTCTTGATAATCAAGAAGCACCAAGATCTGGCCACCGACCTTCTGTAGATGTCATGTTCGAAGATGTTAGTCAATATAAAGATTTTGATAAAGTAGCAGTGATTATGACAGGTATGGGCCATGATGGCTCTAATGGTCTAAAAGCATTAAAACATACTGGCAATGTCATTGCTATTGCAGAATCAGCAGAAACTTGCATTGTATATGGTATGCCAAAAGCAGCAGTAGAAACGCAACTTGTTGATGAAGTTGCAGATGTAGATGATATTGCACAAACAATAATGAAATATTTGCCTTAAAAGGGGTGTCCTCTTATGGAAGTCAATCAATATTTAGAGATGTTTATTGAAGAAAGTAAAGAACATTTACAAGCGTGTAGTGAACATTTATTAGAATTAGAAAAAAATCCAGATGATTTGGCAATTGTTGGGGAAATATTCCGCTCTGCACACACATTAAAAGGTATGTCTGCCACAATGGGCTTCGAAGATTTAGCAGATTTAACCCATAAAATGGAGAATGTTTTAGATGCCATCCGTAATGAGAAGATTCATGTAACACCTGAAATTTTAGATGTTGTATTTGAATCTGTTGATCATTTAGAAGAAATGGTGATGGATATTGCGAATGGTGGAGATGGTAAGCGTGATGTTTCCTCAACTGTCGCACAACTAAAGCGTATAGAACTAGGCGAGGAAGCAGCAATACCAGAGGTGGTAGCAACGGTTGCTGCACCGGTTGTTGAAAGTGTATTAGAATATGATTCGTTTGAACAAACAGTCATTACACAATCGGCTGAACAAGGCTTTAATGCTTTTGAAATTTTAGTAACATTACGTGACGATTGCCTTCTTAAGGCAGCACGTGTATTTATGGTGTTTGAGATTTTGGAAAAAGATGGGGATGTCATTAAATCAAGTCCATCTGTTGAAAAGTTAGAAGATGAACAGTTTGATCAACAATTTTATGTAGCTTTTGTCACAAAAACAACAGCTGAGGATATGCAGAAAAAGCTAATGAAAGTTTCTGAAGTTGATGAGGTTATAGTGACTACAATTGACCAACGGAAATTTAGTGAAAAAGTATTTGAAGCGCAACAAGAAGTAGCAGCAACTGCAACAGCAGTGGCTGAGGTAGCTGCTATACCAACAAGTACGCCTGCTGCTAAAGCCGAGCCTATTGCAAAACCTGCTAAAGAGGCTACACCTTCCAAGGCTGACAAAAATCATGCACCAGTAGGTAATAAAACAATTCGTGTAAATATTGAACGTCTAGATATTTTAATGAACTTGTTTGAAGAGCTTGTCATTGATCGTGGAAGACTGCAATCTATCTCTACTGAAGTAAATCATGGCGAACTAAATGAAACAGTAGAGCGTATGAGTCGTGTGATGGGTGATTTGCAAACTATTATTTTAACAATGCGAATGGTACCTGTAGAAACAGTGTTCAATCGTTTCCCGAAAATGATTCGTCAGCTATCACGTGATTTAAATAAGAAAATCAACCTTGAAATTATTGGTGCTGAAACCGAACTAGATCGCACAGTAATTGATGAAATTGGAGATCCGCTTGTTCACTTGATTCGTAATTCTGTGGATCATGGCATTGAGAATCCAACTGCTCGTCGTGCAAAAGGCAAGCCTGAAGAAGGAACGGTCGTATTGCGTGCCTATCATAGCGGAAACTACGTCTTTATTGAAATTGAAGACGATGGCGCGGGCATAAATAGAGAAAAAGTGTTAGCGAAAGCTATTTCAAAAGGTATTGTTACACAAGAACAATCCTATTCAATGTCTGATAAACAAATTAATGAGCTTATTCTAGCTTCAGGCTTCTCAACTGCAGATGTTATTTCAGATGTATCTGGTCGTGGAGTAGGTTTAGATGTTGTAAAAACAACGATTGAATCACTAGGTGGCAATATTTCAATTGAATCAACACAGGATGTTGGATCCATCTTCTCGATTCAATTACCACTGACATTATCAATTATTTCAGTTATGCTTGTGGAGATTGAAAAGGAAATTTATGCTATTCCACTATCTTCTATTATCGAAACATCTATTATCCGTTCATCAGAGATTATGAATGCGCATAATCAAAAAGTAATCGACTTCCGTGGCAAAGTTGTGCCGTTGGTATTCTTAGAGGAAATCTTTGAGGTACCTCGTCAAGAGCATCAAGATGAAGAATTCCACTCAGTGGTGATTGTCCGTAAGGGTGAAAAACTTGCTGGTTTAGTGGTGGATTCATTCATTGGCCAACAAGAGATTGTCTTGAAGTCTTTAGGAAATTACTTAACAAATATCTTTGCCATTTCAGGAGCAACAATCTTAGGCAATGGTAAAGTAGCCTTAATTGTAGATTGCAACGCACTAATTAAATAAGGTGAATGAATAAGAGAGGTGTAAAGTATGACAAATGCAGTGGAGCAAGAAAGTATTAAAGTAATAGTTTTTCAGTTAGCAGATAAAGAATATGCAATTCCTGTGTCCCATGTTCAAGGAATTGAGAAATTAATGCATATTACACGTGTACCGAAAACAGCGAAATATGTAAAAGGTGTAATTAATCTACGAGGTGTTGTCACACCAATTGTGGATTTACGTGAACGTTTTGAATTACCTATTTCTGAACATGAGGAAACAACACGCATTATTATTATTTCATTAGAAGATATGGAAGTAGGCTTTGTAGTGGATTCTGCTAACGACGTTATTGATATTCCTGCAAGTGCTATTGAACCCCAACCAGAAGTCGTTGGCTCACTTGAAGAAGAATTTATTTCAGGCGTTGCTAAAGTAGAGAAGCGATTATTAATCTTATTACATTTAGAAAAAGTATTAAATCCACTAAAGTAGGGATCGATAATGACATTTAATCAAAAAATTACATCACTACATTTAGATGTATTAAAGGAGATTGGAAACATCGGTGCTGCGCATGCCGCGACAGCACTTTCCAATTTACTTGGGAAAAAAATTGATATGCGTGTGCCAAAGGTAGAGATGGTGTCCTTTAACGATATGATGGAGTTGGCTGGCGGATCAGAAAACGTAGTTGTTGGCATTTTCCTTCGTATTGAAGGTGATGCAGAGGGAAGTATGTTCTTTATTTTACCGATCGAACAAGCAAACCGCTTTATACGCCGACTTATTTTTGATGATTCTTTTGACTTTAAAAAACGACCTGTTTCAGAGTTAGGTTTATCAGCCATGCAAGAGATGGGTAATATTTTATCGGGCTCCTATTTATCTGCCTTATCGGATTTTACTAATTTGAAAATTTATCCAACTGTGCCAGGTCTAAGTGTTGATATGTTTGGAGCTATAATAAGCATTGGATTAATAGAATTATCTCATGTCAGTGATAATGTTATTGTTATAAATACATCCATTTTTGAAGAAGGTGTGGAAGACCATGAAACGGTGAGGGGCCATTTCTTCCTACTACCAGACCCTGACTCGTTTGATGCAATTTTTAAAGCATTAGGGGTTTCGTGATATGTTAACCAATAGTAGTGGACAAGTGATTAAAGTGGGAATTGCACAAATGGATGTAGTAAAGCTGCCTAACACGATTCGAACTTCTGGTCTTGGTTCATGTGTTGGTGTTATTTTGTATGATGAGTCAAAAAAAATTGCTGGTTTAATCCATGTGATGTTACCAGATTCAAGTTTAGGAAGAGCTGAGTCAATCAATGTCGCGAAATTTGCAGATTCAGGGATTGCTGCAATGATTGATTTACTAAAGTTAGAAGGCGTTCAAAAATTTAAACTCAAGGCAAAAATTGCAGGGGGTGCGCAGATGTTCCAATTTACTTCAGACAAAGATACAATGCGTATTGGTCCCCGCAATGTAGAAGCTGTCAAAAATGAATTAAAGAGGCAGGGCATCCCTTTAGTAGCCGAGGATACTGGTGGAAATAGTGGTAGAACGATTGAATTTAATCCTGCAACGTCGATATTACATATCCGAACAGTTAACCAGGGAGTGAGTGAAATCTAATGTTTGGTTCTATATTTTACAACCTATGGGGAGCATTAATTGCCTTTTCTATTTATTTTTTTAGTACATTTCAAAAACCATTTACGCCTCTGCGAATCCTGATAGGCTCTTTTATTGTAGCAATCATCGCATTTTTTGTAATGTTTATTGTACGTTTTCTAATTGCTTACATCTTGTTTACACCAGAGGAAGATGAGGAAGCGGTTGAAGGCGATATAGAAGAAAAGGAACTTGAATCAATAGAAGGCGTAAAACAAGAAGTGCCAATAGCTAATTCTACGGTTGAATTTCAAGATGAAAATTCAGAGGAAATTGCACAAGTAGTAAGAACGATGATGAGTCGAGAAGAAGATCAACAAGTAAATGCGTAACAGTAAGAGTCGTGAATAACGACTCTTTTTTATTTTGCTTTGGAGTATGTAGCATATGAAAAAACTTAAGTGAAATTAATTATTTTTATATAGCCATAACTTTAGGCTAGGAGATGTTTCACACGCTGAGGCAGAAGAAATGGCGAGCATCTTACGTGATGCAGGTATTACGATCGTGACGAGTGTCCCCCCTACGTAGAAAGTTTCCCCCTGCTGGTTTATAACACAGAAAAGGAGTAACTGTTGTAATTGGGTGTGACAATATCTTTGATGTTTGGTCCCCATTTGGTAACGGGAATTTATTAGAACGAGCTGGTCGTTTGGCAAAAAGCTCAGGTTGGGGGGATGAACGCTCATTAGCCCAAATCCTTCAATTTATTACAGGAGGAAAAACTCCACTCAATCAAGCAGGTGAGCAAACATAGCCAAAAGTGAGAGATAGTGCAAATATGGTGTGTGGAGGCTTCTTGCTCTGCTGTAGCAATTGCTCGAAGATCTCTACGTAAGGCAACTATATTCAATGGAAACCTTGTCTTTAGTTCGTTGTAAAGCATAATTTATTGATAAAGAGTGGTTTCTATATATTGGGTAGTATTGCTCTTTTGTTCAATTTGTTCTTTGCGTTACACTAGTGCTAAAACTATATCAAAAGAATTCAGTAGCTACCTACAAATAGCTTAATCATATCCAACTGTATCCAAGTGTCGTTACACAATCAGGATACAGTTTTTCTATGTCTTTCAAAAACAAAGGAATATATTAGAGACTAAGAGAAACAAATGAAATTATAGTCGATTCTTGTTATAATATAGGAAAGATTGCAACTGCTTATCGGGCTTAACTATTCAGGGCTCACGTCTAGATTAGCTTAAATGTGGATTTTTATAAAAAATAACTGAGAAATCCTGTTGAATGATAAATTTTAAGAGCGCAAGTAGTCGTTAGTAAACAGGCGTGAAAAAGCGTTTTTTAGAGAGGTGGATTTCATGACACAACCAATTCTGAACGATGAGCAAAAACTATGGAATCGCTGGATACATGAGCGTGACCCCGATGCGGGTGATTTACTTATAAAAAAATACATTTCTTTAGTATCTTATCATGTCCAACGTATTGGTGCAGGTCTGCCAAAAAGCGTCTCACGAGACGATTTAACGAGCTTAGGGATGGTAGGACTTTTTGATGCATTAAATAAATTTGACATTAACAGAGATTTAAAATTTGATACATATGCTTCGTTTAGAGTAAGAGGAGCCATCATTGATGGTTTACGAAAAGAAGACTGGTTACCACGGTCAGCGCGTGAAAAAGCTAAAAAATTAGATGCACAAATTGAACAACTAGAACAAAAATATATGCGTCATGTAACACCTGAGGAGCTTGCGGAGCATATGGAAGTATCTGTTGAAGATGTCTATCAAACTGTGCAAGAGCATTTTTTTTCAAATGTTCTTTCTATTAATGAACAACAAGACCAAGAAGAAACAGATGGCAAGTCATTTGTCATACGAGACGATACAACAAAAACACCTGAGCAAGCTATCATTAAATCAGAGTTGTTAGATGATCTTGCGGAAAATATTCAGAAACTCAATGAAAAAGAACAACTTGTCCTTAGTTTATTTTACACGGAGGAGTTAACTTTGACAGAAATTGGTGAAATGCTTGAACTATCAACCTCTCGTATTTCACAAATTCATTCAAAAGCGCTATTAAAGCTACGAAAGCTATTATCTAGTGAAATGATTAATGCGTAAATATCCTTGAGGGAGAGATTCCAATGAGTTTAAAAGGTGTCGAGTTACAGATTGCTATTCCAAAAACATTTGAAGCAGGAAAAATGGCGGATCAGGCACAGCAACAAGTATTGGCTCAGCAAGCACATGCAAATGAAGCATTAAAAAAAGAAGTAGAGCGCAAACAAAAAATTGTCAACACATCAGAAGGTATGGATGAAATTAGTGAGGATGAAGATGCGGGTGGTGAGTATTTAACAGGGATTCATAAAAAGAAAAAAAAGCATCAACAAGAAAAACAGGCACAACATCCGTTTAAAGGGAATTTCGTGGATTTTAGTGGATAGGAGTTTACAATGACAACCATTCTAATAGCGGTGCTATTCTTTTTACAGCTAATTTCATTTTATTTTCTTATCATTTTAAATACAAAGTTAGCAAAGTTTAAAGATTTGGAAAAGAAGCAAGAACGATTAATGAGGGAAATGGACGACACCATTAGTGTATATTTAGCTGAAATGAAAGATGAAAATGACCGTCTTATTAAAGAGCTACAAAATGTCTCGCAGTCAGAAATAGCTGCTAGTAGCTTGCAGCAAACGGAACAATATGTGACTCCTCAGGAGCAGCCATCTTTGCCAGTAGTACACGAGGTGAAAAGTGATAGTTCTCTATCCTTAGAAAAGGATGCTCGTATCTATGTACCTAAAAATATTGTCGCAAATGCTTATTCACGTCAGCAACATACTGGCTCGAAAATGGTGAAAACAGCTCCACCTTTAAAAGTGGAGGAGCAAAAAGAAGCTGAAAAATTACTGACAGTGGAACAACAAGCTCTAGAATTAGCAAAGCAGGGAAAATCACCAGAGGAAATAGCGAAACAACTGCAAAAGGGTAAAACAGAAATCGAGCTTTTACTGAAATTCCATCACTAAATTGTTGCGAATTGTTCAAAGCTATGATATAGTTGCAAATGGTGTTATTACTACACACGCATTTTGATGCAGTAAGTGGTGCTCTAAGCTTAGGGTAGCTTGTTGTAGATGATAAATGCGGAGGATAAAAACCAAACATATTAGGAGGAAATTCACATGTCAGTAATTTCTATGAAACAATTACTTGAAGCTGGTGTACATTTCGGTCACCAAACTCGTCGTTGGAACCCAAAAATGAAGAAATATATCTTCGTTGAACGTAACGGGATCTACATCATCGACTTACAAAAAACTGTTAAAAAATTAGAGGAAGCTTATGACTTCATGCGTCAAGTTGGTCAAGACGGTGGTAAAGTTCTTTTCGTTGGTACGAAAAAACAAGCACAAGAAGCGATCAAAGATGAAGCTGAACGTTCAGGCAACTACTACATCAACCAACGTTGGTTAGGTGGTACTCTTACAAACTTCGGTACAATTCAAAAACGTGTTGCACGTATGAAACAAATCGAAAAAATGGAAGAAGAAGGAACTTTCGAAGTTCTTCCTAAAAAAGAAGTAATCCAACTTAAAAAAGAACACGAACGTCTAATCAAATTCTTAGGCGGTATCCGTGATATGCACGATCTTCCAGACGTAATGTTCGTGGTTGACCCACGTAAAGAACGTATTGCGGTTGCAGAAGCTCGTAAATTAAACATCCCTCTAGTAGGTATTGTTGATACTAACTGTGATCCAGATGAAATCGACTACGTAATCCCTGCTAATGATGATGCTATTCGCGCTGTTAAACTTTTAACTGCTAAAATGGCTGACGCTTTAATCGAGTCAAAACAAGGTGAAGAAGAAGCTCCAGCTGTAGAAGCTGCTGCTGAGTAATTCACGTTTACAAAAAGGTGATAAGTGGCTCAAAACCCTTATCACCTTTTTTAGAACCTATCATTAAATTATGTTCAACCAATTTGAGGAGGAAACACTAAATGGCAAACATTACTGCACAATTAGTAAAAGAATTACGCGAAAAAACTGGCGCTGGTATGATGGATTGTAAAAAAGCGTTAGTACAAACTGATGGCGACTTAGAAGCAGCTATCGACTTCCTACGTGAAAAAGGTCTTTCTTCAGCTGCTAAAAAAGCTGACCGTATCGCTGCAGAAGGTACAACTTATATTTTAGAACAAGGTAACGAAGCAATCATCCTTGAAGTAAATGCTGAAACTGACTTTGTTGCGAAAAACGACAAATTCCAAGTATTAGTTGCATCTTTAGCTGAGCAATTACTTGCTGCTAAACCTGCATCAGTTGAAGCTGCTTTAGAGCTTGCAAATGCTGAAGGCGTAAAAATTGTAGATCAAATTTCTTCTGCTATTGCAACAATTGGAGAAAAAATTACACTTCGTCGTTTCGAAATTAAAACAAAATCTGATGCAGATGCATTCGGTTCATACTTACACATGGGCGGCCGTATCGGTGTATTAGTAACTTTAGAAGGCTCTACTGATGCAGCAGCTGCTAAAGATGTTGCTATGCACATTGCAGCAATTAACCCAACTTATGTTTCTCGCGATGAAGTTTCTGCTGAAGAAGTTGAACGTGAGCGTAAAGTATTAACTGAACAAGCTCTTAACGAAGGTAAACCAGAAAACATCGTTGCAAAAATGGTTGAAGGCCGTCTTGGTAAATATTTCGAAGATGTTTGCTTACTTGACCAAACTTTCGTTAAAAACTCAGATCAAAAAGTACGTGATTTTGTAGCTTCAACTGGTGGTTCTGTAAACGGCTTTGTACGTTACGCTGTTGGTGAAGGTATCGAAAAACGTGAAGATAACTTTGCAGAAGAAGTAATGAGCCAAGTTAAAGGTAACTAATTTAGCTTGCATTTGATTCTAATCAAATAATATCTAGATTATCTAGACAAAAAAATGGGGAACACAACATAGCGTGTTCCCTATTTTTCCGAAATGAATGAAAAAAATTGAAGATAATTTTCTATTCTGCCTTATTCACAACTAGCAATTATTGTTAGATATACTATAATGGAAAAGGGAATAGGGATGTTTTAAATAAAGTCTTACGGAGGTTTACAATGAGTGTACCGCAATATAAACGAGTAGTTATTAAACTAAGTGGTGAAGCGTTAGCTGGAGAAGCGGGCTTCGGTTTATCACCAAAAATAATCAAGTCTGTTGCAGAAGAAGTAAAAGAAGTAGTAGATCTTGATGTAGAAGTTGCTGTTGTTGTAGGTGGCGGTAATATATGGCGTGGAAAAATAGGTAGTGAAATGGGAATGGATCGTGCTGCTGCGGACTATATGGGCATGCTGGCAACCGTAATGAACTCCCTAGCTTTACAAGATGCACTTGAAAAATTAGGCATTGAAACACGTGTTCAATCTTCTATTGTGATGACTCAAGTAGCGGAGCCATACATTCGTCGTAAAGCAGTTAGACATCTTGAGAAAAAGCGTGTTGTTATCTTTGCAGCAGGGACAGGTAATCCGTTCTTCTCTACTGATACGACTGCCGCATTACGAGCAGCAGAAATTGATGCTGATGCAATTTTAATGGCTAAAAACAATGTCGATGGCGTTTATTCAGCGGATCCTAAAGTGGATGAGACAGCCATTAAATATGATACACTCACATACTTAGACGTTATCCAACAAGGCTTACAAGTAATGGATTCAACGGCTTCAACTTTATGTATGGATAACGATATCCCGCTAATTGTTTTCTCAATTACGGAGCCGGGTAACATAAAACGAGCTGTACAAGGCGAAAAAATCGGAACAGTTGTTAGGAGGAATGTATAATGGCTAAACAAGTATTAGAACAAGCTAAAGAAAAAATGAACAAAACAATCGCAGCTTTCTCACGCGAACTAGCATCTATTCGTGCAGGTCGTGCGAACGCATCTCTATTAGATCGTATTTCGGTTGATTACTATGGAGCAGCAACACCAATTAACCAACTTGCGGGTGTTTCTATACCTGAAGCTCGTTTATTAGTAATTACGCCTTACGATAAATCAATTTTAGGTGATATTGAAAAAGCAATTATGAAATCAGATATTGGTATTACACCAACAAATGATGGTTCTGTCATTCGTCTTATGATTCCTGCTTTAACAGAAGAGCGTCGTAAGGATCTAGTAAAACAAGTGAAAAAAGAAGCGGAAGATGCAAAAATTGCTGTACGTAATGTTCGTCGTGATGCAAATGATGATTTGAAAAAACTTGAAAAAGCTGGCGAAATCACAGAAGACGATCTACGTGGCTATGGGGAAGATATTCAAAAGTTAACAGATGAATTCATTGTGAAAGTAGATCAAGTAGCGAAAGATAAAGAAAAAGAAATTTTAGAGGTGTAAAGAAACCTTTTACACGTCTATGATGGAACTTTTTGATGAGATGAAGGCGTCCTATACTTAACAGGACGTCTTTTCTCTTTATTATTCATAGCCAAATTGCTTACTCAAATAGAGAGCATGTATGAATGTGAAAAGGTCATTAATGATACAATCATCATTATTTAACAAACTCATTCTTTAATATGTGTATAGTTCTAAAATAAGCTAGTACATACATAGTCAATTTAGAGGGAAAAAAAAGACAAAAGGCGCTTTTGTTTGTTATGATAGGTTAGTATACGTCCGATTAGTTGTAGTGGGGGAGTTAGCATGTTTAAAAAGCTATTAGGTAAACAAATAAATATGGATACACTATCATTGGAGGAGCGTGTGGCCCTAGCTAAAAGCGAGCCGATTCCTGCCCATGTAGCGATTATTATGGACGGAAATGGACGTTGGGCGAAGAAAAGAGCTATGCCACGTGTAGCTGGTCATCATGAAGGAATGAAGACGGTGCGTAAGGTGACAAGATTTGCGTCAGACTTGGGTATTAAAGTCTTAACTGTCTATGCATTTTCCACTGAAAATTGGAAGAGACCAAAACCTGAGGTAGATTTTCTTATGCGGTTACCTGTTGAGTTTTTAGGTTCCTTTTTACCAGAAATGATGGAGCGGAATGTACGTGTCGAAATGATTGGAGACCCATCTTTATTACCTGCCCATACACAAAAAGCGTTGTATGAGGCAATGGAAGAAACGAAGCATAATACAGGGCTTATTTTAAATTTTGCACTGAATTATGGTAGTCGTTCTGAAATGGTCAATGCCATGAAAATGATGCTTCAAAAAGTGCAGGACGGTCAATTAACGATGCAAGACATAACAGAAGATTGCTTAACATCTCATTTAATGACGGCACATTTACCTGAGCCAGATCTTTTAATTCGTACAAGTGGTGAAGTGCGATTAAGTAACTTTATGCTATGGCAGCTCGCCTATACAGAATTTTGGTTTACAGATACATTGTGGCCAGATTTTAGTGAGGAAAACTTACTCGAAGCGGTGGAAAACTATCAGAAACGTAATCGCCGTTACGGTGGGTTGAAGGGAGAAGAAACAACTTGAAACAACGAATTATTACCGCAATAATTGCAGCAGCACTTTTCATTCCATTCGTTATTTATGGAAAAGTACCATTTGCCATACTTGTGCTAGCAATGGCTATTGTCGGTTTTTATGAAATACTTAAGATGAAAGGTATTTCCATTTTTTCTGTACCTGGCTTCTTAGGACTGATCACTTTAATTTTACTGGTTATCCCGAAGGACTGGAGTGAAAGGGTTGTAGAATTAATAGGCTATTCGTCTAATCTAATGGTAGTCTATGGTCTAATGATGCTACTTCTTATTTACGTGGTTTTAGTAAAAAATAAAATAACTTTTGATGAAGTTGGCTTTATTTTATTAGGCGCTTTTTATGTGGGATTAGGATTCCATTATCTAATTGAAACTAGAAATATTGGATTAGAGTATGTTGTCTATTGCTTATTAGTTGTTTGGACAACGGATTCTGGTGCATATTTTGTAGGGAGAAAATTAGGGAAAAATAAGTTATGGCCAGAAATTTCACCTAAGAAAACGATCGAAGGCTTTATAGGTGGAATAGTCATTGCTGTTATTTTTGCAGTCGGTATGCAACTCCTTTACCCATTCGCAAATGGTTATATATCACTTGTTTTTGTAACGATTTTTGCCTCTATCATTGGTCAAATGGGCGATTTGGTAGAGTCTGCTATTAAACGTCACTTTGATGTAAAAGATTCAGGCAATATTTTACCAGGGCACGGAGGAATTTTAGATCGCTTTGATAGTCTATTATTTGTCGTGCCTCTACTTCATTTTTTACATTTATTTGGTAATTAATTGTATAGGAAAAGACATCTTGCTAAATCATTTGCTTAGATAGAAAAAGGGGACAATTTGTTGTGAAAAAAATTAGTTTATTAGGTGCAACGGGTTCAATTGGTTGGCAAACCTACGATATCTTAAAAGAACAACGTGATGCTTTTCAATTAGTAGCTTTTTCATCAGGAAAGAACCTAGAGAAAACGCGAGAAATGATTGAAACATTAAAGCCAGAATTAGTTTCTGTGCAATTAGAAGAAGACGCACTGACACTAGCTAAAGAGTTTCCAAATATCCAATTTACGTTTGGAGCAAAAGGACTTGTAGAGGTCGCAACACATCCAGATTCGACTGTACTTGTCAATGCTGTGCTTGGAAGTGTAGGCCTTGAATCAACATTAGCAGCCATTCGTATGGGCAAAACGATTGCTATTGCTAATAAAGAAACGCTTGTAACTGCTGGTCATTTAGTGATGGCAGAGGCCAAAAAATACAAAGTAGCCATCTTGCCTGTAGATAGTGAGCACTCTGCCATCTTCCAATCGATGAATGGTGAGAATCCGAAAAATATCGAACGTTTGATTATTACCGCTTCTGGTGGTAGCTTCCGTGATAAAACACGAGAACAATTAAAAGACGTGACGGTCGCAGATGCACTGAATCATCCAAACTGGTCTATGGGTGCAAAGATTACGATAGATTCCGCTACAATGATGAATAAGGGATTAGAAGTCATCGAAGCACATGTTTTATTTGATATGCCTTATGATAAAATAGATGTACTTTTGCATAGAGAAAGTATTATTCACTCTCTAGTTGAGTATCATGATACTAGTGTTATTGCTCAGCTAGGTACACCCGATATGCGTGTGCCAATCCAATATGCTTTAAGCTACCCAGACCGTATACCATTACAAAATGGTCAGCGACTAAATTTAGCGCAAATTGGTCAACTACATTTTCAAGAGATGGACTTTGAGCGATACCCTGCTTTGCGTTTAGCGTATGAGGCTGGTCGTATGGGTGGTACAATTCTGACAGCAATGAATGCAGCAAACGAAGCGGCAGTTGCAGCCTTTTTACAAGGGAAAATCACATTCCTTGAAATTGATGAGACGATTGAACGTGTGATGCAGGCACACCAAAACATTGCAGTACCAGATTTACAAACCATATTACATGTGGATAGTGAGACAAGAAAAATAGTGTTAGACATGGTAAAATAACGAAAGCACTGTATCGTTAAACTAATCGCTATTAAAGGTGGGGTATTATGCAAACAGCCATTGCATTTATATTAATATTTGGTATGCTCGTCTTCTTCCATGAACTTGGACATTTCTTATTCGCCAAACGTGCAGGTATCTTAGTACGTGAATTTGCGATCGGAATGGGTCCCAAAATTTATGGAAAAACGCATGGTGAAACAATGTATACTATTCGATTATTACCAATCGGGGGATACGTACGTATGGCCGGCGAGGATATGGATGGCACGGAATTACAGCCAGGCTACCGAATAGGGCTTATTGTGAATGAAGATAATGTTGTTAAAAAAATTATTTTCAATCAAAATAATAAGCAGTTACCAGATTTATTATTTTTAGAAGTTGAACGCGCCGATTTAGAGAAGGAGTTATTTGTAGAGGGTTATGATGAAGAAGAACGTCTAGTTCGTTATCAAGTAGCTAGAGACTGTGTGCTTGTGGAAAATGGTCGTGAACTTGTCATTGCGCCACACGATCGTCAATTTAATGCAAAGACAGTTGGTCAACGAGCAATGACTATCTTTGCAGGCCCTTTGTTTAACTTTATTCTCGCGTTTGTGATTTATTTAGTGATTGGATTGATCCATGGTGTACCAACATACGAGCCAATTATCACAGAGGTAGTAGAGAATGATCCAGCTGCACAAGCAGGGATGCTGGCAGGAGATAGAGTAACAGCTATTAACGGACAAGCAGTTGAAAAATGGCAAGATTTAGCTGCAATCGTTCAAGATCATCCAAACGAAGATATTGCTGTGACAGTTGAACGAAATGGACAATCAGTGAACTTAAATATGACTGTTAAGGAAATCCAGCAGGATGGCGAGAAATATGGTCAAATAGGTGTACGCTATGAAAGTCCCAGAGAATTTAACCCATTAAAGGCAGTTGTTTATGGAGCTCAAGAAACCTATAATATGACAGTGAAAATATTTGAACTATTAGGTATGCTAATAACTGGTAAGTTTACAATAGACGCACTTTCAGGTCCTGTAGGTATTTATAAAGCAACAGAGCAAGTTGCCCAATATGGTATTATGAACCTAATGAATTGGGCAGCAATGCTAAGTATTAACTTAGGAATTATGAACCTACTTCCATTACCAGCACTTGACGGAGGCCGTTTATTATTCTTTGGCTTTGAAGCTTTACGTGGTAAACCAATTGACCGTCAAAAAGAAGGTATTGTACATTTTGTAGGAATCGTCCTACTCATGATTCTAATGGTGGTTGTTACATGGAACGATATACAAAGATTTTTCTTTTAATTCATTGACAGTTAAATGAAATTTGATTTCCTAGCTTTGAGCGCAATTTCGATGAAACATTGCGCTCAAAGCTAAATTTGTTTATGCTATTGAGAGTATAAACTTATCTATTGAAAAAGGTGGAACACTGAATGAAGCAAAGTAAAACATTTATCCCAACGTTACGTGAAGTACCTGCTGATGCTGAGGTAAAGTCACATAAGCAATTACTACGTGCAGGGTTTATTCGTCAAAATACAAGTGGGGTATACTCGTATTTACCGCTTGCAAAACGTGTGCTAACAAAAATTGAAACAATTATCCGAGAAGAAATGGAAGCTATCAACTCCATTGAGCTACTAATGCCATCTCTACAATCTGCTGAGCTATGGCAGGAATCAGGTCGCTGGGAAAAATACGGACCTGAATTAATGCGCTTAAAAGACCGACATGACCGTGATTTTGCATTAGGGCCAACACATGAAGAAGTCATTACAACTTTAGTCCGTGATGAAATTAAATCATATAAAAAATTACCGCTAACATTGTATCAAATTCAAACCAAATTCCGTGATGAAAAACGTCCTCGCTTTGGCTTACTACGAGGAAGAGAATTTATCATGAAAGATGCTTATTCTTTCCATGCGTCACGTGAAAGTTTAGATGAAACATATGAAGATATGTATCGTGCTTATTCTAATATTTTCTCCCGTCTCGGCCTAAACTACCGTGCTGTTATTGCAGATGCAGGTTCGATTGGCGGTAAAGGAACACATGAATTTATGGTCCTTTCTGAAATTGGGGAAGATACAATTGCGTACTCAGATACTTCTGATTATGCAGCAAATATCGAAATGGCTGAAGTTATTGTTGACTATCAACCATCTGATGAAGCTTTAAAAGATGTAGAAAAAGTAGCAACTCCAGAGCAAAAAACAATTGAAGATGTTTCAGCATTCTTAAAAGTAGAACCTGCTAATGTCATCAAATCTCTAGTTTTTGATGTAGATGGAGAGCTTGTAGTAGTGCTTGCACGTGGGGATCATGAAATTAATGATATCAAATTGAAAAATGCACTTGATGCAGGATCTGTGGAACTTGCAAGTGAAGCAGCGATTCAAGAATTATTAGGTTGTGGTGTTGGCTCAATTGGTCCAGTGAAATTACCGGTAGACGTAAAAGTTGTAGCAGACCATGCTATTAAATCTATCCGAAATGGTATTGCAGGTGCCAACGAAGATGGATTCCATTTAGTCAATGTTAACCCTGAGCGTGATTTTGCAGTTAATGACTATTTAGATATTCGTTTTATTCAAGAGGGAGATCCTTCTCCTGATGGACAAGGTAACATTAAGTTTGCAGAAGGTATCGAGGTTGGTCATATTTTCAAATTAGGTACTACATATTCTGCTAAAATGAATGGTACTTTCTTAGATGAGCAAGGTAAGGCTCAACCATTTATCATGGGGTGCTATGGTATTGGTGTTTCTCGTATTCTAGCTGCTGTAGCGGAGCACTTCCAAGATGACAATGGCTTTACATGGCCAACACAATTAGCGCCATATGATATTCATGTTGTGCCAGTAAACACAAAAGATGAGGCACAAGTGACATTAGCGGAGGAGCTTTATGGCTTATTAAAATCATACCGTTATGATGTGTTACTTGATGATCGTCCTGAACGAGCGGGTGTAAAATTCGCTGATGCTGATTTAATTGGCTTACCTGTTCGAGTAACTGTTGGTAAAAAAGCAACAGAAGGTATTGTAGAAGTGAAATTCCGTCAAACGGGTGAAACATTTGAATGGAAAAAAGAAGAAGTAATTGATCGTCTGAATGAATTTTTCCGTAAAAATTAATGACGAGCTAAAAATTGGTGATAATTAGAATTTGATGCTTTTAATAGAGGCTTTCGTATAATTTTGATAAGATAGATATAAATAATTCGCGACACTTCTGCGGGACAGTGAGCCAAGCAAGCAACAACAGATGGTAAAATATCTGTTAAACTTGAAGAGCGCCCGCAGTGTGGGAGCGAATTTTTTTCTTGAATTCATCACGCGTTTGAGACGAATTAGAACATGAGGCTAAAGAAATTGCCTCTTTCTGAAAGTAGGTGTCATTAGATTGGAACAGCAACAAGAGGCAAGAATGAGACTTCGAATGCTCTTGCAACAACTAGAGTTAACAGATGATGTATATATGTCATTTTTTGAGGAAGGTGAACTATCACGCCTGACAGTTCATAAAAAGGATAGACTTTGGCATTTCACAATTAAGTTAAAGGATATATTACCGTTTCCGTTATATCAGCTTTTCCGTACGCATTTGACAGAGAAATTTTCAGCAATCGCGCAAGTTAATACAACATTCGAAACATTGGAAAAAAATGTAACGGAGGAACTGGTGCAAGCTTACTGGCTAAATGTTGTGGAACAAATTGATGAGATGGCTCCAACGCTTAAAAATTGTCTCATCACCCAAATACCAACGTGGAACGGCCAAAAGATGACTTTATCCTGTATGCAGGAAATGGAATTTATGATGCTCAAAACGAAGTATGCTGACAAACTAGCAGAAAGCTATGGTCAATTTGGTTTCCCTCGTATGGCAATCGACTTTGTGCTACAAGAAGAAACAGAAGAAATGATAGCAGCACAGGAAGCATTTATGGAGCAGAAACGTCTGGAAGAAGTGGCTCTGGCACAGCAAGCGATGCAAGATTTCCAAAAGCGTGAGCAAGAGAAGAAAGACAATCCGGCACTGGCCAACCTTGGTGACCGTCCATTCCAACTTGGGATGCATATTAAAGATGATGAAATCATGGAAATTAAGCGGATTGTTGAAGAAGAGCGCCGTGTTATTATTGAAGGATTTGTCTTTGATACGGAAATAAAAGAATTAAAAAGTGGCCGTTCCTTATTACAAATCAAAATTACCGACTATACAGATTCCATCATTGTTAAAATGTTTTCTCGTGACAATGATGATGCTGAATTAATGCAACATCTGAAAAAGGGCATGTGGGTGAAAGTTCGAGGCTCTGTGCAAACCGATACGTTTATTCGTGATTTAATCGTCATGGCGAATGATATTAATGAAATCAAAAAAGAAACACGACAGGATTTAGCACCAGAGGGTGAAAAGCGTGTTGAATTACATTTGCATACACCAATGAGCCAAATGGACGCTGTTACACCTGTTGATCGGCTTGTTGCTCAAGCTGCAAAGTGGGGGCATCCAGCGATAGCTATTACAGATCATGCGGTGGTGCAATCTTTCCCTGAAGCATATGCAGCGGGAAAAAAACATGGCATTAAGATTATATATGGTCTGGAAGCAAATTTAGTTGATGATGGTGTACCAATTGCCTATGCTCCAGAGCATCGTTTATTAGCAGACACAACGTATGTTGTTTTTGACGTAGAAACGACAGGGCTATCAACTGCCTATGATACGATTATTGAATTGGCTGCAGTTAAAATTAAAGATGGACAAGTGATTGATAAATATGAAAGCTTTGCAAATCCACATCATCCACTTTCGGCCACTACCATTGAATTAACAGGTATTACAGATGATATGGTGCGAAATGCACCAGAGGTAGAGCAGGTCATTAAAGAATTTCATGCCTTTATCGGCGATGCAATCGTTGTCGCTCATAACGCATCATTTGATATAGGCTTCCTATATACAGGCTATAAAAAATTTGGTCTTGAAGAGACAATCCATCCTGTCATTGATACATTAGAGCTAGCAAGATTGCTTTATCCTACAATGAAAAACCATCGCTTGAATACACTGTGTAAAAAATTCAATATTGAATTAACACAGCATCACCGAGCAATTTATGATACAGAAGCGACAGGATATCTATTGTTGCAGCTATTAAAGGATGCTGATGAGCTAGCTATTAAATACCATGATGACTTCAATAAGCATATTGGTGGTGGGGATGCCTATAAAAAAGGTAGACCTATGCATTGTACAATTTTAGCAGTTGATAATGCAGGCTTAAAAAACTTATTTAAAATCGTCTCACACTCTCATACAAAAACATTCTATCGTGTTCCTCGGGTGACACGTGCTGTGCTTGAACAATATCGTGAGGGTTTATTAGTTGGATCAGGTTGCAGTAATGGTGAAGTATTCGAAACAATGATGAATAAGTCTCCAGAGGAAGCAGAGAAAGTCGCTCGTTTTTATGATTATATTGAGGTGCAACCGAAGGCTGTATATGCACCATTAATCGAACGCAATGTTGTACGTGATGAATGGACATTAGAAGATATTATCCGTAAACTTGTTAAACTCGGGAAGAAGCTAGATAAACCTGTTGTTGCAACTGGAAATGTTCATTATTTAGATCCGACAGATGGGATGTTTAGGCAAATACTTATTGGTTCACAAGGTGGAGCAAATATTTTAAATCGTTCTAAGCTACCAGAGGTACATTTTAGAACAACTGATGAAATGCTGAAAGAATTTGATTTTTTAGGACCCGATCTTGCAAAAGAAGTGGTTGTGACGAATGCTCAAAAAGTAGCAGCAAGTATTGGAGACGTTAAACCGATTAAGGATGACCTATATACACCAAAAATTGAGGGCTCTGATGATGAAGTAACCAATTTAACTTATGAAATGGCCCATCGTATTTATGGTGAGGAATTACCGGAAATTGTGAAAGCTCGAATTGAGAAAGAGTTAAAATCGATTTTGGGACACGGTTTTGGTGTAATTTATTTAATTTCTGCCAAGCTAGTGAAAAAATCATTAGCTGATGGCTATTTAGTAGGGTCACGTGGTTCGGTAGGTTCCTCATTAGTAGCCACTTTTATGGAAATCACAGAGGTTAACCCATTACCTCCTCACTATATTTGTCCTAGTTGTAAACATTCCGAGTTTTTCGATGATGGATCTGTCAGCTCAGGCTTCGATTTACCAAATAAAGACTGTACGGAATGTGGAACACCTTATAAAAAAGATGGACAAGACATACCATTTGAAACCTTCCTTGGATTCAAAGGTGATAAGGTACCAGATATCGATTTAAATTTTTCGGGTGAATATCAGCCTCAAGCGCACAACTATACAAAGGTGCTATTTGGTGAGGATTATGTATTCCGTGCGGGAACAATTGGTACAGTTGCGGAGAAAACAGCATATGGCTATGTGAAAGGCTATGCAAATGATCATAATTTACATTTTCGTGGAGCAGAAGTTGATCGTTTAGTTCAAGGCTGTACAGGAGTAAAACGTACAACTGGGCAACACCCTGGAGGAATTATTGTTGTTCCAGATTATATGGATATTTATGATTTCTCTCCAGTGCAATTCCCTGCAGATGCGCAGGATGCAGAATGGCGTACAACCCATTTTGATTTCCACTCTATTCATGACAATATTTTAAAGCTAGATATACTTGGACACGATGATCCAACGGTGATCAGGATGTTACAGGATTTATCAGGAATCGATCCTAAAACAATTCCGACCGATGATCCTGTCGTCATGAAAATTTTTAGTTCTCCTGAATCTTTAGGTGTTACAGAAAAGCAAATTGGCTGTAAGACAGGGACACTAGGTATACCAGAATTCGGTACGCGTTTTGTACGTCAAATGCTAGAAGATACAAAGCCTTCGACATTTTCGGAGCTTGTACAAATTTCTGGACTTTCCCATGGAACAGACGTATGGCTAGGGAATGCACAAGAATTAATTCAAAACGGTACATGTGTGCTAAAAGAAGTAATTGGTTGTCGTGATGACATTATGGTGTATTTAATTTATCAAGGTCTAGAGCCGTCACTAGCCTTCAAAATTATGGAATCTGTTCGTAAAGGGAAAGGTTTATCAGAAGAATTTGAAGCGGAGATGCTCGCTAATAAAGTACCAGGTTGGTATATTGAATCTTGTAAAAAGATAAAATACATGTTCCCGAAAGCCCATGCCGCAGCATACGTGCTAATGGCAGTACGAATTGCTTGGTTCAAGGTACATTTTCCAATCCTTTATTATGCAGCGTATTTCACAGTTCGAGCAGATGATTTTGATTTAATTGCAATGGTACAAGGATCGCAAATGATTCGAGCAAGGATTGATGAAATCAATATGAAAGGCTTAGATGCATCTACTAAAGAGAAAAACTTATTAACAGTGCTAGAGCTTGCACTGGAAATGTGTGAGCGAGGTATGAGTTTCCAAAAGGTTGACCTATATCGTTCCCAAGCTAGTGAGTTTGTCATTGATGGCAATTCACTAATTCCTCCGTTTGATGCAATTCCGGGTCTTGGAACCAACGTGGCGAAAACGATTGTAGCTGCTCGTGAAGAGGGAGAGTTTTTATCCAAGGAAGATTTACAGCAACGTGGTCGTGTTTCCAAAACACTTATTGAATACATGGACCAGCTTGGTTGTTTAGAAGGCATGCCTGATGCTAATCAGCTATCGCTATTCTAGTTTTGCAATTGTTTTGCATGGAAAGGTCATAATGTCAATTCAAATTCCTGACACAATATGGTTATCTATAATGAAGGAAATTTGCATTGTGTCGAGAACTGTGCTATTCTTATGGTAATAATTTGTTGATATTTTTCCAGCAAAAGAGTGGGGCATACCCGCTCTTTTCTGTTGTTTAACCGTAGCAAAACAAATTTTGACTAACAGCAGGTAAGACCGTAAAATTTCACCAAAGCAACTGGTGGAATTTCTGTTTTATTATGGTTCATTACTGCGTTAACTTGATAGTGATGAACAATTCATACGCTAGAATTTGATAAATACAGGAGGAAATAATGAGCAAAGTACCATCTTTAATTGAAGAGCTCGCTAAACCAATTGTGGATGAGTTAAATCTTGAGCTAGTGGATATTGAGTTCGTAAAAGAAGGACGTAACTGGTTTTTACGTGTCTATGTTGATACACCTGAAGGTGGAATTGACATCGATCAATGTGCTCAAGTGAGTGAACGACTAAGCTTGTTATTGGATGAAAAAGATCCAATTACACAAAACTATTATTTAGAAGTTTCTTCGCCTGGAGCGGAACGTCCATTAAAAAAAGATACAGATTTTGTCAAAGCAGTTGGCAAGTTTATTTATGTAAAAACCTATGAGCCCATCAAGGACATGAAGGAATTCCAAGGCTACTTAACGTCATACGATGAACATACATTAGTGATGGAAGTGCGTATTAAAACACGTAAAATAACAGTAACAATTGAACAAGAAAAAATCGCATTGGCACGACTTGCCATTGATTTTTCAGCATAAAGCATATTTAGGAGTGAAAACAAAATGAGTAGTGATTTGTTAGATGCGCTGAATGCGCTAGAAGAACAAAAAGGAATTTCAAGAGATGTGTTAATCGAAGCCATTGAAGCGGCATTAGTTACAGCTTACAAACGCAACTTTAACCAAGCACAAAATGTTCGAGTAGACTTAAATTTAGATAAGGGCTCAATTCGTGTATTTTCACGTAAAGATGTTGTGGAAGAGGTAGAAGATGATCGTTTGCAAATTTCTTTAGAAGATGCAAAAGTCATTAATCCAGCCTATCAGCTAGAGGATATCGTGGAGCAGGAAGTAACACCACGTAACTTTGGACGCATTGCTGCACAAACAGCAAAGCAGGTAGTTACACAACGCGTACGTGAAGCGGAACGAGGTTTAATTTATGAGCAATACGTAGATCGTGAAGATGATATCGTAACTGGCGTTGTTGAACGTTTAGATGCTCGTAATATCTATGTAGGTTTAGGCAAAGTAGAAGCGGCATTGCCTGTTAATGAACAAATCCAAGGTGAATCTTATCATCCGCATGATCGTATTAAAGTGTATATTACAAAAGTGGAACGTACAACACGTGGACCTCAAGTGATTGTGTCTCGTACACATCCTGGTTTATTACGTCGATTATTTGAGATGGAAGTACCTGAAATTTATGAGGGTATTGTAGAGATTAAATCAATTGCACGTGAAGCTGGAGATCGCTCTAAAATTTCTGTTTTCGCACATAATGAGGAAGTGGATCCAGTTGGTTCATGTGTTGGAGCAAAGGGAGCTCGTGTACAAACGATTGTCAATGAACTAAATGGCGAAAAAATTGATATCGTAGAATGGTCTGAAGACCCAGTTGTATTTGTAGCTAATGCATTAAGCCCATCAAAAGTATTAGATGTACAAGTGAATGAAGAAGAAAAGTCGACAACAGTCGTGGTACCAGACTATCAATTATCTCTAGCTATCGGTAAACGTGGGCAAAATGCTCGCCTAGCAGCGAAGCTTACTGGCTGGAAAATTGATATTAAGAGTGAGACTGATGCTCGTGAATTAGGTATTTATCCTTCGGCTACAAGCACTTTCATCCCTGCTGATGATGAAGAAAGTGATTTTGATGATGTAGCAGTTGACTTATATCAAGACGACGAAGAATAAGTAAGAAAGCCCGTGTGACAAGTTAGCTGACAGTATTCAGTGGGCCCCCTACGCCGACTGAATACTGTCAGAGCGTCAAGTAGAGCATGACTTGTCCACCTCTTACGACAAGCTTCAGAGAGGAATGGTGATTCTTATGGCTGTAAACAAAAAAGTACCTCTTCGTAAATGTGTAGCAACTGGAGAAATGCTACCAAAGAAAGAGATGATACGTGTTGTTCGTTCGAAAGAGGGCGAAGTAAGTGTAGATATCTCCGGGAAAAAGCCTGGGCGTGGTGCCTATGTCTCTAAATCAGAGCAGGCAGTTGACCTCGCGCGTAAGAAAAATGTATTAGGGCACCAACTTGATGTGAAAATTCCTGAAGAAATATACGAGGAACTTATTTTGCTGATTCGTAGGGAGTCAATTTTATGATAAATCAAGCAATATTTAATTTGCTTGGAATCGCAGCAAGAGCACGTAAGGTGATTTCAGGAGAAGAGTTAGTAGTAAAGGAAGTCCGCAATGGCAATGCTAAACTAGTACTGCTTGCAAACGATGCTTCTAAAAACTCTAGTAAAAAAATTCAAGATAAGTGCACGTACTACAACGTTGAGTATCATGTAATTGGAGATCGATATGATCTAGGACATGCTACAGGTAAGGAGGCCCGTGTGGCTTTAGCTATTACCGATAAAGGTTTTGCAAGTAAATTGTCTAGTCTACTCAACGAAAACTAATCGGGGGTGAGCAGATGACCAAAATCAGAGTTCATGAATATGCGAAGCAAGTGAATAAAACGAGTAAAGAGGTTATTGAAGCACTAAGTAAATTAAATGTGAGTGTAACAAACCATATGTCTATGTTGGAAAAAGACGCTGTGGCAAAGTTAAATCAAACATTTAAAGCAACACCTGAGAAAAATGTAGCAAAACAATCAACTCAAAACATGGCACAAAAATCTCAATCAAATGGCCAGCAAAAACCACAGCATTCGGTGAAAAAGCAAGAAGGACAAAGGCAGCAATCTGCTACTTCTAAGCCAAAAGCAAACAATCAGCAACATGCACAGCAAAACTCAAATTCGTCTAACGAAAAATCTAAGAATACAAAAGGTAATCAAAATAGAAATATGACACAAAATAATAATAATAACAATAATAATCGTAGAGGTGGCGGTGGTTACAACCAACGTCCAAAACCAGGGATTCATGGAGGCAAACGTCGCCATCCAAAAACGCATCAACCATCAATTCCAGTGAAACAAAAGGAACTTCCAGAAAAAATTACTTTTGTTGAATCATTATCAGTTGCAGAATTAGCAAAAAAATTACACCGTGAGCCATCTGAAATCATTAAAAAATTATTCATGCTTGGCGTAATGGCAACAATTAACCAAGAATTAGATAAGGATGCAATTGAATTAATTTGCGCAGACTACGGTGTAGAAGTGGAAGAAGAAATTCGTGTAGATATTACGGATTTAGAAACACACTTCGAGCAAACAGAAGAAGTAAACGAGGCAGATTTATCAGAACGTCCGCCAGTTGTAACAATTATGGGTCACGTTGACCATGGTAAAACAACTTTATTAGACTCTATTCGCCATACAAAGGTAACAGCAGGAGAAGCTGGTGGTATTACACAACATATTGGTGCATACCAAGTGACAGAAGGCGACAAGAAAATTACATTCCTTGATACACCAGGACATGCGGCTTTCACAACAATGCGTGCGCGTGGTGCAAAAGTAACGGATTTAACAATTTTAGTTGTAGCTGCTGATGATGGTGTTATGCCACAAACAGTAGAAGCGATCAATCATGCCAAGGCTGCTGAAGTACCAATAATTGTGGCTGTGAATAAAATGGATAAACCATCGGCAAATCCAGATCGTGTGATGCAAGAATTAACAGAACATGGTTTAGTTCCTGAAGCATGGGGTGGAGATACAATTTTCGTTCCAATTTCAGCGTTAAAAGGTGAAGGCATTGATACATTGTTAGAGATGATTTTACTTGTAGCTGAAGTAGGCGAGCTTAAAGCAAATCCAGAACGTTTAGCACTTGGAACAGTAATCGAAGCTCAGCTTGATAAAGGTCGTGGCTCTGTTGCTACGCTTTTAGTACAAGATGGAACATTAAAAGTAGGTGACCCAATCGTTGTAGGTCATACGTATGGTCGTGTACGTGCGATGGTAAATGACAAAGGTCGTCGAGTAAAAGAAGCTGGCCCATCAACTCCAGTTGAAATTACAGGTTTAAATGATGTACCTCAAGCAGGTGACCGTTTCGTTGTCTTTGAAGACGAGAAAACCGCACGTCAGGTTGGAGAAACAAGAGCAATGTCAGCGATTCAAGCACAACGTTCAGAAAAACAACGTGTAACGCTTGATAACTTATTTGAACAAATGAGCCAAGGCGAAATGAAAGAGCTCAACTTAATTGTGAAAGCTGACGTTCAAGGTACTGTTGAAGCTATGGCAGCCTCCCTAATGAAAATTGATGTGGAAGGCGTAAATGTGAAAATTATTCATACAGGTGCTGGAGCTATTACCGAATCTGATATTTCTCTTGCAGCAGCTTCTAATGCCATCGTTATTGGATTTAATGTACGTCCGGATGTTAACGCAAAACGTGCAGCAGAAGAAGAGGGTGTAGATATTCGCTTACACCGCATTATCTATAAAGTAATTGAAGAAATTGAACAAGCAATGAAAGGTATGCTTGATCCTGAATTTGAAGAAAAAATTATTGGTCAAGCAGAAGTTCGTCAAACAATTAAAGTATCAAAAGTTGGTACAATTGCTGGTTCATATGTAACAGAAGGAAAGGTAACACGTGATTCAGGTGTACGTGTGATCCGTGATAACGTCGTTATTTTTGAAGGTGAGCTAGATACGCTTAAACGCTTCAAAGATGAAGTAAAAGAAGTGGCAAAAGGATACGAATGTGGTATTACGATTACAAACTTCAACGATATTAAAGAAGGCGACATTATTGAAGCCTATATTATGGAAGAGGTTAAACGCGCCTAATGATCGTGTATGCAGAGGTTGAATTTATCATTCAAACTGCCCATTCGTTAAAGGAAAAGCGTGCTGTCTTACAGCGTATGATTACCCGCACAAAGCAGAAATTTAACGTTTCTATTGCGGAAATTGACCATCAAAATGTATGGCAGCGTACGAAATTAGCACTTGTTGCTGTTTCTTCGTCCAAAGAAGCAGCTGAACGAGAAATTAATCACGCGCTCCACTATTTAGAGTCAAATCCGTCATGGGAACAGCTTAATGTGTGGCGAGATTATTTATAAGTAACAGTAGATAGTTGAGCGTATGATTTAGCCATAAAATATCAACTATCTGTACATCGAAATAGAGGTGACAAATTATGTCTCTACGTTCAAACCGTGTTGCCGAGCAAATGAAAAAGGAGCTTGGTGATATTCTTGGCCGTAAAATAAAAGATCCGCGTGTTGGTTTTGTGACTGTTACAGGTGTTGAAGTAACGGGTGATTTACAGCAAGCGACAATTTATATTACATCTTTAGGCAACGAACGTGAACGAGAGGAAACGCTTAAAGCTTTAGTAAAAGCTTCGGGCTTTATTCGCTCTGAAATCGGATCACGCATTCGTTTACGACGTACACCAGAATTAATCTTTGAATTTGATTCATCGATTGAATATGGGAACCGTATTGATTCATTGTTAAGAGATTTACACAAAGAATAAGCTGAAAAAGTCTGCCACATGCATGTTTATGCAGGCAGACTTTTTAGCTTCATGGAAAAAATTATATTGCCAATGAATAAATAAATGATAGAGTAAGCAATTTGGGAGGAGCTATATGAACGGTATTTTACCGCTTTGGAAAGAAAGAGGCATGACAAGCCATGATTGTGTCTTTAAATTACGCAAAATTTTGCGGACAAAAAAAGTTGGGCATACAGGTACACTGGATCCAGGTGTTGAGGGCGTACTACCAATTTGTATTGGCCAAGCAACTCGAATAGCGGAATATTTAACTGACGCAGGGAAAACCTATGAAGCAATCATTTCAATAGGTCGTACCACGACAACCGAGGATGCAGAAGGTGAAACCGTTGAAGAAGATCTTACGATAAAAAATTTTTCTCGGGAGCAGTTGTTAGAGGTTTTAGCTTCATTGACTGGAGTTATTGAACAAACACCACCCATGTTTTCAGCAGTAAAAGTAAATGGGAAGCGCCTCTATGAATATGCGCGAAAAGGCGAAAGTGTTGAAAGACCAACTCGTCAAGTAACAATTTATGATTTAGAGCTACTTGATGAGACAGCACAATATGAGGGGCAAGAAATTACATTTCCAGTACGTATCGCTTGTAGCAAAGGGACGTATATTCGAACACTAGCTGTGCAAATTGGTGAGGCGCTTGGCTATCCAGCGCATATGAAGGAGCTTGTACGTACTGCTTCTGGTACTTTTACACAGGATAACTGTTTTACGTTAGCACAGGTTGCAGAGCTAATGGAGGCTGAGCAAGTAGCTTCCTGCATTTTACCTGTCGAGTATGCGTTAGCAGACTATCCATATATTGAGATCACGAATGCCAATGAAAAAGAAATTTTCAATGGACAAGTGCTTCCAGCAGATGCATTATTAAATAGTCATGATAAAATTGTGTATGGAATCAATGGAAAGGCAGTTGCGGTTTATCAAGCTCACCCAACAAAGGATGGTTTGATGAAGCCACATAAGATGTTTCCGACGATAGAGTAGGAGGATTTTTCAATGGAGGTCATTCATTTAAAATACCCACATCAATTACAGCAACGAGAAAGCATGCAGCCGTATTCATTAGCTCTTGGCTTTTTCGATGGTGTACATAGAGGGCATCAAGCAGTTATCAAGGCGGCTAAGGAAGAGGGCAACAAGCGACAAATTCCAACTGCAGTGATGACATTCGATCCACATCCTTCATTAGTCCTTGGTGGACGTAACGAAAAGGTTTTTTATATTACACTCTTACAACAGAAATTACAGCTGTTTGAAGAACAGGGTGTGGATACGGTATTCGTTGTCCACTTCACTTCAGATTTTGCCAAACTTTCACCAGCGGCATTTATTGATACATTTATCCGTGGATTAAATATTCAGCATGTGACAGCTGGCTTCGATTATTCGTTTGGAGCATTTGGTAAGGGAACAATGGAAGATATGCGTTTATTAAGTAATGGTGAGTATGGCGTTACAATTGTTGAGAAGAAAACAGATGATGTTGAGAAAATCAGCTCTACTCGTATACGCAAGCTATTACAAGAAGGCGATATGGAAGAAGCAACAGTTTTATTAGGGAGACCGTTTGAAATCAATGGGATTGTTGTCCATGGTGATAAACGTGGTCGTACTATTGGTTTCCCTACTGCAAATGTCCAAGCATTAGAAGGAACGTTTATTCCAGCAAGTGGTGTTTATGCTGTACGTCTGCTTGTACAAAATAATTGGTATGATGGTGTTTGCAACGTGGGCTATAAGCCAACTTTCAAAGATCCAAATGATAAGCAATTATCGATTGAAGTTCATATTTTAAACTTTGATAAAAATATCTATGGTGAAGAAGTACATGTGGCATGGTATAAACGTATACGAAGTGAACGCAAATTCGATGGTATTGAGGCCTTGAAAACACAAATTGAAAAGGATAAACAAGAAGCAATCCGTTACTTTAACCAGCTATAAGAAGTCCTTCATTATTGTCGTCACATTAGCCAAGTCGACGTTTTACTTGCTTGACTATGTGATTTATGGTAATATTCATAAGTGCATAAATGCTTAACCTTAGCTCGGTAGATCGATGACTCCAACGTTTACTGTGCTAATGGGGATTAATTATAATTTAGGAGGTCCATACAAATGGCTATTACAAAAGAACGAAAAAACGAAATTATCGCTGAGTACCGTACTCACGAAAGTGACACTGGTTCACCAGAAGTACAAGTTGCAGTATTAACAGAGGAAATCAATGCTCTAAATACTCACTTACGTACTCACAAAAAAGATTTCCACTCTGAGCGTGGTCTTCTTAAAATGGTAGGTCGTCGTCGTCACTTATTAAAATACCTTCGTGAAACAGACGTACAACGTTACCGTGAATTAATCAACCGTTTAGGCTTACGTCGCTAATTAATAGCAAAAGTAATCCTATATTAGACTGTAGACAAACTGATGCTTGTCTACAGTCTTTTTTTTGAGATAATCTTGTTAATTTTGTTCAACAATAAGCCATAACTTTTTTACACTACGATGAACGATAGATAAAAATGATTTGATACTTGATAAAAGGGTGATATATTCTAATCACATTTCACAGCCCATTTATAGTCATTGCGTTCATCATTGCAGTGTAATTGAAGTAGATAAATTGAAGGCTAGATTGCTATTATATTTCATGAAATACAATCCAGCAAATTATAGGATAGAGGCTCAAAATTGGTACATAAGCGTCAATCATACAATCTAAATGCTATCATTGAATACTAGTAAACGATGGCTATGGGTTAAAAACTTTCTATGTTAATAGTTGGTGAAATGTAAACTAAATCATTTAGAAGGGTGAGTAGGATGTTTAACCAATTATTAAGAGAGAATAATATTGTTGCAGGTATTTTAACAGTTATTCGTGTTTATTTAGGCTGGCATTGGCTTACAGCAGGTTGGGGAAAATTGTTTAATGGCTTTGATGCATCTGGCTTTTTAGCCAATGCTATTGCAAATCCAGTGACAAGTGGAGAAGAGCTCGCATACCCACTGTATGTAAAGTTTATTGAATCATTTGCTTTGCCAAATGCTGAGCTAATTAATATTCTTGTGCCTTGGGGAGAATTTTTAGTAGGGCTAGGATTAATTCTGGGATGCTTAACGACATATGCTGCATTTTTCGGTATGGTCATGAATTTTGCCTTCCTAATGGCAGGTACTATATCTAGCAATCCTTGGGATATTTTACTTGCAATCTTTATAGCCGTTGCTGGTTACAATGCTGGGAAATTCGGGCTTGACCGCTTCATTATGCCAATCATAGGTGAAAAGATGGCGAGAAATAAGAAAAAAGAAGTTGTTCAACCTGTTAAAATTACATAATAAACTTTTTACATATCTACTATTAGGAGACTACTCATTAGTCTGAGTATACCCCGCCCATTATATGGGTGGGGTATTTAAGTTGTTGAAAAAAGAAATGTCACTAGCAGAAAAGCAAGGTGAGGGGGTGATTTCCGTTCCACTGGGCGTCCGATGATCCAGCTTTACTCACTTACGCTACTTTCACAAAAATTCTATTGATGGTTTTACTTTTCAATACTATGTAAATCCCGACTATTATTTGCCTGACTTACTAACTTTCCTAGATGAGCCAACTTTCTTTTACCTTATAGGATGTTGTATGATAAGCTCCATGTTATAATAAGTCTATTGTTTAAACTTGTATTTGAAAAACTAATGTTAGCGAAGCAGTTATTTCCATTTACATACATTACTTTTCGTCAAGAAGGAATCAATATAAAAAAATCCATATACCAAAAATGCTTTTTCAATAAAATAATGAAATAAATCTTAAATAAATTGGCAATAACTGAATTTAAATGTATGATTATTTCATGAAATATTATTTAGCATAGAACAAGCATTTTTGGTACACTTACTATTAGTACATACAGACGAAGTAAGTGTTTTTATAATAGAGAGGGGTTCATTGAATGAACGAAAAGAAAGTCTATTCCTATGAATGGGCTGGCCGTCCACTTGTAATTGAAGTAGGACAGTTAGCAAAACAAGCAAACGGAGCCGCATTAGTACGCTATGGCGATACTTCTGTACTTGCTACAGCAACAATGTCAAAATCACCTAAACCACTTGATTTCTTCCCATTAACAGTAAACTATGAAGAGCGTCTATATGCTGCAGGTAAAATTCCTGGCGGCTTTATTAAGCGTGAAGGACGTCCATCTGAAAAGGCGATTTTAGCAAGCCGTTTAATCGACCGTCCGATTCGTCCGATGTTCCCGGATGGTTTCCGTAATGAAGTACAAGTTATTTCTATGGTTATGTCAAATGATCCTGACTGTACATCTGAAATGGCAGCAATGGTTGGTTCATCATTAGCATTAGCGATCTCTGATATTCCATTTGATGGGCCAATAGCAGGTGTACAAGTTGGTTATATTGATGGACAATTCATTGTAAACCCGACAGTAGAGCAATCGAATCGCTCAACAATTCATTTGTCTGTAGCGGGGAACAAAGATGCTATCAATATGGTTGAAGCGGGTGCACTTGAGGTACCAGAGGAAATCATGTTAGAAGCAATTATGTTCGGTCATGAAGAAATCAAAAAAATCATTGCTTTCCAAGAGCAAATTGTGGCAGAGGTTGGTAAAGAAAAGTTACCAGTGACACTATTTGAAATTGATGAAGCAATTCAAGCCGATATAAAAGCAGCTTGTGAGACTGATATGCATGATGCAATTCAAACGGCAGAGAAACATGCTCGTGATGAGGCAATTCAAGCTGTGAAAGAGCGAGTTATCGCTTCCTATGAAGAGCAAGAAGCAGACGACGAAACAATGAAACAAGTGTACACAATTCTTGACAAGATGGTAAAAGAAGAAGTACGCCGTCAAATCACGGAAGATAAGATTCGTCCAGATGGTCGTAAGCTCGACGAAATCCGACCACTTTCTTCTGAAACAGGCTTATTACAACGTACACATGGTTCAGGTCTGTTTACACGTGGACAAACACAAGCACTTTCTATTTGTACATTAGGTGCGCTTGGTGATGTACAAATTATTGACGGTTTGGGTGTGGAAGAGTCAAAACGCTTTATGCACCATTATAACTTCCCACAATTTTCTGTAGGGGAAACGGGTCCAATCCGTGGGCCAGGTCGTCGTGAAATTGGTCATGGTGCGTTAGGTGAGCGTGCACTTGAAGCAGTCATTCCTGATGAGTCGGTCTTCCCTTATACAATTCGTTGTGTATCAGAAGTACTTGAATCAAACGGATCAACTTCCCAAGCTTCTATTTGTGCGTCTACATTAGCCATGATGGATGCAGGTGTTCCATTAAAAGCACCAGTTGCAGGTATTGCAATGGGCCTTATTAAAAAAGGTGAACATTATTCTATTTTAACGGATATTCAAGGAATGGAAGACCATTTAGGCGATATGGACTTTAAAGTGGCTGGTACAGCTAAAGGTGTAACAGCTCTACAAATGGACATTAAAATTGATGGTTTATCTCGCAATATTTTAGAAGAAGCACTGACACAAGCAAAAGTTGGACGTATGCATATTCTAGAATCAATGCTTGCTACACTGCCAGAGCCACGTAAACAATTATCTGCGTTTGCACCAAAAATTGTTATTGTAAAAATTAATCCTGATAAAATTCGCGATGTAATTGGACCAGGTGGTAAACAAATTAATAAAATTATTGAAGAAACGGGCGTTAAGATTGATACAGAGCAAGATGGTACAATCTATATTTCTTCTGCCGATGAAGCAATGAATGCACGTGCAAAACAAATTATTGAAGATATCGTACGTGAAGCAAAAGTAGGGGAATACTACTTATCAACAGTGAAACGTATTGAAAAATTCGGCGCCTTTTGCGAAATCTTCCCAGGGAAAGATGGCTTGCTTCACATTTCTGAAATTCAAGAGGAACGTACAAAGCAAGTGGAGGATGTCTTAAAACTTGGTGATCAATTACTTGTGAAAGTGATTGAAATCGACAAGCAAGGTCGTGTGAATTTATCTCGCAAAGTAGTAATTCAAGAGGAAAAAGAGCGCGCTGAACAAGAAAAATAATATCGATTAAAAGGCTGCGTAGATTGCGCAGCCTTTTTCGATAGTAGCAAGAAGAAAAGTAGAGGATTTTTATAATTGGGGGAGATAGTTTGGTTCAAGTACATACATGTCAGAATGGTGTTCGTATTGTATCAGAGCAAATTGATCATGTAAGATCAGTGGCATTAGGTATTTTTGTGAATGCTGGCTCTCGCTATGAGCTACCTGAAGAGAATGGTATCACACATTTTATTGAGCATATGTTGTTTAAAGGCACAACAACTCGTTCAGCTCGTCAAATTGCTGAAGAATTTGATCGAATCGGAGGAGAGCTAAATGCCTTCACATCGAAAGAAAATACATGTTACTATGCTAAAGTTTTAGATCATCATGCGGAGCTTGCGGTCACAATACTAGCAGATATGTTTTTTAATTCTACCTTTGCGGAAGAAGAATTAGAAAAAGAGCGACAAGTAGTATTAGAAGAAATTTTAATGAGCGAAGATGCTCCTGATGATGATGTTCATGAGAAGCTGTGGGGTGTCATGTATCCGAATGATGCACTCGGTCGTCCAATACTAGGCACAGCTGCTACATTAAAGACATTTACAGCAGATGCTATACGACAATACATGGATAAACATTATGGGCCAGAGTCCGTTGTTATTTCTATTGCAGGTAATATTTCATCTCAGCTTATGCAAACGATTGAAGATTTATTTGGTCACTATCAACCTTCACCGCATGCTATGGCGCCTGTCCTGACAAATCCTTCATTTTATCCAGGGGAAATTACAAAAATACGCGATACAGAGCAGGCACATGTCGCGATTTCCTATCCAGCAATTGGTGTAAAAGATCCAGATATGTATAGCTTTATTGCGCTTAACAATATAATTGGAGGCAATATGAGTTCTCGATTGTTTCAGGAAGTACGAGAAGAACGTGGACTAGCCTATTCTATTTTCTCCTATCAATCGTGTTATGCCGATGTAGGTGCTTTTACGATTTATGGTAGTACTAGTCGACAGCAATTAGCACAGCTTCAGCACACGATTGATGCCACTTTATTAGATATTGTAGCGGGTGGTGTTACAGAGGAGGAGCTTGATAATGCGAAAGAGCAGCTTAAAGGCAGCTTTGTCCTTGGGCTAGAAGGGACGGGGGCTCGTATGAATCGTAATGGAACAAGTGAACTTGTCCATCGCAAGCATCGAACAGTAGACGAGGTTCTTAAATCGATCGATGCCGTATCGATGGAATCGGTGGATCGACTGATTGCCAAAATTTTAAAAGCAGAGCCAGCTATCTCAATCATAGGTCCTAGCGAATAAAGATATTTTAATTAGAAGCATATAAAAAGGAGAACTTTGATTAATTTCGAAGTTCTCCTTTACTATCTGGGAAAGTCTGTTATTTTCAATGTGGATAAGTGTCAACAACCCTCCATAAGATGAGTAGTGAACACCTTTGCTAAAAAGGTAGCACTTTATGAGCTGGTGTGGAAAACTTTACCCTCGAGGGATAGTGAGACTAGTTTGCCTTTAAACCAAGAAGGTAGCGGCCCTGCATATGCCCATAGGAAAGCAAGTAGCCTGCAATGGGAATCCATTTCCTATTTTTAATGAATGTTTAGCAAACTTCCTTTGCCATATATAAATAAAGACATTTGTGAAACACAAGAAAAGTGATGAGGATACTAACCAGTGTTGGTATGAATAAGATAATTAAATTTGCAGCTACTAGTGATAAATAATAATGAATAACAAAATTTAGCAGAATGATAAGCACAATAGCTGTAAGCATTCTAACCGTTCGCATTCTCTCTATTTCATCAAGATGCTGAATATAAAATTGACTACAGATGAGGAAAGAAGCGCTACTTATATAGGCACAGTACATAGCAAGATGCTCTATAAAATTTTCAGATGCATCAGGTTGTGAGAAATACATAGGCGCAAGGACAATAAAGAGCAATGCAATAAGGCCATAGCAAAATAAAAAATCGGATTGCAATTGTTTTTTCTTTGATAGAGGTAGCGTATTGACATACATTGTCCACTTTACTTGACGGTCGCCTCTATATATATTATCTACGATGTTGGCTGAAATTACGACAACAAATAATCCGATAGAAGGACTATCTACAAAAGGTAAATGAACAAAATGAAGAAGTAAACATATCGTCATTGTAAAAAGAATAGTCCATTTTTGTACGACGATTCTTTGTAACAACAGTGCTCGCATGGGATCCCTCCTAAAACTCTTTTCTTTTATAAATAGCAGTAGAAACAAGAGAGGAGAGGCAGAGCAGTATAAGTCCGCCCAAAGGTGCTAAATAGACATATTGCTTTAAATATAAAAAGGTTTGAGTCATATCAGGGATATATTCTTTAAACATCCCCGTTAAGAAGCCAGGGATAAAACAAAACGCAATGAGGACTATTCTTCCTTTAATAGAGCCAAATTTAATATAGATAGGTAGTAATACGGCTAATAAACAGAGCGCCGATGTTACGATCAAATTAAACGTTAGGAAAAATTCTGAAGTAATGTCGTTATTGGTAAAAAAATTGATGAAAAATAGGATAGGTAATGCCATAACAAGGCCGATAATCATTAACATCACACTAAGTATATATTTACTTAAAACGATATCCGTTTTAGGAATTGGTAAAGTATTAGCGTATTTATCCCACTTACTGTGTTCATCGTAGCTAAGCGCAGTTATCGCTTGTATCGTAACAATAAAAACAATAACAGCTAGAAGCATTGCGCTTTGCTGCATAAAAATCGCCATCACAAGAAGAAATACAAGAACAAATGCTTGTGCTTTCATTTGTCGTTGAATGGTCATTAAATCTTTTAGGATAAGTCCTACCATATTTAAACACTACCTTTCACGAAAAATAGCATAATATCTTCAATAGAAGGTCTTTCAAGTCTGAAAGCCTCATTTACTTCATTTTTCAGAACTAGTGCTTCTATTCCAAATGCACCAGGACGGGTTCTCAGAATAGCATGCTCTGGCAAGTCGTTTACTTCCTCATTGTTACCTTTGAAAATACCATATTCATATAATAAAGCATCTTTACTCTCGCTCAATAAAATCTCACCATTATGAATTAATGTAATATAGTCAGCAATTTTTTCTAAATCGCTTGTAATGTGCGAAGAAAATAAAATGCTGTGGGTTTCATCCTGCATAAATGCTAAAAATAAATCCAGAATTTCATCCCGAATAATAGGGTCTAAACCACTTGTGGGCTCATCTAAAATCAATAATTTTGGATGATGTGCCAATGCTAAGGCAATTGATAGCTTCATCCTCATTCCTCGTGAAAGTTCCTTAATCTTCTTCCTCTTTGGTACCTTAAATTGAGCCAATCTTTCAAAATAATAGTCTGAATCCCATGTTTGAAATACTTTTCTCATGATTTTGTCGAGTTGCGTCGCATTTAGCGTTTCTGGTACATGTAAATCGTCAAATACAACGCCGATGTCGTTTTTTATCGATAGTTCGTGTTCGACATGATCTTTGCCAAATAGCAAAATTTCGCCATATTCCTTTTTTAGTAAATTCAGCATGCATTTTATCGTAGTTGATTTGCCAGCCCCGTTTTCTCCAACAAATCCCATTACAGTGCCTTGAGGGACAGAAAAACTTATATCTTTTAGAAAAAAGCCTTCAAAGCCCTTATGTAAATCATGAATTTCAATGGCATTCATATTACTTATCCTCCTCTAACATTAAAGATAGTAGTTCTTGTAATTCTTCACTAGAAAGTCCAGCGGTTTTCGCTATTTTTGCTGCCTTTTGCAAGTGCCCCTCTACCTGCCGTAATAGCTCCTCGCGTAGAAAGTCTTGATTTCGTTCTGTGACAAAGCTCCCTTTACCAGCGACTGTTTCAATGAAACCATCTCGCTCTAAATCAGCATAGGCACGTTTAGTGGTCATCACACTTATTTTTAAATCCTTTGCTAAAGCGCGGATAGAAGGTAGTGCATCACCTGCCTGTAATTTATTAGCTAAAATAGCCTCCTTGAGCTGTATGGTGATTTGCTCATAAATAGGTTTTTCACTCGCATTACTTAAATGGATATGCACAAATCATCACCTCTTATAACTGTATATATACACTATATACAGATAGCGATGAAAATGCAACATATTCGTACTTTTGGTAGGGGTCACGATTTGCAAAAAGTCGGCATATATTGAGGTAACGGCTCAAGGAGGGAGATGAGGCATGTTACTATCTGAGATGGTGGATAAGGAGTTAATTCAAATTGAGGGTGGCGTACATTTTGGCATCCTGGCACATACAGAATGCCTATTAGATGTGCAAACAGGGAAAATACATGGTTTTGAAATTGTAAAAGATAAACTACCATTCCAAAAAAAGAAAATGAAAGTTAGTGAAATGATACCTTGGCATGAAATTATTTTAATTGGTGAAGATCGTATTTTATTTAATAAGACATCTACAGTACAGTCAGAATATTTACAGTGAGGTGAGCTTTTGGAAAACGAAAAATGGCTTGTTATCGGTGAGGACTCCCGATTAAAGGAACTAGCTACAATGCTAAGAAGTCCATCGAGAACAGTGTTTTATAAAAGAACGACCGTATGGAACGAAGAGTTAAATAAACTTGTTTTAGAATTCCAGCCTAATAAAATTGTATTACCTATTCTTCCATTAAAAATAGAAGTTGAGCAGCTCTATGGTATATCACAAGTGAAATTTTATACAGGTCGATTAACAATGCATTGGAAGCAATTACTAGAGAAAAATGAATCTATTTGCTATTTACAACAAGAATCATTTATTTGGCAAAATGCTCGATTAACAGCGGAGGGATTTATCGCCACATTTTACGGACTCGAGCAAAAATGTATTTACGGACAAAATTTCACAATCGCAGGTTTTGGTCGTATCGCAAAAATGCTCGCCTCTTTACTAGTTAAGATGGGTGCAAATGTTCATATTGTTGCACGTTCAGTTGTACAAGTGAGTGAAGCAAAAGCATATGGTTATAAAGCCACGAATTTAGATGATCGTCAATGGTCTATTACAGATGGCATTTTTATTAATACAATTCCTGCTAAATGGATCACAGAATCATTTATAGAGCATGTTCCAACTGTTTTATATGACTTGGCTTCAGAGCCAGGATGTTTAGATATAGATTCTGATCAATTACAAACATATGTACTATTGCCATCATTACCTGGGAAATACTTTGCACATGATGCAGCTACAATATTGTGCAAGGCAATAGAGGAGGAAGAAAATTGTTAACGGGGAAACGAATTGGCTTAGGTATTACTGCTTCTCATTGTACGTATGAAGATGTAGTACCTAAAATCCAAAATTTTATTGATGTCGGAGCAACAGTAATTCCAATCATTACCCATTCCGTTTTACATGCAGCTACACGCTTTGGTACAGGTGAAGAGTGGATTGCCAAAATAGAAGCTTTGACAGGAGAAAAAGTTATTTCTTCTATAAAAGAGGCAGAGCCATTTGGTCCATCCAATCCATTAGATGCAATGGTCATTGCCCCCATGACAGGCAATAGCATCAGTAAATTTGCTAATGCAGCAACAGATAGTCCTGTGTTAATGGCAGCAAAGGCAACTTTGCGTAATGGTTCACCTGTAGTTTTAGGTATTTCCACAAACGATGCACTAGGCTTAAATGGCATAAATATTATGAAGCTGTTAAATGCCAAAAATATATATTTTATTCCCTTTGGTCAGGATGCCCCTCACTCCAAACCAAATTCTTTAATTGCTGATTTTGAGCAAATGGTGGATACTGTTCATGCAGCAATTACGCAGAAAAAGCAATTACAACCGCTGTTGATACAATATTTCAAATAAATAAGAGATTACACACAATTTTCAGTATTTTTGTGATACAATAGCACACATTATGGAACATGTATTCAAGGAGAGATGACAGATGACAAAGCAGTTAACAGTTGCGGTTGTTGGGGCAACAGGTGCAGTAGGATCGAAAATGATGGAGCAGTTGATTAAACGTAAATTTCCGATTGGACATATTAAATTTCTAGCTTCTGCTCGTTCAGCAGGAAAATCAATCGAATTTGATGGGGAAACATATACAATTGAAGAAGCGACACCTGAGGCTTTCGAAGGCGTCAATGTCGCTTTATTCTCAGCTGGTGGTTCAGTATCAGCTGTGCTTGCACCAGAAGCAGCTAAGCGGGGTGCAGTAGTTATTGATAATACGAGCCATTTTCGTATGGATCCAGAGGTACCGCTTGTCGTGCCTGAAGTGAATAGAGGCGACTTAGCGAAGCATAAGGGAATTATTGCGAATCCAAACTGCTCGACAATTCAAATGGTAGCTGCACTTGAACCAATTCGTCATGCATTTGGTTTAACAAAGGTAATCGTTTCAACTTATCAGGCAGTATCAGGTGCGGGGATTTCTGCGATCCAAGAATTAAAGGCACAAAGCGAAAACTGGGATGCAGGTAAAGATGTAGAAGCAAATATTTTACCGTCTGGTAGTGATAAACGTCATTACCCAATTGCTCGTAATGTCATTCCACAAATCGATAAATTCACAGATAATGGATTTACATACGAAGAAATGAAAATGATTAATGAGACGAAAAAAATCATGCATGCACCAGAGCTAAAAGTAGCTGCTACTTGTGTTCGTGTGCCAGTCGTTTCAGGTCACTCTGAATCTGTTTATATTGAGGTAGAGAAGGACGCGTCAATCCAAGAGATTTTCGAAGTATTACGCAACGCACCAGGTGTGGTATTACAAGATGATATTGCAACACAAACTTACCCAATGCCTATTTATGCAGAAGGGGAAGACGCTACTTTTGTAGGACGTATCCGTCAAGATTTAGACAACAGCAAAGGGTTCCATCTATGGATCGTTTCTGACAATTTATTAAAAGGCGCCGCATTAAACTCTATCCAAATTGCAGAAGCAATGCTTGAGGATAACTTACTATAAGAGGGGTGTAAGGATGAATTTAGGTCGAATTGGAACGGCAATGATTACGCCGTTCAAAAATGATGGCACGATTAATTATCCAGAACTAGAACGTATTATTAATCATTTAATAGACAATGGTACTGATTGTATTGTTGCTTGTGGTACGACTTCTGAAAACCCAACTATGTCTACAGAAGAGAAAATTGAAGTTGTACGCTTTACAGTTGAGAAAGTAGCAGGACGCGTACCAGTTATTGCAGGTACTGGGGATAATGAAACAGCTTACTCTATCGCAATGACACATAAGGCAGAAGAAAATGGAGCGGACGGCATTATGCTTGTAGCTCCCTACTATAATAAGCCAAATCAACGTGGGATTTATGCTCACTTTGAAACCATTGCTAAACAAACGAGTCTCCCTGTTATGCTTTATAATGTTCCAGGGCGTACTGGGGTCAATGTTGCCTATGAAACTTCTGTTGCATTAAGCAAGATTCCTAATATTGCTTGGATTAAGGAAGCGAGCGGTAACTTAGATCAGATGGGTGATGTTATTGAGAATGTTGATCCAGCTGATGATTTCTTAGTGTATAGTGGGGACGATGGTTTAACACTCCCACTAATGGCCATTGGCGGAGCAGGTGTTATTTCTGTAGCTGCCCATGTGGTAGGCAATGATATGCAATTAATGATTAAAGCGTTTGAAGAAGGAAATCATAAGCTAGCAGCCCAAATTCACCGAGCCTTATTACCTTTAGTACGTGCGCTGTTCGCTCAGCCCAACCCTTCACCGATTAAATATGCGATGACAAAATTAGGATTTGATACACTCAATGTTCGTTTGCCAATGATGGAAATGACAGATGAAGAGAAAGCTAATTTTGATCGAATTTGGGATACGTATCAAGAAAAAGCGAAAAGTTTTAGATAAATAGCAGCGAGGCTGATAGCATTTCAGCCTCGTTTTTTATATTTTATAAAATAAAAAGTATGTACCAAATTTGTAACTCCTCGTCCTTACAAATACTTATTTAGCTCTATTTATACAGGATAGCCAATATTTGTTTTCCATCTGCTAGTAATAAGCAAATAGCAGGAAAATCTATTTCCAACGTGAAACATGTATTTTTAATTTGTGCAAAAGCTTTGCAAACCGTATAATAAATGTTAAGTGGTTGCTGTTCGGGATATTTTTTAGGAGGAAATAAATTGACAAAAAAGAAAAATGAATTAATCCGCATCATCCCTCTTGGTGGTGTAGGCGAAATTGGGAAAGCCATGTACGTAGTAGAAATTGATGAAGAGCTATTTGTGGTGGATAGCGGCTTAATGTTCCCAGAAGATGAAATGCTAGGTATAGATATCGTGATTCCTGACATTACTTACTTAGAAGAAAATAAAGAACGTGTGAAAGGTATTTTCTTAACACATGGTCATGAAGATGCAATTGGCTCTATTGCCTATGTATTACAAAAAATAAAGGCACCTGTGTACGGATCGAAATTAACTATTGCATTAGCAAAGGAACATTTAAAAGAATTACCTGCACCACATCAAGTAAAGTTTTTTGAAGTAACAAACCGTAGTCGTATGAATTTTAACTCAACGTATGTAACATTCTTCCACACAACACATAGTATTCCCGATTCGTTAGGGGTAGTGTTCCATACATCTGAAGGCGCGATTGTTCATACAGGAGAGTTTAAATTCGATCAGTCAGCGACAGGTAAATTTAAACCTGATTTAGCAAAAATGGCACAGCTAGGTGAAGATGGCGTTTTCATTCTATTATCTGAGTCTTGCGAAGCTGAGCGACCAGGATATACGACATCAGAGATTGTCATTGAAGAACAATTATCAAAAACATTCCACTCAGCACCAGGTCGTATTTTAGTAGCTGTTTACGCATCGAATTTTATTCGAATTCAACAAGTATTTGCTCAAGCTCAGAAATCATTCCGTAAGGTTGTAATTGTAGGCAAACCATTGGAAAAGGCAGTTGATTTAGGCGTACAGCTTGGTTATTTAACAGTCGAAGAAGATACAATTATTCCGATCTCGGAAATGCAAAAATATCAAGATGATGAAATTATCATTATTGCAACAGGCAACAGAGGAGAGCCTCTCGATGCTTTAGAAAAAATTGTCCGTAAGCACCATCGTGATATTAAAATTAAACAAGGTGATACGGTACTAATTACGTTTACACCTTCTCCTGGCATGGAAGTTCAAATGGCGAATACAATGAACTCAATGTCAAAAGCAGGCGCTGAAATTTTGACTTCTAGCAAAAATGTCCATGTTTCAGGACATGGTAGCCAAGAAGATTTAAAGCTGATGCTAAACTTAATGCAGCCAAAGTATTTTATTCCTGTACAAGGAGAATACCGTATGCTAATTGCGCACTCTAAATTAGCACAACAGCTAGGTATGCAAAAATCCCAAATTTTTATCGCGGATAAAGGGGATATCGTAGAATATAAAAATAATAAAATGCGCATGAGTGGTCGTGTACAAGCTGGTAATGTCTTAATTGACGGTATTGGTGTAGGCGATGTAGGTAATATTGTCCTTCGTGACCGTAAATTATTATCGCAGGATGGTATTTTCATTGTGGTGGTAACATTAAATCGAGCACAAAAGAAAATTGCCTCTGGGCCAGAAATTTTATCACGAGGCTTTGTCTATGTACGAGAATCAGAGGAATTAATGATTGAGGCTTCTGACATTGCGAGGAATGTGATTGAAAAGTACGTTGGGAAAGAAACCTTTGAATGGACGAACATTAAACAAGAAATTAGAGATACGCTAAATACGTATTTATTCCAAAAAACAAAACGTCGCCCAATGATTATTCCTATAATTATGGAATATTAATTGAACAAGCTCATCGTATATGCTTTGAGGAAAAAATAAATGAAAAAGGATTTTCTCCCAATTGCGGTGGAAAATCCTTTTTTTGAAATATTCAAGTTCTACATGTGATGATTCGCTACATATATAGAATGGATTGCAGAAGAAGGTGAATTAGATGGCAGTTAGTAAGAGAAAAAAAGTTACTAAAAGTAAAACGACAACTGAAAAAAAAGAAATGCATCCGCTTATGTACGAAATTTTAGGGTTGCTCTTAATTGCATTAGCAGTCATTATGATTTTTGAATACGGCATGATCGGGCGGATTCTACAAACAATCGCCATGTTCCTTTTTGGTAATTTACATTTTGCTGTTCCATTTATGCTTATATTTGTTGCATTGTTAATGATGATTGGTCGTAAAAAAGTTGGGATAAAGGATCGATTAATACTGGGCATGTTCCTCATTGTTTCGAGCTTAACGATTTTTAGCCATGGCATATTATTTGAACAACTATCCAAATCAGGTGGTCTGCTATCTGATTCTGTACTACGTGAATCATGGCGAATTTTGATTAATACAGATGGTATCATTCATCGTAGTAATGCTTTGGGGGGTGGCATGGTTGGTGCCCTACTCTTTAGCGGGCTTCATGTGTTGTTTGAAGCCTCAGGGGCAAAAGTTGTTGCTTGGGTTATTTTCTTTATCGGTTTAATTCTTGTCACTGGTAAAGCATTAGTGCCTTATTTAGCAGAAAAAACGCCAGATATATTTGGTAAATGGAAAAAAAAGCATCGTGATAAGAAAAAAAATACACCGAAAAAACCAAATAATCGTCGTTCAAGGGTAGAGAGTGGAGATGAAGTAGCAGCCGTTAATCAATCTATAGATATGCCTGAACAAGAAGAAGAAATACCACATGAACCGATTATTTCTGCGTTTACACAGAATGTTTCACAGGAAAGAGAAGTGTTGGATACAACTCACTTGGTGGAAAATGAACTAGAAGAAGCAACGGATGATGTCCAGATTCAGGGTACAGATGCAGTAGAAAATGCTGATTATCAGCTCCCATCATATAATTTATTACAATTACCACCACAACATGATCAAAGTGGTGAATATTCAGTGATTCAGGCAAATGCCAAAAAGCTTGAGCAGACATTACAAAGCTTTGGCGTAAAGGCAAAGGTGACACAGGTGCATTTAGGTCCTGCTGTTACGAAATACGAGATTTTACCAGATATCGGTGTGAAAGTAAGCAAAATTGTCAATTTGCAAGATGATCTTGCATTAGCATTGGCAGCTAAAGATATTCGTATGGAAGCACCAATTCCTGGGAAATCTGCGATTGGTATAGAAGTACCTAATAGTGAGGTCGCTATTGTAACACTTCGTGAGGTATTAGAATCGAAAGATGGTGCTAAGCCTGAGGCATTATTACAAGTAGCATTTGGTCGTGATATTACAGGACAAGCTGTATTAGCAGAGCTCAATAAAATGCCACATTTACTTGTAGCTGGTTCTACAGGTAGTGGGAAAAGTGTTTGTATAAATGGCATTGTTGTATCCATACTAATGCGTACAAAACCGCATGAAGTGAAGCTCATGATGATAGACCCAAAAATGGTTGAATTAAACGTTTATAATGGGATTCCACATTTATTAGCGCCTGTCGTAACGGATGCACGTAAAGCTTCGCAGGCACTGAAAAAAGTGGTATCTGAAATGGAACGTCGCTATGATTTGTTTTCTCATACAGGTACAAGAAACATTGAGGGCTATAATGCACATGTCCAAAAGGTGAATGATCAAACAGAGGAAAAGCATCCAAAGCTACCTTATATTGTGGTTATAGTAGATGAGTTAGCGGATTTGATGATGGTCGCATCAAGTGATGTAGAGGATTCGATTACACGTTTAGCGCAAATGGCAAGGGCAGCTGGCATTCATTTGATTATTGCCACACAACGACCAAGTGTAGATGTTTTAACAGGTGTCATTAAAGCAAATATTCCATCCAGAATTGCTTTTGCTGTTTCTTCCGCGATTGACTCAAGAACAATTTTAGACATGGGTGGAGCTGAACGATTATTAGGACGAGGTGATATGTTATTTTTACCTGCTGGAGCTTCTAAACCAAAAAGGGTGCAGGGTGCCTTTTTATCAGATCAAGAAGTGGAGGCAGTCGTTCATTTTGTTATAGAACAGCAAAAAGCTCAGTATCAGGAGGAGATGATTCCTACTGAAGAAGAAACCATTTTAGAGGAAACAGATGATTTATATGATGAAGCAGTCCAATTAGTTGTCAATATGCAAACAGCATCTGTCTCTATGCTTCAACGTCGCTTCCGTATTGGTTATTCAAGAGCTGCACGTATTGTTGATCAGATGGAGCAACGCGGTATTGTTGGGCCTCCAGAGGGTAGTAAACCTCGTCAAGTACTTGTTCACCAATACGATAACTAAGCAAAAAATGAAGACGAAAATGGTGAGAGCAATTGTATTTTTGTCCAAAAATTTGCAGATAAAATAAAGAAAGAATGAATTCTATAACAGATTTTACTCAAAACTGTTTATTTCATTCTGCAAAAATGTTATATTTATGAACGATTAGTAGGAATGTTGTACATCAGATGTCTGATCTCTAGTTTTGGTGGTGATATATGTGACTATTAAAGCAGATCATCGTCATCTCTATCTTCAAGTAATCGATCGTTTAAAATCTGACATTGAGGCTGGCATTTTTAAAGAAAATGAAAAGCTGCCTTCAGAATTTGAATTATCGAAATCACTAGGAGTCAGTCGAGCAACACTTAGAGAAGCACTTCGACTGTTGGAAGAGGAAAATGTGATTGTGCGCCGACATGGGGTTGGGACTTTTGTTAACCCGAAGCCGTTGTTTACATCAGGCATCGAGCATCTATCTAGTATTTCTTCTATGATCGAGACAGCAGGTATGGAGCCAGGTTCGCGATTTTTAAAAGCGACTGAGCACGTGCCTTCTGAGGAAGATTTAAAACGCTTCCAAAGTGATGGCGACGATAAAATACTCACGATTGAACGTGTCAGAACAGCGGATGGTGAGCCAGTAGTATACTGCATAGACAGGCTACCTGCAAGCTTCCTGCCTACTGACTTTGTCGAAAAAAAAGAAGTTTCACTGTTCTCTGCACTTGAGCAATCTGGCAAAATTCATGTAGCTTATGCTGTAACCTATATTGATCCAGTTGGGTATCATGAACAAGCCTCACCGATTTTAAATTGTGGACGTGAGACAGCTCTTTTAGTGTTAAAGCAATTGCATTATGATGATCATGATCAAGTAGTGCTCTATTCAAAAAATTATTTCCGAGCTGATAAATTCAGCTTCCATGTAGTTCGTAAACGGGTGTAGAACATTTCTAAATTTTTTCCTGCTAATTACAATACCTTTGGGGGGTTAATTAAATGAAAAAACGTAAATTTGGTTTAGTATTAACATCAGTATTAGCGGCAAGTGCTATTTTAGGTGCTTGTGGTACGAAAGACGACGAAAAGCCAGCGAAAGAAAATGACAATGCTTCAGGTGGCGAAAGCACAGAAGAAGCTTTCTCAGTAGCGATGGTTACTGACGTAGGTGGCGTTGATGACAAATCATTCAACCAATCTGCATGGGAAGGTGTACAAGCTTACGGTAAAGAGCACGATTTATCAAAAGGTGATGGTGGTTTTGACTACCTACAATCAGCTTCAGATGCTGACTATGAAACAAACTTAAACAACTTAGTTCGTCGTGACTTTAACTTAGTATTTGGTATCGGATTCATGATGGCTGATGCAATTGATGCAGTTGCTTCTGAAAATCCAGATAACCACTTTGCATTAATCGATGCTGAAGTAGAAGCAGACAACGTAGTAAACGTACTGTTCAAAGAGCAAGAAGGTGCTTTCTTAGCAGGTGTTGCTGCAGCGAAAACATCTAAAACAGGTAAAATCGGCTTCGTAGGCGGCGTTGATATTCCAGTTATTAACCGTTTCCACGCTGGTTTCGTTGAAGGGGCTAAAGCAGTAAACCCAGATATCGATATTCAAGTAAAATATACTGGTGCGTTTGATAAAGCGGATCTTGGTAAAATTACAGCGAACAGCATGTATTCTTCAGGTGTAGATGTAATCTTCCACGCTGCTGGTGCAACTGGTAACGGCGTATTCTCTGAAGCAAAAGAGCGTAAAGCGAAAGATCCAAATGCAGATGTATGGGTTATCGGTGTAGATGCTGACCAATACGAAGAGGGTAAAGTAGACGATAAAACAAACGTTACATTAACTTCTATGTTAAAAGGTGTTAATACAGCAGTAGTAGATATTTCAAATAGAGCGAAAAATGGTGATTTCCCAGGTGGAGAAACACTTGTTTACGGTTTAGCTGAAGATGGCGTTAAACTTGCAGATTCTCGCGGTGCGATTCCAGAAGATGTACAAAAAGTAATCGACGAATATAAAGAAAAAATTGCTAAGGGTGAAATCAAAGTTCCAGAAAAAGTGGAAAAATAATTCATCTTTTGATCATCATAAGGGACTCTTAGAAGGACCTTATGATGATTTTTCAATCTATCGTTATATTTAGATTATTCGCAATACTCTATTTAGCTAGATTTATAGAAACCTTATAGGGGTAGTAATTATGATTTGAATAATGATGGTAACAAGTTAATAGAAGAAAGGTTTCTAACGATGACCTTTCCTGTATTAATTTAGCAAAACATCTACCTCTATAGGTGGGATATTAAATCGGTAATAAAATATAGCCTCTAGTAGAAAATTTATTACTGGACGTATGGCTTATCTGTACCATCCATCATGTAGCAGCAGATACTATACGCTAAGATGAAAATACTTAATAATAGTGCCTATTAAGGGAGTGACAAATTTGGATTATGTGATTGAAATGCTAGGAATCCGTAAAGAATTCGGTAATTTCGTGGCGAATAATAATATCACCCTCCAACTGAAACAAGGCGAGATTCATGCATTGCTAGGTGAAAATGGTGCAGGTAAATCGACTTTGATGAACGTCCTTTTTGGTTTGTATCAACCAGAGGGTGGCGAAATTCGTGTACGTGGGAAGGCTGTAAAAATTACAAACCCGAATATTGCCAATGATTTAGGGATTGGCATGGTGCATCAACATTTTATGTTGGTAGAAAACTTTACGGTAACAGAAAATATCATTTTAGGCACTGAGCCTACTAAAATGGGAATTGTGAATATAAAAGATGCGGCTAAGAAAGTACAAGCACTTTCTGAAAAGTATGGTTTAGATGTTGATCCGAACGCCAAAATCGAGGATATCACGGTTGGTATGCAACAACGTGTAGAAATATTAAAAACCTTATATCGTGGTGCCGAAATTTTAATTTTTGATGAACCAACTGCATCATTAACACCGCAAGAAATTACCGAATTAATTCAAATAATGCGCCGTCTTATCGCAGAGGGTAAATCCATTATTTTAATTACGCATAAGCTAAAAGAAATTATGGAAGTTTCAGACCGAGTGACGATTATCCGTAAGGGAGAAGGGATTGGCACTGTTGTAACCGCTGCCACAAATCCTGATCAGCTTGCTGAAATGATGGTTGGCCGTCAGGTTGAATTCAAAACGGAAAAAACGGATGCGACACCGACTGACGAAGTGCTTGCAATTGAGAACTTGGTTGTTACAGACTATCGAAATATTGATAAAGTTAAAGGTCTTAATTTAAATGTTCGTAAAGGTGAAATCGTAGGTATTGCTGGTATTGATGGTAATGGTCAATCCGAGTTAATAGAAGCCATTACAGGTCTACGCAAAATTAAAAGTGGTAAAGTCAAGCTGAATGGTAAAGATATTACTAACATGAAGCCTCGTAAAATTACAGAGGAAGGCGTAGGACATATTCCACAAGACCGTCATAAGCATGGATTAGTTTTAGATTTCCCAATTGGTCATAATATTGCATTGCAAACATATTACCAATCTCCAATAGCGAAGGGCTTTGTGATGGACTATAAAAAGGTGTCAGAGAAAGCTCGCCAAATCATTAAAGAGTATGATGTGCGTACTGGTAATGGAGAGATGACACCAGCTCGTGCATTATCTGGTGGTAACCAACAAAAAGCAATTATTGGTCGTGAAATTGACCGTAACCCTGATCTATTAATTGCTGCTCTACCAACACGTGGACTTGACGTAGGAGCTATTGAATTCATTCACTCTCGTCTAATTGAGCAACGTGATAAAGGGAAAGCCGTTTTATTAATCTCATTTGAATTAGATGAGGTAATGAATGTTTCGGATCGAATTGCTGTTATCTATGATGGACAAATTGTCGATGAGTTAAATCCGAAAGAAACGACTGAACAAGAGCTAGGCTTACTAATGGCAGGGCAAAGTAAAAAAAATATAAAGCGTGATGCGAAGGAGGGGAACGACTAATGTCAAATCGTGTCATTAATATCCTCGTTCCTATCATCTCTATCATTATCGGTTTAATTGTAGGGGCTATCGTTATGGTAGTCAGTGGCTATGACCCAGTGCAAGGTTATATCGCTCTTTGGACAGGTATTTTTGGAGATTCATATTCAATCGGGAACACAATTCGTCAAATTACACCATATATTTTAGCAGGTCTTGCGGTAGCATTTGCATTCCGTACAGGGCTCTTCAATATCGGTGTGGAAGGTCAGCTAATTTTAGGTTGGCTAGCCGCTGCTTGGGTAGGTTATGCGTTTGAACTTCCTAAAATCATTCACTTACCATTAGCATTGCTTGCAGCAGCTGCAGCTGGTGCATTTTGGGCCTTTATTGCAGGTTTCTTAAAAGCGAAATTTAAAGTTCACGAAGTTATTGCGACAATTATGCTGAACTACACTGCACTTTATATTGCAAATGCAGTGATTAAAAAATTGTCCGATGGCAGCTTTAAAACAGAACGTATCCATGAGTCAGCTTCTTTACGTTCTCCGTTTTTAAGAGAGCTTACAGACAATTCAAGTCTTCACTATGGGATCATTGTTGCACTGTTAATGGTAGCTGTGATGTGGTTCATTTTAGAAAAAACAACACGTGGCTACGAGCTAAAAGCAGTAGGTTTTAACAAAAATGCTGCTGACTATGCAGGTATGAGTGTTAATAAAAATATTATTTTAGCTATGACGATTTCAGGTATGTTTGCAGGTCTTGGTGGTGCGATGGAAGCTTTAGGGACATTCCAAAACGCATCCATTAAACCTGGCTTTACGGGAATTGGTTTTGACGGTATCGCCGTTGCGTTACTTGGTGCCAATACACCACTTGGGGTAGTGTTTGGAGCATCCCTTTTTGGTTCTTTAAAGTATGGTGCATTAAATATGCCAAATGCTGCGGGTATTCCAGAAGAAATCGTATCCATTATTATTGCATTGATTATCTTCTTCGTTGCATCAGGCTATATTATTCGAGTAGGCTTACAAAAGCTGAGCAAGAAAAAGGAGGGACAATAACATGAGCTTTTTAGAAATGTTATATTTCATCATCCCTTCAGCGATTCTTTATGCAACACCTTTGATTTTTACGGCCATCGGTGGGGTATTCTCTGAACGCTCTGGTGTTGTCAACATCGGGCTAGAAGGCTTAATGATTGTCGGTGCTTTTGTTGGTATTTTTGTCAATTTAGAATTCGCTTCATCATTAGGGGCAGCAACAGTTTGGGTAGCAATGCTAGCAGCTGTTGTGATTGGTGCTGTGTTCTCACTTTTCCATGCTGTAGCTTCTATTTCTTTCCGTGCCGATCAAACGGTATCAGGGGTAGCTATTAACCTACTAGGTTTAGCTGCAACCGTATTCTTAGTAAAAATGATTTATGATAAAGGTCAAACAGATATGATAGACCAACCGATTCGTCGTTTTGGTGTTCCTTACTTAGAGGATATTCCGTTCTTCGGTCGTTTACTGTTCCATGATGTTTATAGCACATCTATTTTAGCGTTTGCTGTAGCATTCGGGGCATGGTTTATCATTTATAAAACACCATTCGGCTTGCGTTTGCGTGCAGTGGGTGAACACCCAATGGCAGCAGATACAATGGGTATAAATGTAAATAAAATGCGCTATATTGCCGTGATGATTTCTGGGGCATTAGGTGGTCTTGGTGGTGCAGTGTATGCACAAACAATTACACACGACTTCTCACACGCAACAATTGCTGGTCAAGGTTTCATGGCTATTGCTGCAATGATTTTCGGGAAGTGGCATCCAATTGGAGCACTAGGTGCAGCCTTATTCTTCGGTTTAGCACAAACATTAAGTATTGCAGGGAATCAAATTCCGCTAATCGAAAATGTTCCAGCAGTGTATCTACAAATTTTACCGTATGTGTTAACAATTCTTGCTTTAGCAGGCTTTATTGGTAAAGCAAATGCTCCAAAAGCGAGTGGACAGCCTTATATTAAAGGTAAACGCTAAGAAAAGCATTTTAAGGGACTGGGCAAGCTATGCTCAGTCCTTTTTCTATATAATTGGCGAAATTTTTAATTTTTCCCATACATACTTTGGATTCCTTTTGCAATTATAGACAATAGACATGTATAGTATGTGTAGTACATCGTTATATTAAGAAGGATAGGAGGGTTTCATATGTTTAAAACAATACCTTTTGCAAAAGGTGTCAATTTGCATATCCGACAAACGACCCAATTTAAAACCGTAAATTTTTCAATTAAATGGAGAAGAGCATTAACGGCTAAAAGTGCATCAGAGCGTACAGTATTAACAAATGTACTGCAGCACAGTAATGCTAAATATAAGACAACTGCTGCTTTTCGAAGCTTTTTAGATGACTTGTATGGTACAGTTTTGTATTTTGATACATCGAAGCGTGGAAATGAGCATACAGTTCTTATGAATGTAGAGACTGTTAATGATCATTATCTAGCGAATACAAGTGTCTTAAACGAAGTCCTTGGTTTATTGCATACAGCTATTTTTGAGCCTAATCTAGAAAATGGTGTCTTTAAGGAATCCGTTGTAGAGCGTGAGAAAAAGACAGTTATTCAACGTATTGAATCTATTTTTGATGATAAATCTCGCTTTGCTCAATTCCGTCTACAACAAATCCTGAGACCAAATGAGCCAGCATCAATTTCAGCGAATGGTAGTGTCGAAGAAATTCAAAAGATTACCACTGCCTCATTATTTGAGGCTTATCAATCGATGCTAGCTAACGACAAAATCGATATTTATGTAGCTGGAGACATTAATGAAGAGGAAATTGTTGCGAAATTAAAAAAAGCGCTACCATTTAAGGATCGTACTCCTAAGGAAGTTCCAGCAGTACTCCCACAACAACATCCAGACAATGATTATGTAAGAGAACAGCATGAAATGAAACAAGGTAAACTTCATATTGGCTTTAGCACACCTGTTAGATTTGGTGATGCAGATTTCTCTAAGATGCAAATTTTTAATGGCATTTTTGGTGGCTATCCACATGCCAAGTTGTTTATGAATGTTCGTGAAAAAGAGAGTCTTGCTTATTATGCTTCTAGTTCCTATGCTTCGCATTATGGACTTGTATTTGTTGTATCTGGGATTGAAGCTAAAAATGAAGAAAAAGCGCTATCTTTAATTAAAGAACAACTTGCCGTCATGCAGGCTGGAGACATTACAGATTTAGAGCTGGAGCAAACAAAGGCTATGCTGACAAATCAGCTAAAAGAATCCTTAGATTCGGCACGAGGTCAAATTGAAATTTTTGATCAATATAAGGATTTACCTGAGGAATTCTCAGTTCAGGCCTGGGCAAATAAGTGGAAAGCTGTGACAAAAGAAGATGTTGTTGCAATGGCAAAGCAAGTGCAGCTTGAAGCGGTCTATTTCTTATGTGGAAAGGAGCAAGCCGCACAATGAAAACAATAGAATTTAAACAATTAGATGAAACACTTTATTATGAAAAACTAGACAATGGCTTAGATGTTTATATATTGCCGAAAAAGGGCTTTTCTAAAACATTTGTTACATTTACAACAAAGTACGGCTCTGTCGATCGTACGTTCGTGCCAATTGGTGAAACAGAAAGTATTTCTGTACCAGATGGTATTGCACACTTTTTAGAGCATAAAATGTTCGAAAAAGAGGATGGAGACGTTTTCCAAAAATTTAGCGAATATGGTGCTTCTGCGAATGCATTTACATCGTTTACGCGTACAGCTTATTTATTTTCATCTACTGACAATATTTATAAAAGTACAGAAACTTTATTGAATTTTGTCCAAGAACCATACTTTACAGAAGCTACTGTCAATAAAGAAAAAGGAATTATTGGGCAAGAAATTACAATGTATGATGATCAACCAGACTGGCGTCTATACTTTGGCACAATCGAAAATATGTATCATCATCATCCTGTAAAAATTGATATCGCAGGTACAATAGAATCGATTGATGGCATTACAGCGGAGCACTTATATACGTGCTACAATACGTTTTATCATCCTTCGAATATGTTGTTATTTGTGATTGGTGCTGTTGAACCAGAAGAAATGATGACGTTTATTCGTGAGAATCAGGGTAAAAAAGAATTCCCAGAACCAACGCCAATTCAACGTTTCTTTGATAAAGAACCAACAGAGGTAGCCATTAAAGAACGTACATTAAATATGGATGTTCAAAAACCAAAAATTTATGTAGGTTTAAAAGCGAAAGACACTAATTTATCAGGTCAGGATATGTTAAAGCATGAGTTGTCGGTTCAAATTGCACTTGAACTTATTTTTGGGCGTACCTCTGATTTTTATGAGCGTGTTTACGAGGAAGGTTTAATTGATGAGACATATGCTTTTGATTTTACTTTAGAAAATGGCTTTGGGTTTGCCATGATCGGATCAGATTCAGCAGAGCCAGATAAATTGGCAAAAACGATTATGGACGAATTAACAAAATATGAAGGAAATAGCCAATTTGATCGTGCTGGTTTGGAGCGTATAAAACGCAAAAAAATTGGATTCTTCCTACGTGCATTAAATTCGATCGAGTTTATCGCAAACCAATTCACACGATATTCCTTTAATGACATGAATTTATTTGATGTAGTACCAATACTTGAGACATTAACCGTGGAGGATTTACAAAAAGCATTTGCTTCTATCCAAGGTGAAACACAGCAAACAGTCTTTAAAATTCTGCCAAGTAAGCAGGATGCACAGTGAAAAAATTTGCCCTTGTTTTAGGTGCATCAGGTGATATCGGTCATGCCATTTGTCAAAGCTTAGCTGAGGATGGCTGGTCCATCTATGTACATTATTCAAACAATCAAAATGCGGCACAGAGGTTATGTGTAAAGCTTTCCGAAAATTTCCCTGCACAAGAATTTATGCTTGTACAGGGGGATTTTTCAATTGTTTATGGAGCAGAAATGGTAGCTGCACAAATTTTTAATGTACAGGCTATTGTTTTTGCCAATGGACAAGCCCATTATTCCTTGCTCGAAGATACGACAGTGGAGGATATGGATGCTTTATGGCGTGTTCATGTTCAAAATCCTATGAGACTGACAGCTTTACTTTCTGGAAAACTTCGCAAGCATAAAGTGAGCTATGTACTATTTATAGGTTCCATTTGGGGAGAGGCTGGCTCAGCGGGGGAGGCACTTTATGCAACTGTTAAGGGTGCGCAGCATGCTTTTGTTAAATCCTATGCAAAAGAAGCGGCATTATCTCGGATTAGAGTGAATGCTATTGCTCCTGGCTTTATAAATACCTCAATGAACAGCCATCTAAATCAAGAAGAGCTTCAATACATTTTGGACGATATCCCACTAGGCTCCATTGGACAAACAAAGGATGTGGCTGAAATGGTACGTTTTTATTTGTCTGGTAAAGCTGATTATGTGACAGGACAAATCGTACGATTAAATGGAGGTTGGTACATATAATAATCTCTTTTGCACATACTACTTGTGTAAAGGAGGAGGAAGAATATGACCATTTTAGAAAACTGGCAAAAATGGACATCGTTTTTAGGACAAAACGTTATGCAAGCTGAATCAAGCGGTATGCCTAAGAAAATGATTCAAACGGCTGCTGTCCAAATTGGGGAATATTTGGCGACTAATGTCGACCCTAAAAACGAACAAGAGCGAGTGCTGTCGGATTTATGGGGCGTTGCCTCTGAAGATGAAAAACATGCATTAGCGAATTGTGTCATTAAGCTCGTACAAAATAAGCATGTGCAGTAAATAAAAGAGGAGAGCCAATCTCCTCTTTTTGCTATACTATAAACTTTTTATCTGTGAAAACGGGAACGTATGTAAGCCTATTTAACAGTCATCAAAAAAAATTAGTAAATAACGCTGTAATTCCATGTATTCTAACTTTCCATTACATAAAAAATCAGCTATGATGGAACTTATAAAGGATTTTTTACGTTAACTAATAGGAAGGGAACGAGTGTGTTGAGCGATTGGTACTTTGAATATGAAATTCAGGTGAATCGCCCTGGATTATTAGGAGATATTGCTTCACTTTTAGGGATGCTTCGTGTCAATATTATATCAATAAATGGTGTAGATGAGGATCGACGTGGTATGTTAGTGCATACAGACAATGATGAGGCAATTGAGCGTTTTCGTACAATTGTTTCGACAATGGAACATATTAACGTAACCAAATTTCGACAACCAAAACTTCGTGACCGTTTAGCCATTAGGCATGGTCGTTATATTCCTCGAGATGCAGATGAAAAAAACACATTCCATTTCGTAAGAGATGAACTAGGTATTTTAGTCGACTTTATGGCAGAACTCTTTAAAAAAGAGGGACATAAGCTGATTGGTATTCGTGGCATGCCACGTGTTGGAAAAACTGAATCCATAGTAGCCGCCAGTGTCTGTGCCAATAAAAAATGGATCTTTTTATCATCTACAATGATTAAGCAAACAGTTCGTAATAAGCTTGTGGGAGATGAATTTAGTCGTAACAATATTTTTATTCTAGATGGTATTGTGACTCGACGTTCATCCGATGAGAAACATTTGCAATTAGTGCGTGAAATGATGAATATGCCTTGTATCAAAGTTGTAGAGCATCCAGATATGTTTGTTCAGCATTCAGAATATAAAATAGAGGATTTTGATTATATTATTGAACTGCGTCATCACACTGATGAAGAAATTACTTATGAAATAATGGAAAAAAATCATATGTCCGAATCCGATTCTTTTGGAGGATTTAATTTTTAATTTGATGTTAAAGTAGGTGTTATTAGTGGCAGAATTAGGGACTCGACTGAAAGAGGCGAGACTGTCTAAAGGCTACAGCTTAGACGATTTACAAGAAATAACGAAAATCCAAAAACGTTATTTAGTAGGAATTGAAGAGGGCAATTATTCCATTATGCCTGGTTCGTTTTATGTAAGAGCTTTTATTAAACAATATGCAGAAGCGGTTGGTTTGGACGCGGAAGAAATTTTAGAGACATATAAAAATGAACTACCGAGCACTCCAAACGATCAAGTAAATCAATCAATAACGAATAGTCCTAGCAGAAGAAAAGTAACGAAAGGCCCTTCGAATAAAATGATGGAGGCTATGCCCAAAATCATTGTTGCTTTATTTATTGTAGTGATTATTGTGGTTATCTGGGTGCTATGGCAATCAAAAAACAGTCCAGGGACAAGCGAGGAAAACACTTCTACTCCTGAAATTGAATATGACACAAATGTCAAGCCAATTGATAGTGAGAAGGATAAAAAAGAACAAGAAAATAAAGATGCACAGAAAAATGATAAAGAAGATAAAAGCTCTACAGAAGAAACACCAACTGATGAAGATGACACTGATCAAACTGAAGAGATGAAGCAAACAATTTCCGCAGGTACTGTTGAAGCAGATGGTGCGACAACTTCTTATACGTTAACAGGTACGGATACAATGAAACTAAAAATCGAAGTATCAGGCCCTACATTTGTTGGTATTCGCAATCAACAGCAACAAGAAATATTAACAGATACGCGTGTCTATAATGCCGGGGAAGTAGTTGAATTTGACGCCTCAACACAAAACTATGTTCGTATTCGTCTCGGTAATTCAACGCAAGCTAAAATCTATATTAATGACGAACTTCTAACGTATGCACAACAAATTGTAACGCAAAATATCGTCATCAATTTCAATAAAGAACAGTAGTCATCACATGATGACTACTTTCTTTCATCATGAAAGGTGTTAGAAAAATGAACATTCCAAATAAAATTACCATCTCTCGAATCTTACTTATTCCATTCTTTGTCATTGTTATGATGTTTGATTTTGGCTGGGGAACATTATCACTTTTTGGTGCAGAGATGCCAATCCATCATTTTATAGGCGCACTTATTTTTATCTTTGCTTCAACAACCGATTGGGTGGATGGTTATTACGCACGTAAGTATAATCTTGTAACGACATTTGGGAAATTTTTAGATCCCTTAGCTGACAAGTTACTTGTCTCAGCAGCCTTTATTTTAATGGTCGAGCTTAAGATGGCACCTGCTTGGGTAATTATCATTATTATTAGTCGTGAATTTGCTGTAACGGGTTTACGTTTGATTTTGGCAGGTGGAGGAGAAGTCGTAGCTGCCAATCAGCTTGGTAAAATTAAAACTTGGGCACAAATTGTAGCGATTGCTGCTGCTCTTTTACACAATACAATCTTTACATTGGTTGGTATTCCATTTGATACAATCATGCTCTATGTTGCATTGTTCTTTACACTTTGGTCAGGATGGGATTATTTCTATCTAAATCGACGTGTATTACTTGAGTCTAAATAAGAAAGGTCTTGGGGTTCATGAATGCTGAAATTCTTGCGGTTGGCTCAGAACTATTATTAGGTCAAATTACGAATACAAATGCGAGGTTTATCTCAAGCCAGCTATCCGAGCTTGGCATCAACGTTTTTTATCATACCGTAGTAGGCGATAATGCAAAGCGTTTAGAACAAGCTATCGAAGTGGCAGAGTCTCGTGCAGATCTCATTATTTTTTCGGGAGGACTTGGTCCGACAAAAGATGATTTAACGAAGGAAACGATTGCACGTCATCTTGGTGTTTCTCTTGAGTTTGATGAAGTAGCATTGACGTATATTGAGCAATTTTTTGCTAAACGAGGACGTCCAATGACGGAGAATAATCGTAAACAGGCATTAATTTTAGCTGGGAGTGAGGTATTAGCTAATCACCATGGAATGGCTCCAGGTATGATCTTCACAAAAAATGATCGCACTTATATTTTATTACCAGGACCTCCAAAAGAGTTAGAACCAATGTTTCAATTTGAGGCTAAACCTAAACTTGCTGCGATGCTTAATGATGGAGGGATCATTGCATCACATGTTATGCGATTTTATGGAATTGGTGAGGCCGAGCTTGAAGTACAAGTTCAAACTATTTTAGATGCACAAACCAATCCAACAGTTGCTCCACTTGCTTCTGATGGTGAGGTAACGTTACGCGTAACAGCTAAAGCCGCAACAGAGCAACAAGCTGACCAGCTTATTAAGGCAAAGGTTGCAGAAATACAAGCACTTGTTGGTGATTATCAATATGGTGTAGATGATGATTCCCTTGCCTCAAAAACGGTAGAAATGCTACTGGATAATGAGCTAACGATTGCGGCTGCTGAAAGTTTAACTGCTGGTTTATTTCAATCTGAACTTGCGGAAATTCCAGGGGTAGGCAATGCACTTATAGGAGGCGTTGTTACCTATGCAGCAGATGCGAAAGTAAAACAGCTAGGCATTTCACAAGATTTAATTGATACACATGGTGTTGTGAGTGCTGAGTGTGCAGCGGCAATGGCAAGTGCTGTTCGTGAGAAATTTGCTACAAATATTGGGATTGGCCTTACAGGAGAAGCAGGTCCCACTGCGCATGATCATCAGCCAGTAGGTACGGTTTGGATTGGTATTGCTATAAATGATGAGGAGCCGCTTACATATTTACTTCATTTATCAGGCATGCGAAATACGAATCGACTCCGTGCGGTGAAATTTACATGTCATTATTTAATGCAGCTTTTAGAAGAACGTGGCTACGCAAAACGTTATTAAAATAGAGTAAAACATAGGAATTTGGGTAGAGGAAAACTATCCAAATTTTTATTTTGAAGGAAAATCGAATAAATGTTCGCTTTTTTCTTGCGTGTTTTCTCAAAAACAAGTATAGTAGAGATAGATAAAAACAGTGAACAGTTTTCGAAGGAGGAAAATGAATGAGTGATCGTAAAGCAGCCTTAGAACAGGCTCTAAAGCAAATTGAAAAGAATTTTGGTAAAGGTTCCATTATGAAACTCGGTGAAAAAACCGATTTAGAAATTGCGACATCTTCAAGTGGTTCACTTGCACTTGATGCTGCATTAGGAGTGGGTGGATATCCACGTGGACGTATTATTGAAGTATACGGTCCAGAATCATCTGGTAAAACAACTGTTGCTCTACATGCCATTGCTGAAGTACAAGCAACAGGTGGACAAGCAGCATTTATCGACGCTGAGCATGCATTAGACCCGATCTATGCGCAAAAATTAGGTGTCAATATTGATGAGCTATTATTATCACAACCCGACACAGGTGAGCAAGCACTTGAAATCGCAGAAGCATTAGTGCGCAGTGGTGCTATTGATATTATCGTCATTGACTCTGTTGCTGCCTTAGTGCCAAAAGCTGAAATTGAAGGGGATATGGGTGACTCTCATGTCGGCTTACAAGCACGTCTAATGTCTCAAGCTTTACGTAAACTTTCTGGTGCGATTAATAAATCAAAAACGATTGCTATTTTCATTAACCAAGTTCGTGAAAAAATTGGTGTCATGTTTGGTAATCCAGAAACAACACCAGGTGGACGTGCGCTTAAATTCTACAGCTCTGTTCGTTTAGAAGTGCGTCGTGCAGAAGCTATTAAACAAGGTAATGATATTGTTGGTAACCGTACTAAAATTAAGATTGTTAAAAATAAAGTAGCACCACCTTTCCGTACAGCTGAAGTAGATATTATGTATGGAGAAGGAATTTCTAAAGAAGGCGAAACAGTCGATTTAGGCGTAGAATTAGACATTGTACAAAAAAGTGGTTCTTGGTATGCATATGGCGATGAGCGCTTAGGTCAAGGACGAGAAAATGCTAAACAGTATTTAAAAGAAAATACTGCTGTCCTAGAAGACATAGCAAATAAAATCCGAGCTTCTTATGGTATTGCGGCTTCTTCTTATACAATTGCTGCCCATGATGATGAAGAAGAGATGGATGAAGAATTAATGTTACTTCTGGAAGAAGAATAATTAATGATTGCATTGTTCCCACTTTATTGAGGGGGGCAATGCATTTTTTTTGTCTATATTCTTAAATTTTTACACATAATAAGAGAGAGGCTATGTATTTATTTCTTATGTACTGTTTTTTTACTAATTGTTTTTAACATAAAAAATTTTCTAGTGAAATAGTAATAGGGGAAAAATTCACTGAATGGATAGGACTTACTTTTTTTGGCTAAGGTGGCGAACAGATGCCTGACTATCCTTGACAGAGCCTGAGGCTAGCTATACAATTAAATATGTATAATTTCTGAATTATGACTTTAAATAGGCAGTACATTTTATCCTCATTTAGCAAATGTTTTATAGTGAAATATCCTTTAAAATGGATGTCTAAACGCCTACTGGATGAAGATAATGCCTTTGGCCAATGAAACGGGTTTTGCATAAATTCTAACAAAATCTGGTGCATTTTAGCTAAGGCGACATAGATGTATGCGCCGACTGAAACTGTAATACCCAAATAGCAAGAGGAGGTGTTCATATGGATGGAATTACTATCATCTCCGCTTTGCTTGGACTCATCGTTGGTGCCGCTGTTAGCTATATCTACATGAAAAAAGTGAATGACTCAAAAATCACTGGTGCTAAACATGTCGCTGAAACAATCGTTGAAGAAGGAAAACGAGAAGCGGAGGCAATGAAGAAAGAAGCACTACTTGAAGCCAAAGATGAAACTCACAAATTTCGTACTGAAGCTGAAAATGACATTCGTGAACGTCGTTTAGAACTTCAAAAACAAGAGAACCGTTTATTGCAAAGAGAAGAGAATCTTGATCGCAAAGATGATGCTCTAAATAAGAGAGAAGCTGGCTTAGAGCGCAAAGAACAAGCTCTAGCTGAAAGACAACAGCATATTGAACAGATGGAGAGCAAAGTGGACGAGCTCATGGCATCACAAAAAACAGAGCTAGAACGAATTTCTGCTTTAACTAGGGATGAAGCTAAATCAATTATCCTCAATGAAGTAGAAAAAGAGTTATCAACTGATATTGCTGTGATGACGAAAGAAGCTGAAACACGTGCGAAAGAAGACTCAGATAAAAAAGCACGTGAAATTTTATCATTAGCACTACAACGCTTTGCTGCAGATCACGTAGCAGAAACAACTGTATCTGTTGTGAACTTGCCAAATGATGAAATGAAGGGACGTATTATTGGTCGCGAAGGCCGTAATATCCGTACATTGGAAACGTTAACAGGAATTGATTTAATTATTGATGATACGCCAGAAGCGGTTATATTATCAGGCTTTGATCCAATTCGCCGTGAAACAGCTCGACTTGCACTTGAAAAACTTGTACAGGATGGTCGTATTCACCCAGCTCGTATTGAGGAAATGGTGGAAAAAGCTCGACGTGAAGTGGATGAACAAATCCGCGAAACAGGTGAGCAAACTACATTTGAAATTGGTATTCATAACTTACATCCAGATTTAATGAAAATTTTAGGCCGCATGAAATATCGTACAAGCTATGGACAAAATGTCCTAAAACATTCAATTGAAGTCGCACATTTAGCAGGATTACTTGCTGCTGAACTTGGTGAAGATGTAGCATTGGCTCGTCGTGCGGGCTTATTACATGATATTGGAAAAGCAATCGATCATGAAGTTGAAGGAAGCCACGTTGAAATTGGTGTGGAATTAGCAACAAAGTATAAGGAACACCCAGTTGTTATTAATAGTATTGCTTCGCATCATGGTGATACTGAAGCAACATCTGTTATTGCGGTATTAGTCGCTGCAGCTGATGCATTATCAGCAGCTCGTCCAGGTGCACGTAGTGAAACACTTGAAAACTATATCCGCAGACTTGAAAAGTTAGAGGAAATTTCAGAAAGCTATGATGGCGTAGAAAAATCTTATGCGATTCAAGCTGGACGTGAAATTCGTATTATTGTACAACCTGAAAAAATTGATGATTTAGCATCTCATCGTCTTGCGCGTGATATTCGCAAACGTATTGAGGAAGAACTCGATTACCCAGGTCATATTAAAGTAACAGTCATTCGCGAAACACGTGCTGTGGAATACGCGAAATAAATAATAAAATAATAGGCATCCCTTGACCAAGGTCAGGGGATGCCTTTTTGTATGTGAATAAAATTCGATGTGATCTACCCAGTAAGAATAAATGGATGATTCCAACAATATAGTATGGAATAAAGCATAGTGAACTAGCCTCACCATGAATACCTTTTTAAAAATTAACCAGCCTAGTTATACTCCATTTTTACAACTGTTTTATGTTTTGACAAGGAGTGAAGAGCATTGAAAGAAACAATCACATTACAAGATATATTGAAAATAGTCCGAGAAAACTTTCTTTTTATCATAAGTTTTACACTTTTTGCAGCGTTGGTTACGGGCTTTATTAGCATCTTTGTGTTAAAACCTACCTATGAGGCAGAAACGCAAATTTTAGTTAATCAAAAAAATATAGAACAACCACATTTAGGTGTACAACAGGTTGAAACAGATCTCCGACTTATTAATACGTATAATATTATCATAACAAGTTCTGCTATTTTATCTAAAGTTATAAATAGGCTAGATTTGGATGTCACACCTGAAGTTTTAATGGATCAAATTACTGTATCTAGTGCCAATAACTCACAAGTTGTCAATATTAATGTTGTAGACAAGCAAGCAGGGTTGGCTGTCGAAATTGCCAATACAATAGCAGATGTGTTTCAAGAGGAGATCCAAGTTTTAATGACGGTTGATAATGTTAATATTTTGTCAGTTGCACAATTAGATAAGGAACCTGTACCGATTGCGCCAAATAAAACTCTTTATATAGTAGCAGCCTCGTTTATTGGTTTTGTTTTAAGTGCTGCTCTCATAATCATAATAGAGAGCTTAGATACTACAATCAAGACTGAGCAAGATATTGAAGAGCTAATAGGACTACCGATTATTGGCTTGATTAGTCAAATTAGTGATGCTCACAATAAAAGCACTAGGATAAAATCTCGTAAAACGAGGAGAGGATCATAATGTTTTGGAAAAAAAAGAAAAAGAAGAAGTTAGTGAAAATGGCACGAAAACTTGTGACGATTGCAAATGACCATTCTTTTATTTCTGAACAATTTCGAACAATCCGAACAAATATTACTTTTTCAATGCCTGATAGAGAGATTAAAACAATATTAGTAACATCTGCAACACCAGGTGAAGGAAAGTCAACCAATGCAGCCAATATAGGTGTTGTTTTCGCACAAGAAGGAAAACGGGTCGTCATCGTAGATGCAGATTTACGAAAACCAACAATGCATTATACGTTTCTATTGCAAAATGCTAGAGGACTATCAAATTTACTAACAAGACATTTTACAATTTCCGAAGTCGTCAATAATACAGATATTGCTAATCTATATGTCTTGACAAGTGGGCCTATTCCCCCCAATCCAGCAGAGTTACTAGCTTCTACCTTAATGGGGAGTGTAATTGAGGAACTAAAGAAAGAGTTTGACATCATTATTTTTGATGCGCCACCCCTATTATCTGTAACAGATGCTCAAATTTTGTCCAATAAATGTGATGGTACATTATTAATTGTGAACAGTGGAGTTGCAGAATATGAAAGTGTGCTAAAAGCAAAGTCAAGCCTTGAAGCCTCAAAAGCAAATATTTTGGGCGTAGTATTAAATAACTATAAAATGCCACTCCATCAATATTATGAGCAATATTATCGTTAATTCAAGTACCTAGACAGGGAAGTGAAGTACAGTGATTGATATGCACAGTCATATATTATTTGATGTCGATGATGGTCCGAAAACGATTGAAGAGACACTTTGTTTATTTGAGCAGGCAGTTTTGGAGGGGATTTCAACGATTGTTTCCACTTCGCATGCTTTACATCCATTGTATAATGTCTCCTTTGATGTCGTGAATGAGCAAATTGCACAGTTACAAATGGCAATTGACCAACGTAATATGCCGTTAAAACTTTACACGGGACAAGAGGTACGCTTGGCAGGTAACATTCTAGAATTGTATGAAAAAAAACAATTACATACATTAGCAAATTCCAATTATTTGCTGTTGGAACTTCCCTCTAATCATATTCCCAAATATACAAAGGATATCATTTACTCGTTATTAACAGCAGGCATAACACCAATTATTGCACACCCAGAGCGAAATAGAGTCATTTCAGAAAATCCAAGTCATTTGGAACAAATTATACGTGTGGGGGCACATGCACAAATTACATCAGGAAGTTTAGCAGGATTGTTTGGCAAAACCGTCCAAAAACTTTCGCTAAATTTAGTGCGCTCGAATCTTGTCCATACATACGGTTCAGATGTGCATAACTTAAATACACGTCCTTTCTTATTTGAAAAGGGACTTAGATTTTTAGAAAAACAAAAAGATTTGGATGTGGTAGATTTTTTGCTTGAAAATAACGAACGAATCATTAATAATCAGCCATTAATTGTATATGAACCAGATGATACTTTCACAAAAAATTGGTGGAAGTTTTTTTAAAATGGGAAAGCATCTTTAAGTTGTAAGGACAAAAGGTAGCAAAAAGTAGCTGAAGCGCTAGAGACATTCAGTGTTTAAGGGGGTTATATGAGATGCGAGTTGTTTTTATGAGGAGTAACCCTGTTTCTCCAGATCCAAGGGTTGAAAAGGAAGCACATTGCCTTGCAAAAAATAATTGGAATGTTCACATTTTAGCTTGGGATAGAGATAAAAAATATAAAATAAAGGACCAACTGTTAGAAGGTGATCATGCAATTCGTATTACAAGGTTTGGTATTCCGGCAACATTTGGAGGAGGTTTGAAAAAGAACTTAGTCCCATTTATAAAATTTCAACTTAAACTTTTTCAATGGTTACTTCGCCATAAAAATACGTATGATATGATTCACGCTTGTGATTTTGATACAGCGCTAGTAGGTACAATATGTGGAAAATTACTTCGTAAAAAAGTAATCTACGACGTATTTGATTCGTATACATCACCATTTTATGGACCACAGCGTATTGGAAAGGTCATTGCTAGTATAGATATACGTCTTATGAATAGTGTGGATGCAGTCATTATATGTACAGAAAAGCGCAAAGAACAGATAGCGAAAGCTTCACCTAAAAAAATAGAGGTCATATATAATACTCCACGTTATATAGATTCAAATGATTGCTTAGATTTGAATCCGAAAAAAATAAAAATAGTCTATGTAGGTATACTTACTGAAAATCGATTGATTAGTGAATTGGTTGAAGTAGTAAAGAATACGCCAAGTTATGAGCTGCATATTGGTGGATTTGGTAAGTTAGCTGATACATTGCTGCAAACTTCGAGAATGCATGACAATATACACTTTTATGGTAAGTTACCCTATGAAAAAACAATAGAGTTAGAGAATAGTTGTGACATTATGACGGCTATTTATGACCCTACCATTTCTAACCATTATTATGCCGCACCTAATAAATTCTATGAAGCATTAATGCTTGGAAAGCCTTTGATTATGGTGAAAAATACGGGAATGTCAGAAGTAGTTGCAACAAATAATTTTGGAGAACTTATTGATTACAATAGAGAGAGTTTACAAAACGGAATTGACAATTTGGTAAAGCGTAGAAAAGAATGGCCAGAAATTTCTCGTGAAATGAAGGCGCTGTACGAAGAAGATTATAGCTGGACGAAAATGGAGAAACGAATAACAGATTTATACAGTAATTTATAAAAACGATGCGGGGTATGAGCAGCAAAGGGAGTGGCATGTAGCGACTATCGAACCGTTTTTACAAACGTAAGAGCAATATGAAAATTTACGATAGTATTTTTAGGGGGACTAATATGAAAATATTATTTGTTGCACAAAATTTTCAAATGGGTGGTATCCAAAAGGCGCTAATTAATATGCTAAAAGAAATCAGCCTCTACGAGAAATACGAGATAGATGTTTTTACATTTAGCGGAGGGGAATTAATGAACGATATTCCCTCCAATGTGAAGGTAAATACAGGGAACTTACTGTTACAGCTAATTGCTACACCTTTTGTTGAAGTGAAAAAAAGAAATAACGTATGGCATATTATTTTACGTATTGTGTGTATGATAGTTGTTCGATTAATAGGTTCCCACACCTTCTATTCGATACTTTTAAAAAAACATCGCAATAATTGTCATTATGATATCGCCATTTCTTATTTTAATGATGTACCTAATCAATATTTCAATAAAGGGACCAATTTATTTGTAGATCAATTTGCGATAGCAGATCGTAAGTTCGCATGGATTCATACAGACCCCATTAAAGCGAATTTTAATTATAAGGCTTGTGTTAAAACTTATAAAAATTTTGATCGATTGTTGTGTGTTTCTGCAGCATGTAAGGAAAATTTGATAAATTTTCTTCCAGAATATCAACATAAAATTTCAGTAGTATATAACTTTTTTCCAATTGAAGAGATTAAAGAACTGGCATATCAATATACACCGTTTCTTAAAGGCGAGTTGGATTTAATATCTGTTGGGCGAATTGAAAATAGTACAAAAAGGTTCGACCTTATTCCACATCTGTGTAAGTTGTTAAAGGAAGCTTCTATAAATAATTTTCGCTGGCGCATTTTAGGGGATGGACCAGACCTACTTTCGAATCAGCAATTAGCTTTGCAACTTGGTGTAGAGGATGTAGTTGAATTTGTAGGGGAAATGAAAAATCCGTATCCATTTATAAAATGTAGTGATGTATTCGTTTTAACATCTGCCTACGAAGGCTACCCAATGGTCATTGGGGAGGCATTAATTGTACAAACGCCTGTTATTACAACGGACTTTGCCGCAGCAGGTGAACAAATTTGTAATGGTCATAACGGATTGATAACAGGCTTTAACATTCAAGATATCTTTCAAGTCATGTCTAGTGTTATGAAAAATACAGAATTACTACACAATATGAAAAATTACATAGAGGAAAATCACTACACAAACAAAAAAGCTCAAGAGCAACTAGTATTGGAGTTTGATGTACATGATAGAATCTAAGAATTTTAGTGTGCTCATTTGTATAATTTCAAGTATCTTTGTCGTATTCAAAATATATACAGGTAGTAATCTATTTCTCTGGTTCTTCTTCCTTTTAACTAGTATGGCGATGCTGCTAGATAAGCAGCAGCATCGAATGGACTATTTATTGTTTTTTATATCGTGGGTGTATGTCATTAAATTCGATATAACAGGATATTCACTGCTTGTTGTACTTAGTTCTTTCTATATTTTGTTAAGTATTTTGACGCTCTTTTTACAAAAGCAAGGTATTTCAAAACGACTCTTATTGACCTATTTTTTATTTGCATTTTATACGGTAGCCGTAACGTTAGTTAGTGGTGGTAATCTTATTGCAGTTTTAGGCTTTGTGTTGAATTATAGTGTGCTCTTTTGTGCAATATTGACCCTCCATGATAAGGCATATTTCAGAAGGTATACGTATATCTATGCATCGGGTTTACTAGCTGCTTCGATCGTTCGATTGATCAGTTATTCTATTCCAGAAATTGATCATTTTATAGAGTCAATGACCATTGTAAATACAGTGAAGACAATGAACTCGATTAGTACAAGATTTACGGGTTTAGATTTAGATCCAAATTACTTTAGTTTGCAAGTATTAATAGCAATGGCTTGTTTATTAGTGCTTTTTAATCTGGATGGAAAAAAGGAGAAAAAGTCAATTGTATTACTCGTAATATTAGCATTTTTTGGCATACTGACCTACTCAAAAATGTTTATTATTACATTAGTCATTTTCATTATGATGACATTTATTGTCTTCATTAAAAATAATGTGAAGACAGCTATTAAATTTTCGTCTTTTATCGTGATTATTTGTGGTGTTGCCCTCTATTTTTTTTACGAGAAGTTATTCGCAATTTATTGGATTCGTTTTTTTGGTTCAGGAATATCGACAGATGCCATTACCACTGGTCGAGTGAGTAGTTGGGGCCTTTTTGTAAATGAAATCTTTCAAAACACGAAAGTATTTATTTTGGGAGCAGGATTTGGCACAAGCTTTGCGAAGGTGAAGATGGCACATACAATGTACTTATCAACTCCCTATTATATAGGTTTAATTGGAGTAGCCTTGTCAGTACTATACATTTCAAGCCTCTATAAAGTACTTAGAGAGAATGTCGGAATTATGAATACACCAGGCTTTCAAATCCTCTCAATTAACGCTATTCCTCTCTATATCGTGTTGATAGCGAATATAGGACTTGATTCATTTGTCATGGATTATTTTCCATATCATATTTTATTAATTATGTTTGCACTGACTATGAGTAAAAGTAAGGGAACTACTATGAATGAGAGGTGAGGTGAGTGCCATATTTAAGCATTATTGTCCCTGTTTATAATACGGAACCTTACTTAAAAATGTGTCTTGATAGTATTATGAGACAGGAGTTCGTAGATTTTGAGTTGATATTAGTAAATGATGGCTCGACTGATAACTGCTCAGTAATCTGCGATGAATATGCCCAATTTGATACAAGAATTACCGTCATTCATCAAGCAAATAGTGGTGCTGTCAGTGCTCGTAAAGCAGGGCTAAGGGTCGCCAAAGGACAGTATATTGGGTTTGTAGATAGTGATGATTGGATTGAAGTTGATATGTATAAATTATTATGTAATACTGCACGTGATTTTGATGTAGATATTGTTATTTGTGACATTGTAGAAAATTATCCACATCAAGAAGTGAAGAGCTCACAGCTTGTCGCGCCCGGTTTGTACAGGAAGGATAGGATGGAAAAAGAAGTATATCCAATTATGCTATATTCGGGCGAGTATTACCGTTTTGGCTTATATCCATCTTTATCTAATAAAATATTTAAAAGAGATCTATTAGAGAAAAATCTCTTTGATGTGGATGATCAAATTTGCATGGGGGACGATGCTGCTTGTACATATCCTAGTTTACTTGATGCACAAAGTATTTATATATTAGAAAATCAGTATCTCTACCATTATCGTCAGCATTCTTCTTCCATGACGGCTAGTTATGATCAGATGTTTTTTAAAAAAGTACTTGTGTTGTATGAACAATTGAAAGTTTTAAAGTACAGGAAAGCAGACCAGGTTCCTAATTTTGCTGAACAACTTCAGTATTATTTTACTTATTTAGTGATGGCAGCGGTGAATAATGAATGGAATAGATTCAACCATAAGCGTTTACATGAAAAGCGTACCTTTATTAAGAAAATGTTGATTCATGAAGCGTTTCATGGATCGTTGCATGCGATTCGTATGACAAATATGCCGCTCAAATCAAAGGTCTATACTTGGTTACTAAAGAAAAAACAAATTCTTTTACTTTTCATGTTGAATAGGCTTAATCGGCGGATCAGTGATTGCAAAAGTTTAATTCCTACTTTTATTAAAAGAAAAGGTGCTTACCAGCATGAGAACTAGGAGAGTAGTTTTAAATTTAATGGCTAATGTATTGCTACAAGTTATTACAGCGGTTATTAATTTTATTTTACCTCGACTATTTATGACAACATACGGCTCTGCTACAAACGGGCTAGTTTCGTCGATTAAGCAATTTTTAAGTTATTTAAAAATAGTAGAGGCTGGGGTTGGTAATGCATCTATAGTGGCACTTTATAAGCCACTAGCCAAGGGCGATAAAGACCAAATAAATGGAATTCTTTCAGCAACTAATCTTTTTTATAGACGTTCGGGTTATGTCTTTGTTGGATTAGTCGCCATTTTGGCTATTTGTTATCCGTTACTAGTAGGAGATGAAGTGAATCCACGAACGGCTCTTTACATGGTACTTATTTTGGGCATTAGTGGCATGTGGGAGTATTTTTTTATAGGGAAATATTTAGTTCTGCTGTCGGCAGATCAAAAAAGCTATGTTATTTTTCGCATTCAAACAATGTTGCTTTTTGCGAGTGCACTATTGTCAGTTACTTTGATAGCATTTGGTTTTTCCATCGTTATTGTTGTTGCTAGTTCAAGTGCCATATTATTACTGGATGTTCTTTTTTTAAGGTTGTATGTTAAAAAGAAATATCCATATTTCAATAGTAAAAATCAAGCAAATAGGTTAGCAATTAAAGATAAATGGGATGCTTTAATTCATCAAATTGCCTCGTTAGTAGTATTTAACACACCGTTTATTTTAATAACGATTTTTCTAGGCTTAACAGAAGTCAGTGTGTTTACTGTTTATAGTATGGTGTTTAATGCAGTCACATTGTTTATATCTACTTTTTCAGGGGCGATATTAGCAGCCTTTGGCGACATTCTTGTCAAAGAGGACAAGGACGTTCTTCGGAAATATTTTCATCATTTTGAATATATTTTTTATGGCATCATTGCTTTTAGTTACACATGTACAGCTATTTTAATATTACCATTTATAAAGATTTATACAGCAGGTATTGAAGATGCCAATTACATAAGGCCTTGGTTGGCAATATTGTTTGTCATTGTAGGAGTAGCGAACACAATTCGGATTCCTGCGAATACGTTAGTGAACGCTGCAGGACATTTTAGAGAGACGAAAAATCGTGCCATTATGGAAGCATTAATCAACCTAGTAGTTTCTCTTGTTTTTGTACAGTATTTTGGCGCAGAAGGAATATTACTGGGAGGAATTTGTTCATATGGCTATCGTACTTATGATTTAATCATTTATTCTTCAAAAAAGATTTTACAAAATTCACCTAAAGATACTGTCAAAAAAATTGTGCAAAATAGTATCTTTGCACTTACTGCAGCGACACCATTTATATTTTTTATCGAGCTCCATATTACATCTGCAGGTTCATGGCTTGTAGCCGCTATATGTATTTCCTTATGGACGATGTTTATTTTATTAGTAGGTAATTTTATTATTGAGCCTCAAACAATGCGAGATATTTTGGTGCAATTAAAGCGAACAATTACCGATAGTAAATAATTTTATCCCTGCATTTAGTAAGGTAAGTAGCATAATAGAAAGGCGATTTGATCCCTTGAAATGGCAGGTGATGGTGATGAAGCGAGAAGTCAAAGAAATATATTTACTACGATTCGTTGCTTGCTTAGGAATTGTGTTAATGCATAGTGTTACGTTGGCATTAAACATGTATGACATAGAAGAAGGTCCACTATTCGTAATCCTGACATCTATTCAGCTGATCTTTATGTTCGGGACACCTCTTTTTATATTTATCTCAGAGTTTGTCATTGCCTATTCCTATTCAGATCGTTTGCCGAAAAAGTTTTATGTAAAACGTTATAAATATATGTTAATGCCATTTCTTTTTACTGGACTACTTGATGCCGTTCTTAAATCAATCGAATCACCTTCTATTGAATTTGCCAAAAAACTAATACTAAATTATTTGGAAGGTGATTTCCATGGTTATTTTATCGTGATCATTTTTCAGTTTTATTTCATACATCCATTTTTTGTGAAATTTATTGCCTCAAGATACCCAGCCTCTCAAGTAATAATGACTGCATTTATCATTAATTTTAGTTACCTAGCCTTTTTTAATTTTTTGGATCCATTTAAGTATTTTCCTGATTTAGCGTATACTAGTTTACAATGGGATTTTTTTAATAAGATGCCATTTCCTGCGTGGATTGCTTATTTTGTAGTAGCTTATTACTGTGGAAAAAATTATGATAAGTTTCTATCGTGGTTACAGCGTTTTCGTTATCTGTTACTAGCAGTATTACTCATCACAGTAAGCCTTTTGCTAACCTCTCAATTATCAGGTATTATTACGGAAGTTCATTCAAAGAGAATAGACGTTATCCTTTATACATTCAGTGTAGCTTTTCTGTTATTTTTCATCGCGAGTAACAGAAGAAAAATGCCGAAATTTATCATTTTTATTAGTCGTTATTCCTTCGGTATATATTTATTACATCCCTTAGTGATTAGCCTACTTAAAATTTTTTTAACGAATTTTATCGAAACATTAAGTGTATTTTCTATCATTGCCATTTCATTTATTGTCAGTATCAGTTGCTCCATTTGTATAACATATATAATGAGTAAATGGAAATTCGGCTCGTTTTTTATAGGGCAACTCAATAACAATGGGGACTCTCATAAAAAAGATGCACCATTTCCCATCCAGAAATCCTAAATAAACTGGTATTTAAGTGTGTGAATGGCGTAAGGTTTGCGTTTTACTTTGCGATTGCCAAAGCAAAGATGGTAAACTAAAAGATGTTATTTAGAGAAAGTGTGGTCTTGCATAATGAAAGTTCTATTTATTGGTGATATTGTTGGTTCAATTGGTCGAGATGCGGTGGAAAAATATTTACCTCGCTTAAAAAAGAAGTATAATCCAGATGTTGTGATTGCAAATGGGGAAAATGCTGCAGCAGGACGAGGGATTACTCGTAATATTTATAATAGCTTGCTGCAAATGGGTGTAGATGTTATTACAATGGGTAATCATACATGGGACAATAAAGATATTTTTGATTTTATCGATGACGCGGATTACTTAATCCGTCCGGCAAACTTTTCAAGTGAAGCACCTGGTAAAGGTATGGTCCAGATTTCTAAAAATGGCGTGACATTATCTGTCATTAATTTACATGGTCGCGTATTTTTACCACCACATGAGGATCCGTTTGCAATGGCAGATCAATTGATTGCAGAGGCTCGACAAATATCTCCACTTGTCTTCGTGGATTTCCATGCTGAAGCGACTAGTGAAAAAATCGCTCTTGGTTGGCATTTAGATGGAAAGGCTTCAGCGGTTGTTGGGACACATACACATGTGCAAACAGCAGATGCAAGAATTTACCCGCAAGGTACAGCTTATATCACGGATGTTGGTATGACAGGGCCGTACGATGAAATTTTAGGTATGACAAAGGAAAGTGTCATCTATAAATTCCAAACAAACATGCCATCTCGTTTTGAAGTTCCGAAAAAAGGGCGAGAGGTTTTAAGTGGTTTCTTTGTCGAGATGGATGATCGAACAGGAAAAGCTATTGCCTGTGAACGCATTTATATAAATGAAGACTATCCATTTCAAGGGTAGATAAGTCGAAGAATGTTTTTTTACGTTTCTTTTACGGGGATATAGGTTTCTTTGTCAAACTAGTCTATTTCCGTTTTGCGGAGCATAAAATGTGCTACGGACAATAACTTGAGGTCCAAAAAGGGGGACATGAGTTGTTGAGCGTAAACACTATTCGCGAAACGGGGAGGAATAATTGTGGATTCATTAAAAGTATCATCACGCTCTAATCCAAATTCAGTTGCAGGTGCATTAGTCGCGGTAATCAGAGAAAAAGGGCAGGCAGAAATGCAAGCAGTTGGGGCAGGTGCACTTAACCAAGCCGTGAAAGCAGTGGCCATTGCACGCGGATTTGTAGCGCCAAGTGGCACAGATTTAATTTGCGCGCCGGCGTTTGCCGATATTTTGATTGCTGGAGAAGAACGAACAGCATTGAAGCTGCTAGTAGAAAAACGTATTCGATAAAAAAGTAATGAAGTAAAATGCTCTGTCACATACTATTGTGGTGGAGCATTTTTTCGTTTTCCTGTTTTACATATGATAGTTGTCACTTGAAATAGGGGCGTGATTTTGCTTAGATTTGAAAATTACAACTTTATGAACAGGATTTTCAGTCAAAGGTCTGATTTTCGCCTAAATCGTGGAGAAACAATAGTCCAGACGGTTTCTTCGTGTTAAACTTATGAAGGAAAAATAATAGTACACATTGGATTTAAGGAGTTGTTGACATGTTACATCAGCTTTCATGGAAAGTCGGTGGGCAACAGGGTGAAGGGATTGAGAGTACAGGTGAGATTTTCTCAATGGCAATGAATCGTCTAGGTTATTTCCTATACGGTTATCGTCACTTCTCTTCTCGAATTAAAGGTGGCCATACGAATAATAAAATTACAGTTCGTCCAACAGAAGTACGTTCAATTGCGGATGATTTAGATATTTTAGTGGCATTCGATCAAGAAACAATTGATGTCAATTATAAAGAGCTTACAGAAAAGGGTATTATTTTAGCCGATGCAAAATTTGATCCTGTTAAACCTGAGGATTCTAAAGCACCATTATTTGCAGTACCGTTTACAGAAGTAGCAGCAGAGCTTGGTACTTCGTTAATGAAAAACATGGTGGCTATCGGGGCAACTGCATCATTGCTAAACCTAGAAGATGCAGTATTCCAAAATGTTGTCGATGATATTTTTGGTAAAAAGGGCGAAGAAGTCGTTCAAAAAAATATGGAAGCCATTACACGTGGTCGTCAAATTATGAATGAGCTATTAGTTGATCGTATAGGCGAATGGGAGCTTGCACCTGCCGATGGTAAACGTCGTATGTTTATGATTGGGAATGATGCGATAGCACTTGGTGCATTAGCTGCTGGGACACGCTTTATGGCAGCATACCCAATTACACCTGCTTCTGAAATTATGGAATACTTGATTAAAAAATTACCGAAATTCGGTGGTACGGTCATCCAAACGGAAGATGAGATTGCAGCAGCAACAATGGCTATTGGTGCAAACTTTGGTGGTGTACGTTCCTTTACCGCTTCAGCTGGTCCTGGTCTTTCATTGATGATGGAAGCAATCGGTCTTTCAGGTATGACAGAGCAACCTTTAGTAGTAGTGGATACACAACGTGGAGGCCCTTCAACTGGGTTGCCAACTAAGCAAGAACAATCTGACTTGATGGCTATGCTTTACGGTACACATGGAGAGATTCCTAAGGTAGTCATTGCACCTTCGACGATGGAGGAAGCTTTCTTTGATACGATCCAAGCATTTAACATTGCAGAGGAATTACAATTACCAGTAATCTTAATGACAGATCTACAATTATCCCTAGGAAAACAATCTGTAGAGCCATTTGATTATGATAAAATTGAAATTCGTCGCGGTAAAATTGTGATGGATGATCTTGAGGAAGCGGCAGATAAAGCCTACTTCAAGCGTTACGAAGATACAGAAGATGGTATTTCACCTCGTGTATTACCAGGTACATTACATGGTATTCATCACGTTACAGGTGTTGAACATGATGAAACAGGGAAGCCATCTGAGGCAACGGGTAATCGCCAAACTCAAATGGATAAACGCTTCCGTAAATTAGAGAGCTTGAAATTTGATAACCCAGTCTTTGTCAATGCACCACATGAGGAAGCCGATATTTTATTAGTAGGCTTTAATTCAACAAGAGGAGCTATTGAAGAAGTGCAAGAACGTTTGAATGCACAAGGAATGAAAGTGAATCATGCACATATTCGTTTAATTCACCCATTCCCTTCTGCAGAAATAGCACCTCTTGTTGCACAAGCGAAAAAGGTGATCGTTGTAGAAAATAACTATACAGGTCAATTAGCTAATATTATGAAGATGAATGTTGGTGGTCACGATAAAATCGCGACAATCACTAAATATAATGGTACACCATTCTTGCCAGGTGAATTAGAAAATCGTGTGAAGGAGTTGACTCGCTAATGGCAACATTTAAGGATTTTCGTAATACAGTGAAACCAAACTGGTGCCCAGGCTGTGGAGACTTCTCAGTACAAGCAGCTATTCAACGTGCTGCTGCAAATGTCGGCATTGAACCAAATGAACTTGCTGTCATTTCAGGCATTGGATGTTCAGGTCGAATTTCAGGATATATCAATTCTTATGGATTCCATGGTATTCATGGTCGTGCACTACCAATTGCACAGGGATTGAAAATGGCTAATCGTGATTTACATGTTATCGCTTCTGGTGGTGATGGTGATGGATTTGCGATTGGTATGGGGCATACCATTCATGCCATCCGCCGTAATATTGATATAACTTATATTGTAATGGATAACCAAATTTATGGTTTAACAAAAGGTCAAACATCTCCACGTTCAGCTGCTGGATTTATTACAAAATCTACACCAGGTGGAGCGATTGAGCCATCATTGAAACCATTAGAGGTAGCATTAACAAGTGGTGCAACATTTGTGGCGCAAGGCTTTTCTACAGATATTAAAGAATTAACAGCACTAATTGAAGCTGGTATTAACCATAAAGGTTTCTCATTTATCAATGTCTTTTCACCTTGTGTTACGTATAACAAAGTGAACACATATGATTGGTTTAAAGAAAATTTAACAAAATTAGCAGATGTTGAAAATTATGATCCCTCAGATCGTGGTATGGCAATGCGTACAGTAATGGAACACGAGGGTTTAGTAACAGGCATTATTTATCATGATACGGAAACAACGTCGTATCAAGAAAAAGTACCTGGCTACTCTGAGTTACCATTAACAGATATCGATATCAAAATGAGCGAAAATGATTTTAATGATTTAGTAAAAGAATTTATGTAAAATTGATAGAATCGAAGCATTTGGAATGAAGTCATTCCAAATGCTTTTTTTCATGCTTTAGAAAAGAATTACGAGCGATTGCGGATAAACGCATGGCTAACCCTAGTAATTGTTAGGGGATCCTTATGAAATCCTTATATTTATTTTTTACACTAAGGTCATCGAAAGGATGATGACTAATTATGAAAGACTTGATTTTGAAAACAAACAATTTGAATAAAGCGTTTAAAGGACAAAAAATCGTCGATAATTTATCGTTAGAAATTAAACGTAATTCAGTTTATGGCTTACTTGGACCTAACGGAGCGGGAAAATCTACAACCTTAAAGATGATAACGGGCATGCTACGACCTAATGCTGGAGATATCATTTTTAATGGACATCTATGGTCACGAAAAGATCTGCAGGATATCGGGGTTTTAATTGAAACACCCCCCTTGTATGATAATTTATCAGCTGAAGAAAATCTAAAAGTTCGAACGATCGCGTTAGGCATACCACAAAGTCGGATTGACGAAGTATTGGAGATTGTAGATTTAACGAACACGGGGAAAAAACGAGCAGGTCAGTTTTCTTTAGGAATGAAGCAACGTTTGGGCATAGCAATTGCACTGTTAAACAAACCGAAACTGTTAATTTTAGATGAGCCAACAAATGGTTTGGATCCAATTGGTATACAAGAGCTTCGTAAGCTCATTCGCTCATTTCCAGAACAAGGTATTACTGTTATATTGTCTAGTCATATTTTGCCTGAGGTAGAACAAGTCGTGGATGATATTGGCATTATTGCTGGTGGCAAGCTTGGCTATCAGGGACCAGCTCCACAAGGTCATGAATTAGAATCACTATTCATGCAGGTTGTCACTGCCAACAGAAAGGCAGGTCATTAGCATGTTAGCCATCATAAAAGCGGAACAATTAAAGTGGAAGCGAACTTTTATTCCCAAACTACTTTGGCTTACGCCACTTATAACCTTACTTATAAGCGCTGTACTTATGGGAGGTGAATATTTTCAAACAGGAGCTTATAACTGGTGGTATACGATGCTTCTGCCAGGTGCACTGACAATTTGCTGTGCCTTAGTGATTGAAAAGGATAAGAAGTTGAAATACCATAGTATACTTGCACTACCACTTGGCCTCAAAAGGGTTTGGTTAGGAAAAATACTTTCATCAGGTGTATGGCTTGTCCTTATCACTAGTATGTTCTTTGGAGGCATTACAGCAGGGGGCTGGCTATTTGGTCACAGCTTACCAATCACAAGCAGCCTATTAAGTTCTCTAGTTATTTTCGTAACGTTTTTGTGGCAAATTCCCTTATGTCTTTTTTTGGCAGCTAAATTAGGAACCTATTTGGCTATTTTGTTCAATATAGTGGCCAATATCATTGGAATTGTAGTATTTGCAGATGGAGAGCTATGGTATTGCTATCCCTTTGCAATTGGTGCACGTTTATTATGCTCAACTCTCGGCATATTACCAAATGGTCTACCAGTACCTGAGGGTAGTTCCTTACTCAATCATGATGTTATATTTCCTGGCTTATTGATAACGATCGCTTGGTTTATCATAATCGCTTCACTCACGACAAAGTGGTTTCAAAAAAGGGAGGCAAAATAGAAAATGGACATGGTACGATTATTGAGAGCGGAAATTCTTAAAACAAGACGAACTCCATTACTACTTACCCATCTACTTGTCCCCATTGTTATTTCTGGACTGTTTTTAGCTTATTATTCCTATTCACCATGGGATTTTCACGGAAAAGTAACTGCCTATTTTCAAGGCCTAGCGTGTGGACTACCTATTATTATAGGATTAGTATGTGCAATGGCATCTGAGCAGGAAGCAAACGCTGGTCGTTTCCAAGGTCTGCTAGCTACAACAAACATAAAAATAAAGACATATATGAGCAAGCTTATCTTATTATTATTGTTTAGCTTTGGAGCCATCTTTCTATCTATAGCTATTTTTAGTTTTGGCTTTAGAGAACTATTACATGAAGTAGATTTGGGCTATTCATTTTATAGTATGGCTGCTTGTATTCTATTCGGCAGTCATGTGATTTTCTATATGTTACATTTATTTGTAAGCTTCCAATTTGGTAAAGGCGCTTCGATTGGTCTAGGTATTGTAGAAGCCCTACTGGTCGCCCTATTGCTGACAGGCTTAGGGGATGGTATTTGGCCCTTTTTACCGTATGGATGGAGCGGTCATTTTGTTTCTTTATGGATTTTATCATCGACAGGAACAAATTTAACATTGCTAGAAGCAAGTATCCAGACTAGTATAATATTGTGCTTAGGTGGAAGCATACTAGCTTTTGCATTATCTTGCCTATGGTTTTGGAGATGGGAAGGTAGAGCAGCTGAAAATTAGAGGGTGAATTATGGCAAATATATTAGTAGTGGATGATGAAGTGGATATTTTAATGCTGATAAAAAATGCACTTTATAAAGATAGTCACTTGGTAACCATTGTGTCTAAACCGACAGAAGTAGGCAAGATGGATTTAGGTTCCTTTGATTTAATTTTGCTTGATGTGATGATGCCTATTATGGATGGCTTTACATTGTGTGGGCAAATTAGGCATGCTGTAGATTGTCCTATTCTTTTTCTTACAGCTAAATCCTTAGAAGAAGATGTGATGTATGGTTTAGGCCTAGGCGCAGATGATTATTTGATTAAACCATTTGGCATTGGAGAGCTACGGGCAAGGGTGAATGCGCATATCCGACGGGAAAGCAGAGAGAAGCGGAACATCCTTTATAGCGATAAAGTTCACTTTAATCTTTCTGGTAAAGAATTGTTTGTTCAGAATGAGCGCGTTCTGCTAACTAAAAGTGAGTATGAAATATGTGAATTTTTAGCACGTCATCGCGGGCAAGTTTTTTCTAAAGAACAAATATACGAAACGATTTTTGGGTTTGATGGTAAAAGTGACAGTACAGCGATAACAGAGCATGTCAAAAATATTCGGTCAAAGCTACATGCGTTTGACATAGAAGTCATTGATACCGTTTGGGGGATCGGCTATAAATGGAGACGATAAAACCGAGGAAAGGAACACATCTTCATACATTTTTCCTGAGATATTTATTCTTTCTTTGCTTAGGTATCATTTTATTAGTGGCACTATTAATCGGTCTATTTATGTTTGCCTTTTCAGCTAATATTATTTTACCTGCAAATTATGCAGAGTCACAAATCACTTTAGCAAAAGATCGTATTGCTACAAGCAGTTCGGTAACGGACGAGATGATTCCTGATCTTGTCGAATATGCAGTGGTTTCAAATCAGGGAGAGTTTATTTCAGGCAATTTAACAAAAGAAGAGGCTTCCTATGCATGGCAGTTAAAACAAAAGGGAGAGAAGCAAGGAAGTTCTCAATTTTATGCATTTATTGAGCGCGGACAAGAAATATGTATTTTACGCTATAGTTTAGTCCCTGAGTATCGCTCTGCTATCATAAGAAATTATTTACCTAACCCGCAATTAACGGTTTTATTAGTTTTTATTATTGGAGTTGTTGTACAAGCAGCAGTACTTGCTGTTCATTTTGGCAGAAGACTAAAACAAAAAATGATGGGTTTACAAGAAGCTATTGAAAAAATCCAACATCAAAATTTAGATTTTCATTTAAAACCATCTGGGATTCGAGAAATTGATGATATTGCTCTTTCCTTTGAGCAAATGAAGGAAGCATTAAATACTTCATTGACACAACAATGGCAGGCAGAAAGATTGCGCAGAGAACAAATTTCAGCACTGGCACATGACCTGAAAACCCCATTGACGATTATTCGGGGAAATGCCGAACTTTTATTGGACACTGCCCAAGATGAAATGCAAAAAGAATTTAACCATTATATATTAAAAAATACGGTTGAAATTGAAAAGTTCACAAAGCAATTAATGGATCTTTCGAATGTGGAGCAAGGTGTTGTCACATCAAAATCGAATGTAGCCATGCATTTATTTATTCAAAAGGTCGAACAACAAATGAAAGCTCTTGCTTTAGAAAAAAATCTTAAAGTTAGTGTAGAAAAGATCAGGCTACCTACTTCCATTATGATAGAGGAAGAGCCTTTTTATCGGGCTCTATTAAATGTGATTGTCAATGCAGTTGAGCACACACCAAATAACAGCAAAGTCACTTTATCTGTTGAAGGAAAGGAGAATGTTATTCATTTTACTGTGAAAGATAGTGGTACTGGTTTTTCAGCAAAAGATTTAAAAGAGGCTACCAAACAATTTTATCGTGGAGACCCAAGTAGAAATACAACAAATCATCATGGTTTGGGCCTTTATATTGCAGAGTCAGTCATTAAAAAGCATGATGGGGTAATAACACTCGCTAATGATTCGATAACGGGTGGAGGAAAAGTGACAATCACTATTCCTGTTATGAGGATGTAGTAGCAGTTTATTTTTTCCAATTTACTTCAGGCAGAGATCAAAGTCATTGCCCTAATGAAGTTCTTCATGTTACCCTAGTAATAAATTTAGTCCTTTTTAATGGAAGTAAGGTTTTACAACTAACTATCCTTATAAAGGGCTTTTTTTATAGAAAAAAGTTTTAAGGGTACTTAAATGGAGGAGTTTTTTATGGCAGAAAGAGGTAGACCTAAAGGCGCAAGTGGAGAAGAAAGTCGCGCATTATTACTTGAAATTGCAGCGAAAGAGTTTGCGCAGCATGGATATCATGAAACGAAGGTGAGTACTATAGTAAAAAGTGCATCATTAAGTCAGCCTACTTTTTATCTGTACTTTAAAAATAAAGAGGCCATTTTTGAAGAATTAGAAAATCTTTTTCGCTTACGAATGATGGATTTAGCCAAAAAAAGCCGCTTACAGCCTGCATTAGAGCAAGCAACAGTAAGAGAACGTATTATCCATAACGTTAAGGAATTATTAGCGTTTTTTGCTAAGAACCCAAATTTAACACGGATTGGATTATCTTTATCGTCAAAGGCTGATGAAATAAAGGCACAAATCGTCAAGCAAATAAAAGAGAATCTGGATTATGAAGTAGATGCTGGCTACTTTCGGAAAGATTTAGATACACATATCGTTGCAGAGTGCTTAATAGGTATTATTGAGCGCTTAACATTTGTTCAATTACTGCCAAAGCAAAAAAAGCCAGAAGAGATAGCCCAACATATTGTGAATTTATTGGTAGATGGTATGTTGCCTAAAGAATAATCTGCAAAATAATCATGCTATTGGCAAAGAAAGTAAACATCTTGTTTTTTAATTAAATATTATTTATGAGTTATTGTTTTACAATTGATTCAATTTACTAGTAGAAGCAACGTATCAGAAAAGAATGGTATGAATAGATGGTCTAATGGATAGAAGAATTTAAAAATAAATCATGCTATTATCTAAGAGTAAGAAAATACTGATTTTTCTATTTTTCTAGTTGTATATTACTTCGGAGTAATATAAAATCTAAAATAAGTAGTGATTATCATTAGCTTATCTGATGGTTGTTCACTCAATAAAAAATGAAAGTGAGGTGAAAAATAATGATGTTTCCACCACCAGTTAATTTTCCAAAAGGGGATACAAAGCCCTTCGGTAAATAATTATTACCTTAAGGTCTGACTTTTTAGTCAGACCTCCTCTTTTGAAATTTAACCAGGAAGGCTGTTTACCATGCTTGAACCAATATATGAATTAGAAAATGTAACTTTCTACTATAAAAAAGGTAAATTTAGAGCAAATAATGGCATTTCACTGACTATATATAAAGGTGAAATAATTGGGTTATTAGGACCGAATGGCGCAGGAAAAACGACACTGATAAAGCAAATGATAGGACAGTTAGCACCAACAGAGGGATCCGTGAAATTTCATCAACAAGAAGTATCTAAGAATCCGAAGTATGTATTGAAACAGATTGCCTATTATTCACAGGAGACTTTTGCTTTATCATTTTTAAAAACATGGGAAGCCATTTATTTTACGGGTAGATTAAAGGGGCTTTCCAAAAAAGAGTCGAAGCAACAGACAGATAATATTTTGCTGAGGTTAGACATGGAAGCTTATCGAGATAAGCTATTGTCAAAGCTTTCGGGTGGTCAAAGAAGACTCATTAGTTTAGGAGCAACTTTGATTGGTCAGGCATCCGTTATGATTTTGGATGAGCCTACAAATGAGTTGGATCCATTAAAACGGAAATTAGTATGGGACATCATTCGTGAGCTTAACCAAAAGGGTACAACAATTATTTTAGTCACTCACAATATTTTGGAAGCTGAAAAAGTTGTTCATCGTGTAGCTGTTATAGATAACGGAAAGCTGTTAGCCATTGACCATGTCGAAAAGCTAAAGAGAAGAGTAGACCAAAGAATGCGTTTAGAAATTTATGCACAGGAGGCCTCTATTCACTATATCCAAGACAGACTGAAAGCTTTTGGACAAGCAGAATTAGTAGAGGATACAAAACTCACGATGTTAATCGAGAAAAATATGGTTCGTACTATTGTTGAAATAATACAGGATGAGACGTTGAGCATTAGCCAATACTCTCTATTTCCACCGAGTCTAGAAGATGTCTATTCATTACTTCAAGAACAGCAAAGGAGTGAATAGTTAATGAATGCCTTTAGTCAATTCTTTGTTGAATTACTTATTTTATTTCGTATACAAATAGCTATTGTAAGGCATCAATTATTATGGATTATTGCAATGTCTTCCATTTTCCCAATAGTTACTTTAGTTTTTCTCGAATTTTTACTGGGTGAATCTAGCTCTGAACAATTAGCACGATTAATTATCGGTAATATGATTTTTAGTATTCTATTAATGGGGATGAATATTTTAGGGCAGGATATCTCGTATCAAAAATTTGGGGGCTACTTTACATATTACTCGTCTCTTCCCATTCGAAAGGTTAATTTTATACTATCTTTATTATTTTATGGAATTTTAACTTCCTTACCATCTTTTGTCATTGTATTTACATTTGGTCAGCAAATTTATGGGGTGAATCTTCATTTTGAGTGGCTTCTACTACCAGTTGCTTTATTGGCGATTTTTAGTGTAGTAGGCATTGGTGTATTAATGGGTTTTTTATCTCCAAATCCTCAATTTACAAATATTGTAGCGCAATTTTTGTTGATGTTTGTTACTTTCTTAACACCAGTTATGATTGAACTGAAAGACCTTCCCATCGTTCTGCAGTGGATTTCCTACGTGTTACCTACAACATATGTAGCGAATGTATTACACGGTATGTTAACTGTTGGATGGACCAATTCTACATACATAGATGTTCTTATCTTACTTATTTTTTCCTGTATTTCTTATCTATTGATCAGTAAAAAAATACATTGGCGTGTTCAATAAATTATTTGAATAGGGAGTTAAATTTATAATGAAAACTTTTGAAACTAAGATAGAGCAGTATGCTGAATTGGTCATAAAAATAGGTATTAATATTCAACAAGGACAGACTTTAGTGATTTCTGCCTCGATAGCTGCTGCCGATTTTGTTCGGAGGGTTTGCCGACATGCCTATCTCAATGGTGCACATTATGTTTATATAAAGTGGATTGATGAAGAGCTTGCTCGAATTGAATTTGAATATATGACAGAGCAAGGCTTAGCCTATACACCAGATTGGCTTGTGAAGGGGTATGAAGAAATGGCGAGTAGTGGTGCTGCTTTTCTTTATATTATTTCACCCCACTTGCAAAATATGGAGGGAATAGACCCTGTAAAGGTAGAAAAAGCAGAGTATGCTTCTGCACTTGCTTTTCGTTCTTTTACCGAAAGATTGATTGGAATGGAAGTTAGTTGGACTGTTATTGTTTATCCGACGGAGCAATGGGCAGCATCTATTTTCCCTGATTTAGAGCCCAAAAATGCTCTTGAGGAATTATGGGAAAAGTTTTTTGAAATACTCAGATTAAATGAAGAGAGCCCACTACAAGCCTGGGAAAAGCATGTTGAAACATTAAATAAAACAGCCACGTTCTTGAATGAAAAGTATTTCCGTTATTTACATTTCATTAGCGAAGACACAAATTTAAAAATAGAACTACCACAAAATCATCGTTGGGTAAATGGCCTGGAAACGAATGACAAGGGAAGCTCATTTATTTGTAATATGCCAACTGAAGAAATTTATACAACACCACTCAAAAGAGGGGTAAATGGAATAGTCAAAAGTACAAAGCCATTAGTTTATGAAGGGCAGATCATTGATCAATTTACACTTACATTTAAAGATGGAGAAATTATAGATTTCTTTGCAGAAAAAGGGATGGATGCATTACAAAGTATTCTTCACAAGGACGAGGGTGCTAGATATATAGGTGAAGTTGCATTGGTTCCTCATGATTCTGCAATCTCTGCGAGCAATCTACTGTTTTATCATAATTTATTCGACGAGAATGCATCCAGTCATTTAGCCTTTGGGCAAGCCTATACTTCAGGCTTGAAAGAAGACGGTTTAAACTTAGAAAACATAAATAATAGTATGATCCATATTGATTTTATGATAGGCTCACAAAACTTGCAGGTTAATGGAATACGTGAGGACGGTACTGCCGAAGCGATTTTAGTAAATGGTAAGTGGGTAACGAAATAAGGGGGAAGATGAATGGAAATAGTGCAGTGTAAGACTGATAAGGATTATGAAAAATTCGCTGTTTTCTTTTTGCAAAATAGAAATATATTTGATGATATGTATCCGATTTTAGATACACTTGGTAGTTTATATGTCATGATAGAGGAAACAAATCTGCTTCTCTTTCAAAATATACACGAGGAAGTATTTGCTGCAGCAAGCTATACATTGGGTGTAAGAGAAGATCAATTTAAAAATAAACATATCGTTTTTATTGATTGCGCACTTTTAAAGAAAGAATATCAAAATACTCGATCCTTTGTTAAGGGTTTTCTACAAATGCTAAAACATATTTTAGAAGAACACCCAGAAGTGAAGGAAGTCCAATTTTATGCTTATCGCCATCATGGCTATATTCACCGTCTTTATAAAAAGTTTGCCACTATTATAGATGAAAAAGAAGGATATTTTGGAATGCAAGATGTCTTCTCTGTGGAATTTCACAAATTGACTACTTTTTTAGAGGAATTTAATAAAAAACAAACCATTTAAACGGAATGGATAAAGGGCTATTTCAGGCAATGTTTCTATAAAAAATGCTACAATAAAAGAAAAAAAGAGGCGATGTACGTGAATAACGTCATTGATTTTATTGCAAAAAAAAAGGAACGTGAAGACCGAAAGCGTGCTCAGGATTTAGAACGTTATGTAGCTACACAATGTAATTTTCAACACCCTGAAAATATTGATGCTCTTGTAGAGGACAAATTGATTGAGGTTAAAGATCATACGTTATTTCTTGGCTTTCTATCCATTTTAAAGGATGAGCAAATAGAACCGTTAGATATTTTTCAAGATGTCTTTTCATTAGAGCCCTCTCGTTTTGAAATGTCCTACAATATGAGATGGTGGTCAGTTGTGCAATTGGCATTTACATTTTTAACAATTCTCAAGGAAAATGAGCCGCATACATATGCTGATTTTTTAGGTCTCTCCAAATAATCTAAGTATGTGTACGTCTGTAAAGCAAACGTACACATACTTAGATTTTTCTTATCTTCCCCCGCTAGCTTTACAAGCCTACTTCATTTATTCATTAAATTCATAGATATTTATAATTCCTCAATAATTTTTACTAAATATTCTTAACACCTCCATACTTGCTTAATGTTTGTTTTATAACATAACGTTTGTAAGCAAATAAAAATAAAGCAAAACAAATGGAGGGTCCAACACATGGCAATTCAAAAACTGTGGAAAAAAGGTCTAATTGGTGCATTAGCTATTTCCATGTTGGCAGCTTGTTCTGACAGTTCATCTAGTGCAAATGAGGTAAACAAGGATTTATCGCTTGAGGACATTACAGAAAAAGCAAAGGAAGAGGGCACTGTTCATTCTGTCGGTATGCCAGATACATGGGCGAACTGGGTAGAAACCTGGGAGGAACTCGGGACCGAATATAGCATCAAACACAAGGATACGGACATGTCGAGTGCAGAGGAGTTAGCGAAGTTTGAAGCAGAGAAGGATGATGCTACGGCAGATATTGGAGATGTCGGGATTGCTTTTGGACCAATCGCTAAGGACAAGGGCTTAACATTATCATACAAAACGTCTTATTGGGATGAAATACCTGATTGGGCTAAAGATGATGAGGGACACTGGATTGTTGGCTATACAGGAACCATTTCTTTTTTGACAGATAAAAATAATGTGAAGAATGCTCCAACATCATGGGAAGACCTAAAAAATGGAGATTACACAGTAAGTATTGGGGATGCATTAACAGCTAACCAAGCACAGTTTGCCATCTTAGCAGCGGCTATGGCATTTGGTGGAGATGAGTCCAACATCCAGCCAGGTATAGATTTCTTTGCAGAATTAGCGAAGCAAGGACGTCTACAGGGAGATCCATCAGTAGCAAACCTAGAAAAAGGTGAAATAGATGTTGCGATCTTATGGGACTTTAATGCATTAGGTTATCGTCATCAAATTGATGAGGACCGCTTTGATGTAGTGATACCTAAGGAGGGATCTGTCACTTCTGGTTATGCAACGGTAATTAATAAATATGCCAAAAACCCACATGCTGCCATGCTAGCACGTGAATATATTTTATCTGATGCAGGTCAAGAAAATTTAGCAAAAGGCTATGCGCGTCCAATTCGGGACGGAGTGAAATTACCACAGGATGTAAAAGATTTACTATTACCTGCTGATATGTATACGAATGCACAACCTGTTAAAGACCAAAAGAAATGGGAAGATACAACAAAGCAAATCCCTCAACTCTATCAAGAGCAGGTATTAATCCATGCAAAATAACAAAGTGGTTCTTATTGTTATCGATGCCTTGCGCTTTGACACAGCCTGCACACATATGGGGTTCTTGCACCATTTAGTCGAGCGTCAGGTAGCTGCTCGCTATAAGGTTTGCTCAGAGGTGCCTTCTTTATCAAGACCATTGTATGAGACGATTTTAACAGGTACACCCCCTATTGTACATGGCGTTACCAGCAATATGACAGTGCGTTTATCGAAAGGGCAAAGTGTCTTTCATATCGCAAAGGAGCATGGTTTAACTACAGCAGCCTCCGCCTATTATTGGGTGAGTGAGCTTTATAATAGAGCGCCATTTAATCATATGGAGGACAGGCTACAACTCGATACACATTTACCAATTGACAATGGTATGTTCTATTTTGAGGATCATTATCCAGATAGTCATGTATTTACCGATGCAGCATGGTTAATGGCTCAAAAGCAGCCTGATTTTCTGTATATTCATCCAATGAATGTTGATGATGATGGTCACAAATTTACGGCAGATTCTGCTCAATATCGCAATCGAGTTTTAGCGATGGATGCTTTACTATCCTTGTTTATTCCAAAGTGTATGGCGCTGGGCTATGAGGTTATCGTTACGGCTGATCATGGCATGACAAGAGATGGTAATCATGGCGGTACAACACATGAGGATCGTCATGTCCCGCTATTTGTCATTTCAGATGCAGTAAAGGCTGGTATAAAAGAAGGCGTTATTTCCCAATTACAAGTTGCACCACTGTGCTGTCATTTATTAAATATTAAGCCTGCTGAAGATATGGTGCCACTCCTATTAGACGGTGTGTTTACAGCAAAAGAGGTTTAATTATATAGTAGTCGCTCTCATTATAAGGAGCGGCTATTATCCCCATGAGCCGCAAGTCATTTATAGAAAGAAGTGAGTGTGTTGATATCGAAGCGGCAATCCATTGCTTGGCTTTCACCTTTTCTTGTATTACTATTATTGTTTTTCTTAGTACCGCTCCTATATATGCTCATTACCAGCTTTCAAAATAGTGAGGGCTTTACTCTGAAGCAGTATGAATCAATTTTGACGAACGACTACATTCTTCAAGGTTTTAAAAATAGTATTACTTTATCTGTTATCTCAGCTATGATTGCGTTACTTATCACCTTGTTTGCAGTTTATGCCATGATGAAGTTTTCAGAGCCAGTACGGGAGAAGATTTTAATACTTACGAACTTAACCTCCAATTTTTCAGGTATTCCGCTAGCATTTGCTTTTATCGTTTTACTTGGCAATAGTGGTTTATTTACATTGTTATTTGACAAATGGGATATTGAGGCGTTGACATCCTTTTCATTATACAGTTGGAGCGGTTTGTTACTTATTTACATTTACTTTCAGCTGCCATTATCACTAATGCTGCTATATCCCATTTATGATGGAATTCAGCAACAGTGGAAGGAGGCGGCAGCCCTTCTTGGTGCATCTAGCTGGCAGTTTTGGATGAAAATTGGTCTCCCTGTTATGCTCCCAGGAATTGTGGGAACCTTTAGTGTATTGTTCGCCAATGCAATGGGCGCGTATGCCTCTGCTTATGCATTAACAAGTAGTAATTATAATTTAGTGGCGATTCGTATCGGCTCCTTAATAAAAGGTGATATTTTTGCTCAGCCAGAGCTAGCCAGTGCCATTGCAGTTATATTAGCAGTGACAATGGTGACGGCCATGCTGATCAGTGAGTGGAGCATCTCTAAAACAAGGAGGAAAGTAAAATGAAAAAGCGTGGTTTGGCTGATTTCTTTTTCCTTCTGCTCGTGGGATATTTACTATTACCTGTGTTAGCAACAATGCTCTATGCGTTTGCAACAAAATGGAATAAAACGATATTGCCAGAAGGACTCACACTAAAATGGCTTTCCACATTGTTTCAGGATACCGATTTTATTCAGGCATTTGGTCGTTCAGTATTTTTAGCAGGGGGGGCAGTTAGCATTGCACTCCTTGTCATTGTGCCAGCCATTTTCGTCATCATCCTATACTTTCCAAGATATGAAAAATGGATACAGATGGCAGTGGTGATGGTGTATTCTTTTCCAGGAATCATTTTAGCTGTAGGGCTTATACGCGTTTATAGCCAAATAGGTATACCGATGATATTTGTTGTTTTAGGTGCCTATGTTGTGGGAATTCTTCCTTATATCTATCAAGGTACACGAAATAGTTTAAGAAATATAGATGCGAGGCAGCTACTTGATGCCGCTCAATTACTAGGCGCAACCAAAAGGCAGGCATTCACAAAAATTTTACTGCCTACCGTTTATCCAGGCTTATTTGCGGGGGCATTGTTATCCTTCTCTGTCTTATTTGGTGAGTTTGTCTTAATTAATCTTGTTGTAGGTTCTCGCTTTGAAACCGTTCAAATTTATTTAATGAAAAAGCTTAGCACAAGTGGACATATTGCTAGTGCTGTTGTTTTCATCTATCTCGTGCTAATGGGTCTTTTAACATTCATCATTGCTATCGTAACGAAACGATCGAAAGGTGCTACAAATCTATGAGTTATCTTGTTATTGAAGGGCTTCATAAAAAATATGGACAAGTATCTGTTTTAACCAATATTCATATGGAAATTCAAAAAGGAGAATTTATCACACTATTAGGTCCTAGTGGCTGTGGAAAGAGTACGATTTTGCGTATTGTTGCAGGCTTAACAGATGCATCGGCAGGTAAGATTTTGATTGAAGGAAAAAATATGAGTGGCGTACAACCGAAGGATCGTCAAGTGGGTATGGTCTTTCAATCCTATGCACTTTTTCCTAATATGACTGTGCTCGAAAATGTTGCTTTTGGTTTGCGTATGCAAAAAGTTAATAAGGCAGATATAGAGCAGCGTGTTCATGAAATGCTAGCGCTTGTTCATCTAAGTGAGAAAGCTAATGCGTATCCGAAAGAATTATCGGGAGGTCAACAGCAGCGTGTTGCTCTAGCTCGTGCATTAATTGTCCGACCTAAAGTACTGCTATTAGATGAGCCGCTTAGTGCGCTCGATGCTCAAATTCGCAAAAAACTTCAAGCAGATTTACGAGCAATTCAGCGAAAATTAAATATGACAATGATTCTAGTTACACATGATCAGGAGGAGGCAATGGCTGTTTCGGATAGAATATTTGTCATGAATAATGGCAGCATTGCCCAAAATGGTACGCCAACGGAAATCTATACGAAACCAAATAATGAATTTATTGCTAATTTTATCGGTCATTATAATGTTTTTCCACGCCAAACTTTAGAAAAAATGCTTGGAGCATCTTTAATAGAGCAAGCCACGAAATTTGCTATACGACCTGAGGCGTTACATCTCGATCAACGAGATGGGGACTTATGTCTCTTTGGGGTTGCCAAACAATCATTAATGAGCGGCAATATTATTCGTACTACGTTTGAAGGAGAAATGGCGTTTACAATGGAACAACTGCATCAACAAGGGAATTCGATTGAAATGGGAAAATCCTATAAGTGTTATGTCGCACAAGAAGATGTGATTGCACTATCATGACTTACGCTAAACTGGAAAGATTTGAATTTATTTTAAAACAATTAGATTCTGAAGGAAAAATTATTGTTGCCAATATTGCCGATGCCCTTCAGGTAGCACCAGAAACAATTCGCCGAGACTTTGATGAATTAGAACAACAGCATTTATTAACAAGAGTTCATGGCGGGGCTATTAAATATACGAATGTACGTAATGAACCGGTATTTTTACGCAAGCTACAAATGCACAAGGACGCAAAGAGACAAATTGCTCGTATTGCTGCAAAACGCATTTGCGACGGCGATACTATTGCAGTAGATACAGGTACTACAACAGTACATATAGCCGATTTTTTACTAGCTGTGGAAGATATAACGGTTGTAACGAATTCAATTGCAGCAGCTATTCAATTTAATTTAGCCATAGAAGAACGACGCATGACAGGCAAGGTCATATTACTAGGAGGCACGGCGAATCCAAAACAATCTTCTGTTGCAGGTGCTATGACGTTAGAAATGCTAGATAATATGAATTTTGATAAGGCTTTTTTATCGTGTGGTGGCATGAGTGAGGGCATTGTTTATGATTACGATTTGGATGAATCTCTTATTTCAAAGAAAATGCTCAAACATAGCAAAGTGAGTTATTTATTAGCCGATGCATCTAAAATTAATGGCAAATCATTTTTTCAAATCTGTCATCTTGATGAATGTACAGAAATTCTTTGCGAAAGCACTTGTCCATTAGAATGGCAGGCGTATGAGGAAAAATGGACGATATGTAATGGAGGGAAGAGTGGATGACAATTGATTATCACGTACATTTAGAAGAGGGACCTTATTCATTTCGCTGGCTAGAGCGTACATCGCAGGCACTGGAGTTTTTTCATTCGGATGATGAAACGGAAAAAGGCTCCAAACAACAAATAACTTGTCATTTACAGCGGCTAGCAAGGCGTGTGAAAAATGGCTGTTATAGTGAGGAATGGTTGGATTTATATCTCGAACAGGCAAAGCAGCTTGGCTTACGTGAGGTGGGGATTGTCGATCACTTATATCGATTTCAACAAACGCGTGCCTATTTTGAGCGCTTTATGAGGCTGGATGATAGTGAAATTGGGCAAATTCAGCGCTATTGGCTGGATCGTGTGATGACAGAAAATATGGATACTTTTGTGACGACCATTCAGCAGGCGAAGGAAAAGTGGCGTCAACATGGCATTACACTGAGACTTGGTATAGAGGCAGATTATTTTATTGGTGGAGAGGAGGAATTAACGGCTTTACTAGCAGGCTATCCTTGGGATTATGTAATTGGTTCTGTTCATTTTGTTGATGGGTGGGGCTTTGATAATCCACAAACACAATATCTTTTTGAGCAAATGGATCAACCCTCTTTACAACAAAATTATGAGCGTTTTTTTAAAGCAGTAGAGAAAATGATTCAATCCAATATGTTTGATTTTGTTGCTCATTTAGATAATTTTAAAGTATTTAATTATCAGGTGGAGGATCGTACGTTTCTTGAAGTTTGGTATAAACGTATTGCAAAGGCACTAACGTCTACTGAAACCGCCACTGAAATCAATGCCGGGCTGTATTATCGTTACCCTGTACAGGAAATGTGCCCGGGTCCTCGTTTTTTACAAATCTTACTTGAGCATGGAGTTGCTTTTACTGTATCCTCTGATGCACATTTCCCAGATGATTTAGGTAAATATACATTTGCCAATACAGAGCTGCTAAAGGGTTATGGCGTTCAAGCTATTGCCTCCTTTGAACAGCGAGTGAAAAAAATGATGACGTTATAGGTTGAGTAAAGGGCACTAAAGCTTCAATGTAGTGCCTTTTATTCGTATTACATAAGTACAATTTTACTCGCATACAAATGATTAAATTCATTTTTATAATGTGAGGCGATTCAGATTGACATCTATTAAAGAACAACCCTTTTTACCTATTATTATACAATCGGGTCAGCATGCATACGGGGTAGCCCGCTCATTTTATGCAGCCTACCGCATGAAAAGTCTTGTCATTGAGCCAGCAAAAAAAGGGAGGACGATGCGCTCACTCCTTTTGAAAGGCTCACAGGGAATTGCCACGCAGAATAGCGGTATTCTGGATTTTCAATACGTTGAACATTTAGATGATCCTACCCGTTTTGTACAAGCGCTAGTGGGATTGGCCATGCAGTGCCAACAAAAGAAATTGATTTTATTAGTTTGTGACTGCTACTATGCAGAGCTTATCATTGAAAATAAAGAGCAGCTTGAAAAGTACTTTATTTTACCTTACATTGATCAGGCTTTACTAAATAGGGTGCAAACAAAGGAGAAGTTCTACAGGCTTTGTGATAAATATCAGTTAAAATACCCCAAAACCATCATTATAACAAAGGAACATCATTCAAATAGAGAAATTCCAATCCAGTATCCCATTATTATTAAACCCTCCAATACCGTGGCCTATACGAACTGTTCCTTTCCTGAAAAGAAAAAAATATATCTAGTGCATGATGCACATGAGATGCAGCACATCTTTCGCTGTATTTATCGTTCTAGCTATCAAGACACCTTAATCGTTCAAGAATTTATTCCAGGCGACGATTCCTATATCCGTGTTCTAGATGTATATGTAGGAAGAGATCGAAAAGTAAAATTAATGTGTGTTAGCAACAAGCTACTCGAAGATCCATCTCCACAAAACAAAGGTATTTCTTTAGCTGTTATGACCGATTATGATGAACAGCTAATGGAATCCATTCGGCATTTTTTAGAGGACATCGGCTATACGGGCTTTGCTAATTTTGATATGAAATATGATGCAAGGGACGGGAAATACAAGCTCTTTGAAATGAATTTGCGAGCAGGGGCTTCAAGCTACTATGTGACCGCAAGCGGGTATAATTTAATGCAATATGTGGTGGATGATTATTTATACCAGGTTAATCATGAACGAACATATGTCCAGACGAAGCATGTATGGTCACTACTTCCTTCAAAAACACTATTTAAATACATGAAGAATGAAAAATTAAAAATAGAAGCAAAGCAATTAATGAAAGAAGGGCAATACACGGATGCATTACTATATAAAGAAGATATGAATATCAAGCGTTGGATAAAGCTGAAATTGTATCATTCATATTTACAGATAAAATACAGCAAGTATTTTAATAAGAGCAATAGTTAGCAAATGTGAACGCATGGATAGGACATTAAAACTTTCAGGATAGAACGCCAGAGCTGATGGATAATTACGCCTATCTTCATATAATTAAGTCGAAACCTCGACATTTGAGGCGCAAACCTTGTAGGAAGTATCAACTATTCAGTATAATAATAAAATGGGAATTCAAGTGCATGGATTTCGTTTGAAAGGAGTTACCTGATTGCGATGAATGAGGAACAACGCTTAGCTAATCAACAAGTCAATCAACCAAAAAAAGAAGACAAGCCTGAAAAGGATTATAGTAAATATTTTGAGAGGGTCTTTACAGCTCCATCCTTAAAAGATGCTAAAAAACGTGGGAAAGAAGATGTGAAGTATCATAAGGATTTTAGCATTGCAGAAGAGTTCGCAGGAATGGGCAAAGATCGCACCTTCTATATTCGTACTTATGGCTGCCAAATGAATGAGCATGACACAGAAGTAATGGCCGGGATTTTTATGCAGCTAGGCTACACACCAACAGAGGTGATTGAAGAGGCTGACGTTGTCTTGCTAAATACATGTGCTATTCGTGAAAATGCAGAAAACAAAGTATTTGGAGAACTTGGTTTCCTGCTGAAATATAAACGAAAAAACCCTGAGATGCTAATAGGGGTTTGTGGCTGTATGTCGCAAGAGGAATCTGTGGTTAATAAAATTTTAAGAAGCTACCCACATGTTGATATGGTGTTTGGTACACACAATATTCACCGTCTGCCAAACATTTTAAAAGAAGCCTACATGTCAAAAGAAATGGTCATAGAGGTTTGGTCTAAAGAAGGCGATGTCATTGAAAATCTGCCGAAGAAACGTCTTGGCTCCATTAAGGCTTGGGTTAATATTATGTATGGTTGCGATAAATTCTGTACGTATTGTATCGTTCCATATACACGTGGTAAAGAGCGCAGTCGCCGACCAGAGGAAATCATTGCTGAAGTTCGTGAGCTAGCGGCAGCGGGCTACAAAGAGATTATGTTATTGGGGCAAAATGTCAACGCTTACGGTAAAGATTTTGAGGATATTGATTATCGTCTTGGCGATTTAATGGATGAATTAAGAAAGATCGATATTCCGCGGATTCGATTTACAACGAGTCATCCACGTGACTTTGATGATCATTTAATCGAAGTTCTTGCAAAGCGTGGCAACTTAGTGGAGCATATCCATTTACCAGTACAATCTGGCTCGAATGACGTGCTAAAAATTATGGCGCGTAAATACACACGCGAGCATTTCCTTGGTTTAGTGGATAGAATTAAAGCGGCAATACCTGAAGTAACCTTAACAACAGATATTATCGTTGGCTATCCGAATGAAACAGAGGAACAGTTTGAGGAAACATTGTCCTTATACCGTGAAGTTGGCTTTGACGCAGCCTTTACGTATATTTATTCGCCGCGTGAAGGTACACCAGCTGCAAAAATGATTGACAATGTACCTGAAGAGGTGAAAAAAGAGCGTCTTCAACGTTTAAATGAAGTGGTGGGTGAATACTCTCGCAAAGCGTTAGAGCGTTTAAATGGTCAGGTTGTCGAAGTATTAGTTGAAGGCACAAGTAAACGACGCGACGATGTGTTAGCGGGCTATACGAGGAAAAATCGTTTAGTTAACTTCAAAGCACCAGCAGAAGTAATTGGTCAATTAGTGAAAGTAAAAATAACAGAGACTACATCCTATTCACTTACTGGTGAATTTGTGGAAGTCGTAAAAAATGAAAAGGTGGAAGCATAAATGACACAAGTCTTATATACAAAAGAAGATTTAATTAAAAAATCACATGAAATTGCACATATGATTGCAAATACGCCAGAGGTTGAATTTTTCAAAAAGGCAGAAGCGCAAATTAACGAAAATCAACAAGTACGTGAACGTATTGCAAGCTTAAAAAGCTTACAAAAACAAGCGGTTAATTTCCAACACCTAGGGAAAGAAAAAGCATTAAAAATGATTGAAGATAAAATTGCTAAAATCGAGGAAGAAATTAATGCCATCCCAGTTGTGCAACAATTTAAAGAATCACAAGGCGATGTGAATGATTTATTGCAACTTGTTTCAAATACGATCGCAAATAATGTTACAAATGAAATTATTCGCTCAACTGGTGGCGATGTTCTTCGTGGTGAAACGGGTTCATACGTAGAAAATAGTCAACCAGGTAGCTGCTCTTAACAGATTATAGAAATCAAAGCTCGAATGCTGTCATTCGAGCTTTTTTTACGTCTTCTTCTATTGAAGCATTCAGCTGCTATAATAGACCTCTCATCGAAAAGTTTTAAATGATCCATTTCATTCTCTAAAAATATATGTTCACCCAATGGGCGCTACCTGCATATGATGGAGTGAAAAGAGTCGAAGGAGGAATTGCGCTGAAACGTTTACGACAAATCGTGACGAAAGCAGTAGTTGCCAAAGGGAAGAAGAGAACGGAAGAACGTGTAACATTATCACCAACAAATAAACCGACAAGTATTTTAGGGTGCTGGGTAATCAATCACACTTGCTCTGCAAAAAGAGTCGGGAAATTTGTAGAAGTAACAGGGAAATTTGATGTCAATGTTTGGTATGCCTATAGTAATCATTCGAAAACAGCTGTGTTTTCTGAAACGATTCACTATAAAGACAAAGTGAAGCTTCACTATCGAGACGGTGAAATTAGCGTTGGTGATGATGTTCGTGTACGTGTGATACAAGAACCAAATTGTATTGAAGCGATTATCTCTCCATGTGGTACAAAGTTTGAAATTGTAGTGGAACGTGAAGTAGTTGTTGAGGTAATGGGTGAAACAACAATTTGTATTAGTGTCCATCCACTAGACTATGAAGAAGATTGGAGCCTTAATGATGAAAGTTCATCTTCATCCTCATCAAGCTCTAGTTCTAGCTCCTCTTCAAGTCCTGAAGGAGAAGGCAGGTATGTGTTAGAGTCTTCATCGTTTCCTGATGAACGACCAAGATAAGTCTAAAAAACATCATTTTTTGATACATGCGAAATGCTAGCATCTTAAAAAAGGTGAATAAAGCGTTTCGCATGTATCTTTTGTTATAATAAATATATCTATAAGGCAAGAGCGAGGTAAATAGTGATATGACAACATATACACCAATGATGCAACAGTATCTACAGGTAAAGGAAGATTACAAAGATGCCTTTTTATTTTTTAGATTAGGTGACTTTTATGAAATGTTTTTTGAGGACGCAATCAATGCCTCACAAATTTTAGAAATTACATTAACAAGCCGAGATGCAGGCGCAAAAGAGCGAATACCAATGTGCGGTGTGCCGCATCATTCGGCTAAAAATTATATTGAAACACTTGTGCAAAAAGGCTATAAAGTGGCTATTTGTGAACAAACAGAAGATCCAAAGCAAGCAAAAGGTGTGGTCAAACGTGAAGTTGTTCAGCTTATCACACCAGGAACAATTATGGAAGGGAAGGCTCTTGATGGTAAATCTAATCATTTTATTGGAGCGGCAGAGCAATTAGATGACACAACATTTGGCTATGCTTATTTAGATTTATCCACAGGTGAGGCAGTAGCATCTTCTATTGAAGGCGATGGAAAAGCCTTATTAATGCAAATGCAGGCTTACGGAATTCGAGAGCTGATTGTAACGGATAGTTTGCAGCTATTATTAGCAGAGCATGCCGTCAATGCCGGGATCGTACTTTCAATTGAAGTGAATGAAATGCCTATAGACAAAGCAGCAAGTTATCTAGAAGCTGTACCAAAACCGTTACAAATTGCGTGTCTTCGATTGTTAGCTTATATTGACCAAACGCAAATGAGGTCTTTATCACATATTCAGGCATTCACGTTTAATGAAATTAAAAATTATTTACGCATTGATTCAAGCTCAAAGCGCAATTTAGAGCTGATTCAATCGATTCGTGGTGGCGATCAAAAAGGTACACTCTTATGGCTATTAGATGACACCGTGACAGCGATGGGTGGGCGAAAATTAAAGCAATGGCTACACCAACCGCTTGCCACACGTTCAGCAATAGAGGCTAGACTAGCGATTGTTACGGATTTATTGGAAGAATATTTTGTACGAACAGAGCTTCAAGCATCCTTAAAACAAGTATATGATTTAGAGCGTTTGGCTGGTCGTGTTGCTTTTGGCAATGTGGGTGGACGAGATTTAGCCCAATTGCGTGATTCTTTACGCCAAGTGCCGACTATTCAACAGCAGTTGATGGGGTCAAATAAAGAAACATTACAGCAATTAGGTGCGGAACTTGATACATGCTCAGATGTCGAGGCATTATTAGCAAAAGCGATTACAGACAATCCCCCTATTACCATTAAAGAAGGGGATGTTATCCGTGACGGGTATAACGAACGCTTAGACGAACTTCGCTATGCCGCTCGTAATGGTAAGGATTGGATTGCCCAACTGGAACAAGAAGAACGTGTGAAAACGGGTATTAAAAATTTAAAAATAGGCTATAATCGCATTTTTGGTTACTATATAGAAATTACAAAATCAAATATTCATTTAGCAGATTTAACTCGCTATGAGCGAAAACAAACACTGGCGAATGCGGAACGCTATATTACACAGGAACTAAAAGAAAAAGAAGCATTGATTTTAAATGCTGAAGAAGAAAGCTTAACATTAGAGTACAACCTGTTTGTAGAAATTCGTGATGTATTAAAAGCTTATATTCCGCGTGTCCAAGCACTGGCTGCAAGCATTAGTGAATTGGATGTCTTACTAAGCTTTGCAAGCGTCTCAGAAAAATATCGATTTACGAAACCAGAATTTCATGGTGGACGTGCCCTTAAAATTATAGAAGGACGCCATCCTGTCGTTGAAAAAATGCTGAATAAGCAAATGTATGTACCAAACGATTGTGTGCTAGAAGAGCAGAATAATATGATGCTTATTACAGGGCCGAATATGTCTGGTAAAAGTACCTATATGCGTCAAGTAGCATTAATTGTTGTTATGGCACAAATGGGCTGTTATGTACCTGCTGAAAAAGCAAAGCTACCAATTACCGATCAAATTTTTACTCGGATTGGGGCGGCTGATGATTTAGCGGCAGGACAATCTACATTTATGGTGGAGATGCTTGAATCGCAACATGCTATTATGCATGCAACAAAAAATAGCTTAATGCTATTTGATGAAATTGGACGTGGAACATCGACCTATGATGGTATGAGCTTGGCACAATCAATGATGGAATATATTCATGACAAAATAGGAGCCAATACGTTATTTTCTACGCATTATCATGAATTGACAGCACTTGAAAAGGATTTGCCACGTTTACAAAATGTCCATGTTTCAGCCACTGAAAAAAATGGTACGGTCGTTTTCCTGCATAAGGTGAAAAAAGGAGCGGCTGATAAATCCTATGGTATACATGTGGCACAGCTTGCTCAATTACCTGAGGAAATTTTAGCTAGAGCACGTGTATTACTTGAGAACTTTGAGGCAGGGAAAGAAGTAGTTGCCGAAACACAGGTGATAGCTGAACAACCAATACAGATGTCTTTATTTACAGAAGACGAACCGATTTCCCCAGCCGAGACAAAGGTGCTAAAGAAATTAGAAAAGGTAAATATTCTAGGTACTTCACCGATGCAGGCAATGAATATTTTATATGAGCTACAGCAAGAGCTAGTGAACGCTAAAAAATAAAGGAGTGATACGTTAGTGGGAAACATACAAATTATGGACGAATGGCTATCCAATAAAATCGCAGCAGGAGAGGTAGTAGAGAGGCCAGCTTCTGTTGTCAAAGAGCTAGTGGAAAATGCTATTGATGCTGGGGGTACGTCCATTGATGTTTTTTTACTAGAAGCAGGTCTCACTTCTATTCAAGTAATAGATAATGGTAGCGGTATGGATGAAGAGGATGCACTAATGTCATTCTCTCGTCATGCTACTAGTAAAATTCATCAGGAACATGATTTATTTCGTATTCGAACACTTGGCTTCCGTGGTGAGGCTTTAGCATCCATTGCCTCTGTTTCTAAAATGACATTGATTACATCAAATGGTGAATCTGGAACACATTTAGAACTTGAAGGTGGACATATCCTCACTCATAAACCTGGTCCGTTACGTAAAGGGACTGATTTAACAGTCTCCCAGCTATTCTTTAATACACCTGCCCGTTTAAAATATATGAAAACCATTCAAACCGAACTAGGACATACAATAGACCTGATGAATCGCCTCGCACTTGGTAACCCACAAATAGCATTCAGATTATTGCATAATGGTCAACAACTACTGCAAACAAATGGCCGAGGAGATGTACAACAAGTGCTAGCAGCTATTTATGGAATACATAATGCGAAGAAAATGGTGTCATTCCAAGGCGAGTCACATGATTATCGAATTTCTGGCTTTGTATCCTTACCAGAGGTAACACGTGCTTCTAAAAATTATATGACTCTATTTGTTAATGGTCGTTGGGTCAAGCATTATTTAGTACAAAAGGCCATTGTGGATGCTTACCATACGTATTTACCTATCGAGCGCTTCCCAATAGTTGTTCTATATATAGAGGGTGATCCTTACTTAACAGACGTGAATGTGCATCCTGCAAAACATCAAATTCGTTTAAGTAAAGAGGCTGAGCTTTTGAAGTTAATAGAGGAAACCATTCGTGAAACAATACGCAACATTATTCGAGTCCCACAAATGGAAAAGAAAGAAAAAATAGTTAAACCAGCTACTGAGCAATTAAACATTTGGAAGCCTGCTCCGAAGATTGATGTGGAGAAAATGAATGCTATCGTAGAAAAATTATATGATGCCCAAACCATTCAAGAAAACAATCGTGAACAAATAGATGAGCCTAAGCCAATTTTTACGGTTCTAGAGGAAAGTTGGCAGCCTACACCACAAATAGAGGCTGAAACAATTGATGAAGTAACAATAGCTGCACAGTCGGAAATATTGGAAGAGATGCCTACGAAGGAACCCTTTCCTGAACTCGAAGTAGTGGGACAAATCCATGGCACATACATTGTCGCACAAATGGAGGATGGTTTTTATTTAATTGATCAGCATGCTGCTCAGGAACGTATTAAATACGAATTCTTCCGTGAAAAAGTCGGTCAAGTTAATCCTCATGAACGTCAGGCATTATTGTTACCACTAACATTCCATTATGCAGCCGATGAAGCACTGATCTTACGAGAACACAGGCATGAATTAGAAGCTGTAGGCGTATTTTTAGAGGAATTTGGACAGTCATCTTTTGTTGTACGTGAGCATCCGAGTTGGTTCCCACAAGGGGAGGAACAGGAAATCATTGAGGATTTAATTGAACAGGTGTTGACAACTAAAAAGGCTGATATCAAAAAACTACGTGAGGCAGCCGCAATTATGATGAGCTGTAAAAAGTCAATCAAAGCCAATCATTATTTAACAAAAGAGCAAATGGAAACATTGCTACGAGATTTACGCAATGCAGATAATCCATTTACATGCCCACACGGACGTCCAGTGCTTATTCACTTTACATCATATGAAGTGGAAAAAATGTTTAAACGGGTTATGTAAGGGAGAGGGGGAAAATGGATGGGTGAATTTATTTTAGCGATTGATCAAGGAACGACAAGTTCAAGAGCCATTTTATTTGATAAAAAAGGTCAAATTGTTCATGTAGCACAAAAAGAATTTCAACAAATTTTTCCAAAGGCTGGCTGGGTAGAGCATAATGCCAATGAAATATGGGGTTCTATCTTGTCCGTTATTGCGGCGGTATTAACCGAAAGTGGCCATGAAGCAAGTGAGGTTCATGCGATCGGCATTACCAATCAGCGCGAAACAACAGTGGTGTGGGATAAACACACAGGTCAGCCGATTTACAATGCGATTGTCTGGCAATCACGCCAAACACAGGACATTGTGAATACCTTAAAAGAACAAGGACAGGAAGAACATTTTCAGCAAAAGACAGGGCTTCGCTTAGATGCTTATTTTTCAGCGACAAAAATTAAATGGATCTTAGATAATGTTGAAGGCGCTCGTGAAAAGGCAGACAATGGGGATTTATTATTTGGGACGATTGATACATGGCTTGTTTGGCGATTATCAAAGGGAAAGGCTCATGTGACCGATTACTCAAATGCAGCTCGAACAATGCTCTACAATATTCATGAATTGAAGTGGGATGAGGAACTTTGTGAGCTTTTAGCTATCCCAATGTCCATGCTTCCAGAAGTGAGAAATTCATCAGAAATATATACAGAAACGGCTCCAAGTATATTTTTTGGAGAAAAAATTCCGATAGCTGGAATTGCGGGTGATCAGCAAGCCGCACTTTTTGGACAAACTTGTTTTACCAAAGGAATGGCTAAAAACACGTATGGCACTGGCTGCTTTATGCTATTAAATACAGGAGAGCAGGCAGTGACATCGGAAAATGGTTTATTGACAACCATTGCGTGGGGAATTGATGGGACAGTGACCTATGCATTGGAAGGTAGTGTATTTGTAGCAGGATCAGCTATTCAATGGCTACGCGATGGACTTAGGATGATTCGTACAGCAGAGGATTCTGAATCCTATGCTAGAAAAGTAGATCATACCGATGGGGTTTATGTTGTCCCTGCCTTTGTTGGACTCGGTACACCTTACTGGGATACAGATGCACGTGGCGCCATTTTTGGGTTAACACGTGGAACATCAAAAGAACATTTTATTCGAGCAACACTAGAATCATTAGCCTATCAAACGAAAGATGTACTAGATGCAATGGAAGAAGCAGCAGGTACTCCGATTGAAGTACTCCGTGTAGATGGTGGAGCTGTCAAAAATCAATTTTTAATGCAGTTCCAAAGTGATGTTTTACAGCTACAAGTAGAGCTAGCAAAACTGAATGAGTCAACAGCACTCGGTGCAGCCTATTTAGCGGGGCTGGCGACAAGCTTCTGGCCAAACCAAGAGGCTTTATCTGCATTATGGGTGAGTGGGGAAACCTATCAACCTCACATGGATGAAGAACAAGCCACAGCTCTGTATACAGGATGGCAGAAGGCTGTAGAGGCAACACGAATTTTTAAATCATAGCTATTGGGGGAGAAAGGTATGTTTTCATTTGAGCAGCGACCAAAAATTTTATATTATCTAGAGCACTATAGCTTTGACGTATTAGTCATTGGTGGTGGTATAACAGGTGCAGGAATTGCATTAGATGCCGCATCAAGAGGCCTTTCTGTCGCATTAATTGATATGCAGGATTTTTCAGCTGGTACGTCGAGCCGTTCAACCAAATTGATTCACGGTGGTCTACGTTATTTAAAGCAATTTGATGTAGGCGTTGTAGCTGAAGTAGGGCGAGAGCGTGAAATTGTTTATGATAATGCTGTACATGTCACAACGCCTGAAAAAATGCTATTACCTTTATATAAAAAGGGATCACTCGGTCCCTTCACAACATCTATGGCATTAAAGGTCTATGACCGCTTGGCAGGCGTCAAAAAACATGAACGTAGAACGATGTTAAATGCTCAGGAAACCCTGGCATTAGAGCCTTTACTTAATCAAGATGGCTTAGTCGGTGGTGGCTACTATGTAGAATACCGTACAGATGATGCTCGTCTAACAATTGAAGTATTAAAAAAGGCTGTAGAATATGGAGCGCTTTGCCTCAATTATGCTGAAATGACGGAATTTATCTACGAAAAGAAAAAGCTTGTTGGCATTAAAGTGAGGGATCATGTGACGGGGAAAATGCTCAATGTCCATGCCGCACAAATTGTGAATGCAACGGGGCCATGGGTTGATGACGTACGACAAAAAGATAAAGTTGCAGATAACAAGCAATTACGTCTAACAAAGGGCGTACATATTGTCTTCAATCAAAAGGATTTTCCGCTAAAGCAAGCGGTTTATTTTGATATGGCTGATGGTCGTATGGCCTTTGCTATTCCACGAGATGGCAAAACCTATGTAGGGACTACGGATACTGTCTATGAAGGTAACCCTGTACATCCAGTGGCAACACAGCAAGATGTGGATTATCTAATTGAGGCTGCTAAAAAGGTCTTTCCAACTGCTACTATCACAAGGAACACAATTGAATCCTCTTGGGCAGGCGTCCGACCTCTGATTTATGAAAAAGGTAAGGATCCATCAGAAATTTCAAGGAAAGATGAAATTTGGACAGCGCCAAGTGGTTTAATGACGATTGCGGGTGGCAAGCTTACGGGCTATCGCCAAATGGCTGAAACGATTGTAGATAAAATTGTAAAGACTCGTCGCTACAAGCATGCAAGTGCCTGTTTAACACGCGAGCTTGCACTTTCTGGTGCAAAGGGAATCAACGCTATTAATTTCCATGACTATATTGCCTATAAAGCACGTGAAGGCGTACAATATGGCTTAAATTATGATGAAGCCAAGCATCTCGTACAAAAGTATGGTACGAATGTAGATGCCTTATTTGATCGGGTGAAATTTTTACATGAACATGGTAGTACAATGCCTCTTGCTTTACATGCGATGCTACTGTATGGCATTGAAGCCGAAATGGTCTATACACCAAGCGACTTCTTTATCCGTCGGACTGGTTTATTATACTTCGATATTGAAGCAGTAAAGCTTTATAAACAGCAAGTGATTCAGGTGATGCAACAACGCTTAAATTATACAGAGGAGCAAAAAAATAGATATATTGCTGAATTAGAGCAAGCCATTAACGATGCAACAAATTTTGCGAAAGAAGGGGAGTAAGGGATGGAGCGTTATATTCAAATGTCGGATGAACAATTTGTCTTCACGCGAACATTGGAGCCTTCAACGCCATGTATTGGACATATTCACATTTTGCATGGCATGGCAGAGCACAGCGGTCGCTATTTACCATTTGCGAAAACACTCAACGCAGCAGGCTATGTTGTGACGATGCACGATCACCGTGGGCATGGTGAAACGGCAGCCTATAATGGGACATTGGGCTTTTTTGCTGAAGAAAACGGCTTTGAGCGTGTTGTAAAAGATGCTCATGAAGTGATTACACAACTTCACGTACCATACGCGAATGTACCATTTATTCTCTTTGGCCATAGTATGGGTTCTTTCATTACTAGACGCTATATTCAATTATACGGAGAGCAAGTAGATAATGTTATTCTCTGTGGCACTGGAAATGTGACTGCCTTGCATGCTGTAGGAAACCTAATAGCCAAGGCTTTAGCTAAGGGACTAGGCAAAGAAACTGAAAGTAAGCTGTTAAATCAATTGAGCTTTGGTAGCTTTAATAAGCAATTTACCAATCCGAGGACTGCCTATGATTGGTTATGCTCAGTACAACAAGAGGTGCAAAAGTATATCGATGATCCCTATTGTGGCTTTATTCCAACAAACCAATTTTTCGTGGATTTGACAACTGGCTTTGCCACACTAAATCGTAAAAAAGAAATAGTAAAAGTAAGAAAAGACCTCCCTATTCTCTTGATTAGTGGCAGTAAAGATCCAGTAGGTGAGCAGGGGCTAGGTGTTTATAAAGTTGCTGAACAGTTAGCAGCGGTGGGTATAGAGGATGTAACAGTTTATTTATTCGAGGATAAACGGCATGAAATTTTAAATGAAGACAATCAAGAAGCGGTCTTTCAAGTTTTATTACGGTGGTTAGAAAAATATGATAGAAACTAAATTGCAGCAGGCAGAGGTCGTAGCAATAGTGGGGCCGACTGCCTCTGGTAAAACGGCATTAAGCATTGAACTAGCAAAAAAATATAATGGTGAAGTCATTAATGGTGACTCCATGCAAGTTTATAAAGGGCTCGATATTGGGACAGCTAAAATTACCGAAGAAGAGATGGAGGGTGTCCCTCATCATTTACTAAGCTTTTTAGAGCCTACAGAATCTTTTTCGGTAGCAGATTATCAAAGATTAGTACGTGCGAAGATCGCGGAAATTCAATCTCGTCAAAAATTACCTATAATAGTAGGAGGCTCTGGCTTATATGTACAAGCTGTCCTCTATGATTTCCAATTTACTGATGAAAAAGTAGATAAAGAAGCACGAAAAGCCTACTATGAGGAATTAGCAAAGCTTGGCCCAGAGGCAATGCATGACAAATTAAAACAACTAGACCCTCAAACAGCGGAGACAATCCATCCAAACAATACACGTCGTGTGATTCGTGCATTAGAAATGCTGGAATTAAGCGGTGTATCAAAAGCAGCGGAAGCGCAAAATCGAGGGGAAGTACCCCTTTACGACCATGTTATTTTAGGGCTAGGTCAAAACATGTCCCGTGACGTGCTATATGACCGTATTAATCGTCGTGTTGATTTAATGGTGGAAAATGGTCTTCTGCAAGAGGTGAAGGGATTATGGCAGCAGAATATCCGTGGAGTGCAGTCTATACAAGCCATCGGGTATAAAGAATTATATGATTATTTAGATGGCAAATGTACCCTAGAGGAAGCCCTTGATTGCTTAAAACAAAATTCCCGTCGCTATGCAAAAAGACAGCTTACTTATTTCCGTAATAAAATGGATGTCCATTTTATTACGCCGGATGATCGATTATAAGAATAAAGAAAAATTTCTAAAAATTACTAATTGATAAATTGGTAGAACGTGCTACTATAGGTATGAAGAGGTAGAAAGTTAGTAGGGAGGCTATTTGATGAAATCAATCAATTTGCAAGATACGTTCTTGAACCAACTACGTAAAAACAGTGTTTTTGTAACTGTATTTCTGTTAAACGGATTTCAGTTAAAAGGGACTGTGAAATCATATGATAATTTTACAGTATTACTACTTGATGCTGAAAATAAGCAGCACCTAATCTACAAGCATGCCATTTCTACATTCGTACCAGCAAAACAAATAGAGTTTTTAGAGACAGAAGTATAATAAGTTTGTTAAACAGTTAGTGTTCTCACACTGGCTGTTTTTTTTGCTACAAGCTATAATGATAGTGGAATTTGATATTTTGGAGGACAAAGTTTATGAAAACAATGGAAACAACACAATTATTAGATCTGTTAGATGCAAATGAGGACCTATATATTATCGATGTACGTGAAGAGGATGAAGTAGCACATGGCATGATCCCAGGTGCTCAACATATTGCACTCGGAACTATCCCTGAACGTTTAGAGGAATTAGATGTACAAAAGCCATATATTATTGTATGTAAGGCTGGAGCTCGTTCTGCCAATGCGTGTGCTTACTTAGAAGCACAAGGATTTGATGTAACAAACCTTGAAGGCGGCATGCTGGCTTATGATGGAGAATTAGAATTTAAATAAAATGTGAGTAAAAAGAAAGAGTTTCTTATCTTGGAATGACAACTTTCACCCCAATTAAAATTAATAGACCAGACATATTATATGAACTGCACCCCGTCAAGTAGACAGTTGAAATAATAAAAAATGTATTAAGCGGCTTGAGTCCTGAATTCTAACGG
>NZ_SJDS01000108.1:0-265 GCF_004332175.1 Lysinibacillus sp. OL1 | reverse complement strand
CGTACGTGCCCTCACGCTTGGCCGCTTCCAGCGCGGAGAGGGCCGTGAGAACTGCTCGTTCCGCCGGTGGCTTCGGATACGCCTTGTCGAGTTCCCACGCGGAGACGACGGCTGACGAGACTCCCGCCTGGCGGGCGAACTGGAACTGACTGATCCCCACGTGCAAGCGCCGCGATCGCAGGTCCTGTCCCGAAATCAATTCAGTGCCTCACTCATGTGGTCCGCTCGCTCCGGCAGCCCAGACTATCGCAGCCGACCCCGCGAA
>NZ_SJDS01000107.1:0-267 GCF_004332175.1 Lysinibacillus sp. OL1 | reverse complement strand
CGCCCTTCGCGAGGAAGTCGGCGAGCTCGTCGAAGAAAAGGATCAGGCGGCGAGGTACAGGTCCGTGTGCCTTCTCGCGCTCTGGATCCGCAGCGTACTTCTCTCGTAGCCAGGACCGCTTCCGGCCTTGTAGCTTGTTCAATAGCGTTTGGCCGGCATCCATCCTCCGTTTGGCTCGCGCCACGGCGTCAACGATCTCAGTGTCGGTCGCAGCGAAGTGGACGACACTGGGGAATTCTGGAGTCCAGGTGAAGTCTGTGCGCGTCG
>NZ_SJDS01000106.1:0-267 GCF_004332175.1 Lysinibacillus sp. OL1 | reverse complement strand
CATCCGGACCCACAGCGAGTCCGAGCTCACGCTCACGCAGGACGGTGTAGATGCGCGCGATCTCGTGACGAACGGTGCGCAGTCGTCGGTTGTTGTCCATCTGGCCGGTAGCCATCTGGAAACGAAGGTTGAAAAGCTCTTCCTTCGACTCACGGAGCCGGGTGACCAGCTCGTCTTCACTGAGCTCGCGGAGCTCTGCTGCTGGGGTTCCAGTAGCCATCAGAACTGCTCCTCTCTGGTCACGATCCGGCACTTGCACGGGAGCTT
>NZ_SJDS01000105.1:0-267 GCF_004332175.1 Lysinibacillus sp. OL1 | reverse complement strand
CACGCGGCTCCCGGCGGCGTGCGCACCATCGAACCGTTCTCCACGGACAACCGTTGGTCTGCCCTCGACACCGATGCGGCCGGCGGCTGTATCCGCGACGTCGAGAACGCCTACACCGTCGAAGGCGGCTTGGTTGTCCTGCGCGGCAACATCGCACTCGACGGCGCAATCCTCAAGACGGCCGGCATCGACGAGGAACTGTTCTCCTTCCAGGGCCCGGCGCTCGTCGTCGAATCCCAAGAAGAAGCCGTCTCGGTCATCTTGCAG
>NZ_SJDS01000104.1:0-267 GCF_004332175.1 Lysinibacillus sp. OL1 | reverse complement strand
AGGCCACTCAGCCTCACCTCAATGCGTTAAAGATCGTGCGGCGAGAGAAGGCACTCGAGGAAGCTGCCGAGGCCGACAGACGTCTCGCACGCGGCGAGCGTCTGCCGCTGCTCGGTGTGCCGATCGCAGTGAAGGACGACGTCGACATCACCGGCGAACCCACGGCCTTCGGTTGCCCTGGCGATTTCCCGGCCAAGACCGAGGACTCGGAGATGATTCGACGCCTTCGCGACGCCGGCGCAGTGATCGTGGGCAAGACCAACAGTC
>NZ_SJDS01000103.1:0-267 GCF_004332175.1 Lysinibacillus sp. OL1 | reverse complement strand
CGACGTCGAAGGGTGGGGCGAGGTCCAACCGGAACTCAATGCCCTGTCGAAGCGAGGTGGCTACACCGAGATGGCGTCGCTGATCACCGATCCGACGCTGCCCACACTCGCCGTCGTCGGCACTCCCGAAGAGTGCGCCACCGAGATTCGGCGGCGGTTCGGCGAACATGCCGACGAAGTGTGCTGCTATTTCCCCGGTTACGACGTAGAACCGTCAGACGTGGCGTCGATGATCTCGTCTCTCACCTGAACCCGGTCGAACTTCTT
>NZ_SJDS01000102.1:0-267 GCF_004332175.1 Lysinibacillus sp. OL1 | reverse complement strand
AGGGCAGCGGTGAGTGGATCGCGCCAAGAGTGTCGTGCGTCGTCGGTCAAATACAGGACGAGGAAATGCACGGTCATCGAAGCTGAAGCGATAACACACCCGATGACGAATCCAGTGGACACCGACAGCGAAGAGTCGGTATCCGGATCGGATACAGCTCGAATTGTCAGTAGCGCAACGACGAACAGCGCGCCGGTGATCTGTGCTGTGACTATTCGAGGGCTGTGGAATACCGACGAATAGTTCGCGACGACCACGAACAGAACG
>NZ_SJDS01000101.1:0-268 GCF_004332175.1 Lysinibacillus sp. OL1 | reverse complement strand
TTCCAAGGCGTTCTTGCGCTTGGCGTACGAGATGTGGGCGTCCACACCCATCGGTCCCGGTCGATACAGCGCCAAGGCGGCGACGATGTCGCCGAATCCGGTGGGCTGCATCAGTTTCAGCAACTCGCGCATACCGCCGCGGTCGAGCTGGAACACACCGAGAGTGTCACCGCGGGCGAGCAGTTCGTATGTTGCCGCATCGTCCATCGGCAAAGTGTCGAGGTCGAGGTCGATGCCGCGGTTGGCTTTGATGTTCTCGAGCGTGTCG
>NZ_SJDS01000100.1:0-268 GCF_004332175.1 Lysinibacillus sp. OL1 | reverse complement strand
CGAACTCGAGGTCGATCCCCCTCTCGTAGAGGGCAGACAAGGACATCGTGACCAGGACGTCGTCGAACGGCATGACCTCGCGCAGATGCTCAACCCTGGTGTGCACACAACGAAGTTCCCCGAGAGCGCCTCTGGCCGCCATGGCCTCACGCTGAGAACGGACCAGGAACTTGTCCCGAACCCTCGACTGCCAGATGTAATAGTTGCCGAAGTAGATGTTGCCCACGACGTTTCCGTCCTGCAACGTCGTCGAGAACACCTCGGATTC
>NZ_SJDS01000099.1:0-269 GCF_004332175.1 Lysinibacillus sp. OL1 | reverse complement strand
ATGATAAAAAAGCTAGAGGAACAAAATCTTGTAACCGTTAGTCCATGTGGAAAAGATAAGCGTAAGAAGTATTTAGTTTTAACAGAGTTGGGGCAGTCTCAGAAAGAAGTGGGGCATCGTGTCAGTCAGAAATTGGATACGATCTTTTACAAAGGATTTTCAGAGGAAGAAATTCGTCAGTTTGAAGGTTTTCAAGAAAGAATTTTGGCTAATCTGAAAGAAGAGGAAAATGAGATTTAAAATGGAGCAAATTAGCTGTTTATAAGTAA
>NZ_SJDS01000010.1:0-206048 GCF_004332175.1 Lysinibacillus sp. OL1 | reverse complement strand
CCAGGATCAAACTCTCCATAAAAGAAATTTGATTAGCTCAAATTGTTTTGCTGGCATCATGTTTGATGTCCAAAATTTTTGTTTTGTTCACTAACCGAAGCTAGTTACTTAAAACTTTATTGATTACGTTTTGCTTGTTCAGTTTTCAAGGTTCATGTTTCTTTATTTCGTTGTCACCTCTTGGCGACTTATACATAATAACATCGATTATTCATGAAAGTCAACACTAAATCATAAGTTTTTTTAAAGAGATTCATTTTTTATTTTAAATTTTAGAAACGAGGTTATCATTATGGTCCGTAAAACGTTGATTTCACTGCTTTTAATCGTAACGCTCTTTGCCTTTTTAAAGCCTATAAATTCAACGATGATTTCTGTATTTAATATTGCGAATGCACCAGTAGTGGTCACGAAGGGACATTATGGCACATCTCTTATTGTAGAGATTTCTTTCTCTGATGACTCTCTATTAGAATGGCTCCAAACGGTGAAGGAGCCTTATCCACTTCTACTTTTAGATGCTGATTGGATAAAACGGTCACCCGATCATTTAAAAATTATCCAACAACGCAAATTGCCTACAGGATTACTTGGGCCTGATGATTCAGTAGAAGAACCCGTTGACATTGCGCTCATCCAAAAGGATATTGATACTTATGAAAAATATTTAAAAGAAAGACCTTTATGGTTTGCTACCCGAAATCACCAATATTCACAGGATTTACAGAAAGCCTTATTCCAACAACAAATGAATTTATTATCTCCTTCTCTTATTTGGCAAGGTGAGAAAACTCCAAAATTACAAAAAGGTGATTTTGTCTTTTTCCCGCTCCATCAAAATAATCAAATATCCTTTAAAGAGCTTAACATGCTAATACAACAGCATAAGTTTATGTCGATTGAAGAAAATATATTCGGTTATAAGGTTCAAACTAAAAAAGCGCCATAAAAAAATTGCCTCCACTTCAGTGAGGCAATTCTTTTTTTTTCCTTATGCATTTTTAGCCTGTTCACGACGAGCTTTACGTCGTGCTTCTAATTTTTGACGATCTTCATCGGATTTTGCATTATATTTAGGTAATACTAATAATTGATACGCATTAACCGCCAATAATGGGAATAATAAAAGCGCAACATACTCATTAATATTTTCGTCGCGACCCATCAATGCAATTGTCCATTCCAACGTTGTAATGACAATCATAAAGAATAGTGCCGAAATCATTACATGTTTTTTCCCTGTTAATTTTACTTTTTGAACAGCTGTTGCTATTGCCCCAAATATGAGGACAATTAATAATCCTACATAGAACAACCAGCTTTGCCCATCCTTCACACCAGGAATAAAGCGGAAGAAAATTATATCGAAAATCGTTATGGCAATTAATACCAGCTGTACCCAATTCCATAATGTCAGTGTTCTAAAAATATTAACACCTACCTGATGAAGTGTTAAATAAGCAAAAAAGCCAGCTTGCGCTATAACACTCATTGTAAACCCTAAGAAAACCATCCATAAAAGTCCAGCGAAAAACTCACCCCATTGACCGTTTGCTATGTATGGTTGGAAGAATTCCCAGCGAATAAATAAACTAAAAACTCCGTTGACTGCACCACCAACGAGCATTGCAAAGAAGAAAAACTTTGCCCAATTTCGTATCGTCACAACTAAAAGTCCCCCAATTTCTCAATATATCTGTCCTTATTTTATCAATGCCTTGTTAAAAAAGCTATTTCTCATCCTAACCAATACATAAAGTCCTGAGAAATGTGAACAATAATTGAAAGAGTCTATCTAGAGAAAGGACTGATTGTCGATGCGAAAATTCACCTTATTACTGATTCTAATGCTTTTTCTTTCTGCCTGTTCACAAGATAAAACCTCTACCATGTCCTATGATGAAATAAAAAAAATCATGATTGACTCTTTACAAACAGAGGATGGTAAAAAGGCATTGCGACAGCTTTTAGAAGAGCCGAGTTTCCGTGAGCTCTTGATTTTAGAGCATGATGAAGTGAAAAAGGCTACCGAGGAAACTTTACTTTCCAAGGAAGCAGAAGACTTTTGGAAAAAAACCTTTGAAGATCCAAAGTTTAAAGAAACTGTTGCGAAAAGTATGCAAAAACAGCAACAGGATATTATGAAGAACTTAATAAAAGATCCGACTTTCCAAAAGGATATGGAGGCATTTTTCGGGCAACCCGATATGCAAAAGCAGTTGGAGACTATCCTTAAATCATCCAATATGCGCAAGCAAATGGAGGAAGTTGTAAAGGAAACGATCGAAAGCCCTTTAATGCAATCTAAATGGCAGGAACTTATTAAGAAAAGTGGCGAAGCAGGTTCATCAGGAAGTGGCGATAAGAAAGAAGCGAGTGGCGATAGTGGTGGCGGATCGGATAAGGGACAAAAAAGTACCGAGTAACCTTGGTAATGTAAAAACGGATTTCCCCATAAAACTGGTGGAAATCCGTTTTTTATTATTTATTTAATTTATCGATGATTTTCGTCGCGATGTCTAAATAAATTTGTCCTGTTGTATGTTTTTCAGCGTATACAGAAGGAGCAAAATCTTCATCTGTCCAATCTGGTTGCCCAAGCGGGATTTGTCCAAGCAACTCTGTACGTAGTTCGTCAGCTAGCTTTGGTCCTCCTCCTTGCCCAAAGACAAATTCTCGGTCACCTGATTTAGATTCAAACCAAGCCATGTTTTCGATAACTCCTAAAATTTCATGGTCTGTTTGAAGCGCCATTGCCCCTGCACGAGCTGCAACAAATGCTGCTGTTGGGTGTGGAGTTGTTACAACAATTTCTTTTGATGATGGCAACATTTGATGGATATCTAATGCAACGTCACCTGTGCCAGGAGGTAAATCTAATAATAGATAATCTAATTCACCCCACTCGACATCACGGAAGAATTGATCTAATACTTTACCAAGCATGGGTCCGCGCCATACGATCGGTGCGTTATTTTCTACAAAGAAGCCCATTGAAATCATTTTTACCCCAAAGCGATCTACTGGGAAAATACGATTATCGACTACCTTAGGCATATCCGTTACACCCATCATATCAGGTACACTAAATCCATAAATATCTGCGTCAATTAAGCCGACTTTCTTTCCTAGACGAGCTAAAGCAACAGCTAAGTTAACTGATACTGTCGATTTACCAACTCCACCTTTACCAGAAGCAATTGAAATTACTTGGACTGTGCTTAATGGAGATAAAATATCTTGTGCTTCCGACTCTGTTGCTGTGCCACGGAAGCTTTGCAATTTTTCTGTTGATAGTTCTTCAAAACGAATACCAACCGTGTTTACACCTGCTTCTTTCAACACCTCAACAACTTTCATTTGTAGTTGTAATTGTTCCGGTGTATTCAGTTTAGCAATGGCAATTTTTACACTGACATGATTTTTTTCTTCTTTTATTGCTACGTTCGTAATACCATCTGTTTCTGCAAGCGATTTATGTAAAAATGGATCTTGTAGTTGTCCCAGTATTTCTCGTACTTGTTGTTCAGTAATCACGACGAACACTCCCCTTATATTGTCTCAATATTAGTATATCATAATGATTTGATTTACGTTGTAGATGTTGCTCTACTCAATTTTGGCTAATAAATAGTCTTCTATACCTTCAACTATGGCATCTGCCATTTTTTCTTGATAGTTTTTGTCCACTAATAATGCTCGTTCCTCATCATTACTAATAAAACCAGTCTCCACTAAAGCTGCAGGTACTTCCGCTTTCTTCAATAAATAGATTTGCTTAATAGACAATGCTTCACGGTCTGTATTTTTTAAATTAGTGCGAATGGATTGTTGAATACTCTTGGCAAGAATCTCTCCGTCAGCATGTCCTTCCTTATGGTAAAATACCTGTGCGCCACGCCATTTTGTTTCAGGTATGGCATTTGCATGAATCGTTATAAATACATCAGGCTTTTCCTTTTCCACGATATCCTTTCTTAGGAAGATATCTTGCTTTTTCCGTTCTCTCATTGTTCCATATTTTTCTGATGGCGCATGCTCATCGATTACATCACCATTTTTTGTTCGTGTCATTATAACCGTTGCGCCTTTTTTCTTTAATTGCTTCTCTACATGCTGAGCAATTGCAAGTGTAATATCCTTTTCAATCACTTCGCCCTTTGAAGCTCCTCCGTCCTCACCACCATGCCCTGCATCAATGACAATTTTTATGCCACCAAGTGGGTCCGGTAAGAAGAAGTTACGGTCCGAAGCATTTGTTTCATATGCCACGACCACTATACTCATAAGCATAATTACTCCTAGTGCAAGCCAGCGCTTCACCCATATACACCACCCTTTTACATTTAGTGTACGAAATTAGTGGATGAACTATGCCAGAAAGTAAAAAAAACTCCCAAGTCACAAACTTGAGAGTTTTCAATTTCTTCTATATTAAGGGAGGAAGAACAATTTTATTGGTTTGTAAAAGTAGGTTTGAATTCACCTGTATATGGCTCATGCTCTACAAATACAGTTATATCATTGCCATCTTTGTCTTTACCTGCTCGTTTATACGTGAACTTCTTATCGTTGATTTCTGTAATTTCAAGAGCTACACCATACTTATTATCACCGACAGAAACATGCGCTCTTATTTTATTATCATGAATGACATTAAAGTAACCATAGTCTCCACGACTTTCACCTGTTTCAGGATTAAAGAACTCATATTTATTTGTATTTGCGTCATACTTTGCAATGCTGATGAAATTTGAATTGAATTCTGTTACATCATTACCCGCTTCATCTAACACAACGGTTCCATGCCACAGTGTATCAGCGAGAATTTTATCTCCGTCAACGTCTGTAACAATTTGACCTGTAGAAGCATCTAACGTTTTATCGGAATCAGTAAATGCCAGTTCTTTTTCTTTATATGGAATATGTTCCACGAATACTTCTACATCATTGCCTGCAGCATCTTTACCCATTCTCTTATAAGTAAAGATACTATCGTTGAGCTCAGTGATCTCGACAACTGCTTGGTAGTTTTTTGATTCGGAAATTAATATTCTTTGTTTCCCATCATTTGTGATAAAGAATGTCCCTTTATCCTCACGGCTTTTACCTGTAGCCACGTCAAAGAATTCATAATGACCTGTCTGGGCATCATATTTTGCTAAGCCAATGAAGTTTGCGTTCTCCGCAGTTAAATCATTGTTAGCTTGATCATAAACTTTTGTACCTTGCCAATTCGTACTATTTAGAATGTTAGCCATTTCTTGTCCCTTTGTTAATTGCTCTTTGGTAGTATTATCTGTTGCAGCACTTTCTGTTTTAACTTCCTCACTATTCGTCGTATTGCCTTTTGCAGGTTCCTTATCTTGACATGCTGCAAGTAATGCAATTGCTGCAACAGATACTATTAATAATTTTTTCATACCTACTTACCTCCGTCGGTTAGTTTATATTTTGAGTTACTTCAAACCCATAATGACCATTTTTTAAAATGAAAGGTTTGTTGTACCTTCTAAAAACTATATTAAAGTGGAGTGTTAAACTCCCTCTAAATAATTTCTTAAAAAAACATAAACTTATACGAAAATATTTTTAATATATATTAAATCTGCACACTAATAGTAAGTTTTGTAAAAAAGATACTTATTTTTTTACATATACTTAATTTATAGGTGAACGACATTTCTCACAAACGAGTATCTCAACATTATTAATTATAGGAAAAAGCTAAGCCTAGCATATCTTTTTAATAGTACTCGTACAATTCGCTCCGTGTTACCATATTTGTATAAACGGAAAAGTAGGCTACAGTGATATACCACTAGTCATTTGGCCTTTTAACTAAAGAAAAGAGGGTGGAAAAATGAATGATCAATTAATACTTTCAGCAGCGAACGGTGATACTGATAAAGTATTAGCACTTCTGCAAAATGGCATCAATATTAATACAACGGATCGGTATGGAAGAACCCCTGTCTTAGCTGCAACTTATAATAATCAGGTGGATACTGTGAAGGTGCTCATTCAACATGGTGCTGATATTAATATTAGAGATAATAACCTTGAGAACGTACTTTTACATGCAGGGGCATCAGGCTATTTAGAAATCGTTAAACTTGCTATATCTGCAGGGGCAGATACAAAGCTAACTAATCGCTTTGGTGGAATTGCCATTATCCCTGCATCCGAACGGGGACATGTTGAGGTGGTCCGAGAGCTACTTAATCATTCAGACATTCATGTCAATCACATTAATAATTTGCATTGGACAGCTCTATTGGAGGCAGTCATACTAGGCAATGGCGGGGAGAAACATCAAGAAATTGTACAATTATTGGTGGATCATGGTGCTGATATAACTATTGGAGATCGAGATGGTGTTACACCATTACAGCATGCAATAAAACTAGGCTTTTATGAGATTGAGCAAATTTTAAAAGAAGCAGCATCCGAACGAAATAACAGTTAACACTATAGGAGGTTTTTTCATATACTTTTCTAGATGTCCTCACTTCGGAATTAGCTGTTTCATAAGAAATAACGTTAAGCAATCTTTGAGGTTACTTCACAGATTGCTTTTTATGATGGAATGACAAAAATACTCTTTCCTCGAAAGTAGAAAGAGTCTTGGGGTAGATGTTTAAGTTTAAGTTCTGAAAGGGGCGTGCTTGAAGGATTTTATAATGTTTCATATAGTTTTTTCAGTTAGCACGTTTTCAAACATAAAAAAACCCTGTCCCATAAAAATGGGGCAGGGTTTGAAAATGCTGATATTAACGTTTTGAGAACTGAGGTGCACGACGAGCGCCGCGAAGACCTGGCTTTTTACGTTCTTTCATACGTGAATCACGAGTAAGTAATCCAGCTGATTTTAATGCAGCACGGAAATCTGGGTCTACTTGAAGTAGAGCACGAGCGATACCGTGACGAACAGCACCAGCTTGACCAGTGTATCCACCACCATTAACGTTTACGTGGATATCATAGCTTCCTGTAGTTTCAGTAGCTACTAATGGTTGTTTAATTACTTCGCGTAATGCAGCGAATGGTACGTATTCTTCGATTTCACGTTTGTTGATAACAATTTTACCTGTACCTGGTACTAAACGTACGCGAGCTACAGAGCTTTTACGGCGACCAGTGCCGATGTATTGAACTTGTGCCAAAGTAATATCCTCCTCTTAATTTATATTATCCGCGAAGCTCGTATGCTTCTGGTTTTTGTGCAGCATGTGGATGCTCTGTTCCAGTGTAAACATTAAGTTTAGTGAACATTTTGCGACCTAAAGAGTTTTTAGGAAGCATTCCTTTAACTGCTAATTCGATCATTCTTGTTGGGTACTTATCTAGCATTTCACCAGCAGTACGTGTTTTTAAACCACCCGCAAATTGAGTGTGGTGACGGTATAATTTACCCTCTAATTTGTTACCAGTTAAATGGATTTTGTCAGCGTTGATGATGATTACGTGATCACCTGTGTCAACGTTTGGTGTGAATGTTGGTTTATGTTTACCACGTAAGATTGCAGCTACTTCAGAAGCTAAACGTCCAAGAGTTTGGCCTTCTGCATCAACTACTAACCATTTACGGTCTACTTCGTGACCTTTAGCCATGAATGTTGTACGCATGTATATATCCTCCTAATCGATTCGATTACCGTTATTTTTCATTAGACTACACTATAAGTTTCGGGGCTTATTTGTGGTGGTAATGAAAATACCATCTGTTATCATATAATGAATGACTTTTAAAGTCAAGCAATTTCATTAAACACCTGGTGAAGTTGTTCAGAATTGTAGAACGCCACTAATAGAACACTTTTTCTAAGTATAGCCCTTGTGGTGGAGCGGTTTTTCCCGCCTTATCACGATTACCTGAAGCAACTACCTGGGACACATTGTCAATCTTACGTCGACCTATCCCAACCTCCCAAAGAGTACCTGCAATAATACGTACCATATTATATAAGAAGCCATTCCCTTCAATCACCATATGTAGCTCTTCACCATGCCATTCAAATTGTAACGATGTTACTGTGCGTACTTTATCTTTCACGCTTGTATTCGCCGCGCAAAAACAAGAAAAGTCATGTGTACCAATAATAGCCTTAGCTGCCTCTTGCATCGCCTCTACGTTAGGTTTGACCCCATTTGTCTCCACAGTATAATATCTGCGGAATGGACTTTGGATAGGCTCACAAGACCAAATATAGCGATATCTTTTTCCAGCCACGTCGTAGCGTGCATGAAAGTCATGTGCCACTTCCTCAACCGATAATACTCGAATATCTCTTGGCAGCTGCACATTCAAAGCCTTACTATATTTTTCTGCTGGAATGGCAAGAGGTGTGTCGAAATGCACTGTTTGCCCTGTCGCATGTACCTTAGCATCTGTACGACCACTTGCAGTTACCTTAACCTGTTCTCCCTTATGCATAATGGCTAGAACACGCTCAAGCTCAGCCTGCACTGTGCGTTCCCCTGGCTGTACCTGATAGCCCGAAAAAAGTGTACCATCATAGCTTATAATTACTTTTAATCGTCGCATATAGCCTACTCCTTTAACTTCTATAGAAGAATAGCAATACGCCTATTGCTACTAATAACACAATCGCAAATGTGTCCCCCATATCCCATTTTAACCTACGGTACCTAGTGCGTCCTTCACCACCGCGATAGCCTCTTACTTCCATCGCTGTTGCTAAATCCTCAGCTCGTTTAAATGCACTGACAAAGAGAGGCACAAGTAATGGTACTACTGCCTTTATACGGTCCTTAATTGGTCCAGATGATAAATCAGAGCCCCTTGCCATTTGTGCCTTCATAATTTTATCCGTCTCATCCATTAAGGTTGGAATAAAGCGTAATGAGATGGACATCATTAAAGCCAATTCATGTACAGGTACTTTTATTGCTTTTAATGGATTCAGTAGAACCTCGATACCATCAGTAATAGAAATCGGTGATGTAGTTAACGTTAAGATTGACGTCATAAATACTAATACTAGAAAACGAATTGAGATAAATATTCCTCGCCTAATCCCTTCGTCATAAATCGTAATGAATTTAGATTCAAACACAGGGACGCCTTCCTTCGTCATAAAAATATGGAGAAGGAATGTGAAGGCCATCAAAAAGAGTACTGGTTTGAGTCCATTTATTAAAAAATATAGACGAATGCGCGATACTAATACAATCAGTAGTGTGAATGCGAGTAACATAGCATATGTCACGGTATTATTGGCTAAAAACACAATAATAATAAAGGCGAACACAAAGATCAGCTTTGACCGCGGATCAAGCTTGTGAACGGGTGAATCACCAGGTAAGAAGCGACCAAAGATCATTTTTTCCATCATGACTCTGCACGCTCCTCTCTAAGTGCTTGAGCAATTTCCACAGCAAGCTCTTCCTCTGTTAAGCAAACTTTAGAAAAGGAATGCCCCATCATATGCTCAATCTTTTGTTGGAAGCGGACAATACGTGGTGGCTCTAAACGGAAATTCTTTAATGTTGCAATATCTTTAAAAATAACCCGTGGTGATCCACTTAAGACATTCTTTCCTTCATGCATGATCACAATATTATCTGCATATCGAGCTGCATCCTCCATACTATGGGTTACTAGAATGGTTGTAAGATGACGTTCTTGATGGAGCTGATAAAACATATCCATTATTTCCTTTTGACCTCGTGGATCAAGACCTGCTGTGGGTTCATCTAAGACAATAACCTCAGGGTCCATTGCCAAAACACCTGCAATCGCTACTCGACGCATTTGACCACCTGATAAATCAAACGGTGATTTATCCAAAACGTTATCTGGTAAACCGACTAAGTTGACAAGTTCTCTAGCACGAGCTTCGGCCTCCTCCTCTGATATACCAAAGTTCATTGGGCCAAACATAATGTCCTTCAACACGGTTTCTTCAAATAGTTGATGCTCTGGAAATTGAAAGACAATACCGACCTTTTGTCTTACAGCTTTTAAATCCTTTGCTTTTTTCCCAGCTACAATAAGACGATCTCCTATATGTACTTCTCCTGAAGTAGGTCTTAGAAGCGCGTTAAAATGCTGCAAAATCGTTGATTTTCCAGAACCCGTATGGCCAATTATCGCTTGATAAGTATGAGATGGAATGCCAAAATCCACATCGAATAATGCCCGTTTTTCAAAGGGTGTTCCTTGTGCATAGGCATAGCTTACTTGTTGAAGTTTGATGTCCATAAATCATTCACCAACTCTTGTTCTGTCATATGTTGCCCCATTAATGGAACACCTTCCTTTTGCAATAGCTTTGATAACTTCAAGGCAAATGGCAAATCTAGTCCAAATTCAACTAGCTTGTCCCCAAGTGCAAAGATTTCAGCAGGTGTACCTTCTGCAAATTTCTTACCATCATTCATAAAAAGAATACGATCCGCTAACATTGCCTCTTCTAAATCATGGGTAATAGATAAAACTGTTAATCCTGTTTCTGCACGTAATGTTTGAACCGTTTGTAACACCTCTGCACGCCCCTGAGGATCTAACATGGATGTAGCCTCATCTAAAATTAAAAGCTTCGGCTTTAATGCAAGTGCGCCAGCAATGGCTACACGCTGTTTTTGTCCACCAGATAAATGATGTGGCTCATGGTCTAAAAACTGACTCATTTTTACCTGTTCAAGTGCTGCATGTACACGTTTCACCATTTCTTCAAAGGGGATCCCGTTGTTTTCTAAAGCAAATGCTACATCATCCTGTACCGTTGCTCCAACGAATTGATTGTCAGGGTTTTGAAAGACCATTCCCATTAAGGAGCGAGATTCCCAAAGATTTTCTTCATTCAAGGGTTCTCGCAATATTCGTACATCTCCCTGTTGAGGAAACAATAAACCATTCATCAGCTTGGCAATAGTGGACTTACCAGAACCATTATGTCCTACTATAGCAATCCACTCACCTTCTTCCACAGCAAAACTAACATTTTCAACAGCATTACGACTATTTGGATTTTCTGGTGTATATGAAAAAGTTACATTATTTAAAGATAAAATTTCAGGCATATCTAGAACTCCTCTCCCTACGCTCAGCTCTACTAATTAACTTACACTTTTTTATGTATGAATTCTACTACAATCCGTATGTCGATAAAAGAAAAATACTACAATAACAACTCAAATTGATATTGGTTAAATAAATAACAAAATAACACCCATATATTAAAAAAAGCACCACAAATTGGCGCCATCTAATCTAATAAAAAAGCGCGCACCTCATTCGATAGAAATGCGCTAGTCGTTACATTTACAAGAAATATGGGTGCTCAAGCCCTTATTTCTCCTGAATGAGGTGCGGAGAGCTAAACGAGACGCCACACTAATAAGTGTCCGCTCATCATAACGCTCAGCTTAATTATTTGTCGTATAAATCATTTATAAAGAAAGAGGGTGGTGATTCCCACCCTCTTCACCACAAGTTTTCTCTTATGATTAAACTAGTTCAATCACAACAACAGGTGCACCGTCGCCACGACGAGGACCTACTTTAAGAATACGAGTGTAACCACCTTGACGCTCAGCATAACGTGGTGCAACATCATCAAATAACTTTTGAAGTGCAAATGATGTTGATTCGTTACCTTCTGCATCAGTCGTTGTTACTAGTTCACGACGGATAAATGCAGCAGCTTGACGGCGTGCATGTAAATCTCCGCGTTTACCTAAAGTAATCATTTTTTCAACAGCTTTACGTACTTCTTTAGCGCGAGCCTCAGTAGTTTCGATACGCTCGTTGATGATTAAATCAGTAGCTAAGTCACGTAACATCGCTTTACGTTGAGAACTTGTACGACCAAGTTTTCTGTAACCCATGGATGTTTCCCTCCTTTATAGAAAAAAATCTGATCTTGTTAGTTGTGTTTAAATCGCTTAGTCTTCTTTGCGTAATCCTAAACCAAGCTCTTCTAACTTCGCTTTTACTTCTTCTAATGACTTGCGTCCAAGGTTACGAACTTTCATCATGTCGTCTTCTGATTTATTCGCAAGTTCTAGTACTGTATTAATACCAGCGCGTTTTAAACAGTTATAAGAACGAACAGAAAGATCAAGCTCTTCGATAGTCATCTCTAAAACTTTTTCTTTTTGATCTTCTTCTTTTTCGACCATGATTTCAGCAGTTTGTGCCTCATCTGTCATGCCAACGAAGATGTTAAGATGCTCGGTTAAAATTTTTGCTCCGAGCGAAATCGCCTCTTTCGGACCGATGCTGCCATCTGTCCACACATCAAGAGAAAGTTTGTCGTAGTCAGAAGACTGACCAACACGAGTATTTTCCACTTGGAAATTGACGCGTGATACTGGAGTGTAAATAGAGTCGATCGGGATCACGCCGATAGGAAGATCCTCACGTTTGTTTTGATCAGCAGGAGTGTAACCACGGCCGCGTTGTGCATACATACGCATACGTAAATGACCGTTTTTAGCGATTGTTGCAATATATAGATCTGGGTTTAAAATTTCTACGTCACTGTCATGTGTAATGTCAGCAGCCGTAACTGTACCATCGCCTTTAACATCAATCTCAATAACTTTTTCTTCGTCAGAGTAGATTTTAAGAGCTAGTTTTTTCACGTTCAAAATGATTGAAGCTACATCTTCTACTACGCCTTCTACAGTTGAGAATTCGTGAAGAACACCATCAATTTGAATTGAAGTGACAGCAGCTCCTGGTAATGAAGACAGAAGGATACGACGTAAAGAATTACCCAAAGTGTTTCCATATCCGCGTTCAAGCGGTTCTACAACAAACTTTCCATATTTGGAATCTTCGCTGATCTCCACCGTTTCAATCTTTGGTTTTTCAATTTCGATCATTTTATTTACCCTCCTTCAAAACATCGAATGTATAGGTTCTTTCCATCATAGATTCGATCGTCAATGACGTATCGTTTATTATCTGCACAAGACAGTCTGTACAAAAAATGATGTTCTCATACAATATGAGACGCACCCATTACACGCGACGACGTTTTGGCGGACGGCAACCATTATGAGGAACTGGAGTAACGTCTTTAATAGCAGTTACTTCTAAACCAGCAGCTTGAAGTGCACGAATAGCAGCTTCACGACCAGCACCAGGACCTTTAACAGTTACTTCCAACGTTTTCAGACCATGTTCAAGGGATGTTTTAGCAGCAGTTTCTGCAGCCATTTGAGCAGCGAATGGTGTAGATTTACGTGAACCACGGAAACCAAGAGCACCAGCACTTGACCAAGATACAGCGTTACCTTGCATATCTGTAATCGTTACGATTGTATTGTTAAATGTAGAACGAATGTGTGCGATACCAGATTCGATATTCTTTTTCACACGACGTTTACGAGTTTGTTGTTTACGAGCCATGTTAAGAAGGAACCTCCTTTACCAATTATTTTTTCTTGTTCGCAACTGTTTTACGAGGACCTTTACGCGTACGCGCATTGTTCTTCGTATTTTGACCACGAACAGGTAAGCCACGACGGTGACGGATACCACGGAATGAACCGATTTCCATCAGACGTTTAATATTTAATGAAGTTTCGCGACGTAAGTCACCTTCAAGTTTGTATGAATCTAATTGTTCACGGATTTTGTTTAACTCATCTTCAGTTAAGTCGCGTACGCGTGTATCTTCTGAAATACCTGCATCAGCTAGTACTTTCTGAGCTGTAGTTTTACCAATACCGAAAATGTACGTTAATGAAATTACCACGCGTTTGTCGCGAGGAATATCAACACCAGCAATACGTGCCATGTACGTTGTGCACCTCCTTTAGAATTAACCTTGTTTTTGTTTATGTTTAGGATTTTCACAGATTACCATTACTTTACCGCGTCGGCGAATTACTTTACATTTTTCGCAGATCGGTTTCACAGATGGTCTCACTTTCATCTAACCTAACCTCCTTAGTAGTCCGGAGCGCAAAAGATTATTTAAAACGGTATGTGATACGACCGCGAGTTAAATCATAAGGAGATAACTCAATAGTAACCTTATCTCCAGGTAGAATACGGATAAAGTGCATACGAATCTTACCAGATACGTGTGCTAGAATCACATGTCCATTTTCTAATTCTACCTTAAACATCGCGTTTGGCAAAGTCTCAACAACTGTCCCTTCGACTTCAATTACATCATCTTTCGCCATCTACTCTGTCTCCTCTCTATATGCAAATTAAAGTTCTCATCGTTACATCAAACGGATATCTGCTGCAACTTTAGAAGCAACCTCGTTTCAACATATGTTTGGATTGTATGAGAGATGTTTGAAAGACGCTCGTCTGGTTTCGCTTCACACAATCCACGGAATATACAGAACCAGTAAGGGCACTGAATCTCCCATGTTTACACGAATACCGGAATGTCTTGGATGAGATATTCATACCCGTTACACAGATGCTTCCACGAAACCCATTATACTCCTCCAAAAGGTATGTTGCACTTTTAAGAAGAAATATATACCGGGCACAATATGCTTTTGCAACTCTCAAAAAAATTATGTTTCGTTGTTGCTCCCGCATGCCTCCCGCGGAAGCAGTACTCTGCGCCCGGAGCCGGGTATCAGCTGCGGCTGCTCTGTAATAGAGCATCAAGATCAGCAAACACTTTGTTAATATCTTGCTGTCCATCTATATTAGTTAACACGCCTTTAGCTTGATAGAAATCAAGTAGAGGTTGTGCTTGTTTCATATTTACTTCCAGACGGTTCGCAACCGTTTCAGGATTATCATCTGCACGTGTATAAAGCTCGCCACCATCTTTATCACATTTTCCTTCCTCAGCAGGAGGATTGAAAATTAAATGATAGGATGTACCACAAGTTTTACAAATACGTCTACCTGAAAGACGAGCAATTAACTCATCCTTTTCAACTTGAATGTTTAATGTATGCTCAATAGCTTTACCTAGGTCAGCAAGAATGCTATCTAAGGCTTCAGCTTGAGGAACAGTACGTGGGAAACCATCTAATAAGAACCCTTTTTCACAATCAGGTTTAGCCAGTCGCTCACGAACAATACCAATCGTCACTTCATCAGGTACAAGTGCACCTTGATCCATAAACGACTTAGCTTGTAAGCCTAGTTCAGTACCTTCTTTAATTGCAGCACGGAACATATCGCCTGTAGAAATATGAGGAATTGCGTACTTCTCAACAATTTTATCTGCCTGCGTACCTTTACCAGCACCTGGCAGACCCATTAAAACGATATTCATTAGGAAATATTCCTCCCACAAAAGGTTTGCTGATTAAAGGAAACGATGGAACGTTCCCTAAAAACCAACATTATTTCATAAAGCCTTTGTAGTGACGTTTAACAAGTTGAGATTCTAGCTGCTTCATCGTTTCGAGCGCTACGCCGACTACGATAATAATACTAGTACCACCGATCTGCACTGAGGCAGGTAGATTCATAAAGTTTATGAATATAACCGGCATTACTGAAATAACAGTTAAGAAAATCGCGCCGACAAAAGTCAGACGATATAACACGCTTGTTAAATACGTTTGAGTGTTTTCACCAGGACGAATACCTGGAATATAAGCACCTTGCTTTTTCAAGTTATCTGCCACATTTTCTGGATTCACTTGTACGAATGCATAGAAATATGTGAATGCGATGATTAATGCCACATAAATAATCATTCCAACAGGTTTTGTATGATCAAACGTGTTGTTAATGAATGTTGTAACATTATTTTCACCGAAGAACGGAACTAACGTACGAGGTGTCATCAGAAACGCTGAAGCAAAGATTACAGGAATAACCCCTGCAGCATTTACTTTTAACGGTAAATGCGTTTGTTGACCACCAGTTTGTTGATTTCGCCCAGTAACTCGTTTTGCATATTGAATTGGAATTTTACGTAGTGCTTGTTGCACATAGATAACTCCAATAACAACCGCAAGCAAGATTAAAACAAGTAGACCAAGGATAATTAGGTTGATAAATAGCTTATCACCCGCACCCTCGATTTGTTGTGCATAGATTTGGTTGATACCTGTAGGTAATGCCGCAACGATACCTGCGAAGATTACAACAGAAATACCATTACCAACGCCATGCGCAGTAATTTGATCAGCAAGCCATACTAGGAATGCTGTACCCGCTGTTAATACAATAGAGATTATAACATATGTTAAAACCCCTTCTTCCTTAATCAATGACCCACCATACATTCTATTAAAACCAAATGACATCGCGAATGATTGAATAAAAGCAAGAATAATAGTAAAGTAGCGTGTAAATTGCGCAAGTTTACGTCTTCCGACTTCACCTTGCTTTGCCCACTCAGCAAATTTCGGTACTACGTCCATTTGCAATAACTGAACAATAATTGAGGCTGTGATGTAAGGCATAATCCCCATTGCAAAGATGGAGAAGTTCTTTAAAGCACCACCGCCAAAAGTATTGAGGAAACCAACGAGGTTAAACTCATCAGTTGCCTTTAATACATTAGCGTCAACGTTAGGTACTGGAATGAAAGTTCCAATACGAAAAACGATTAACATTAAAAGTGTGAAAATGATTTTATTTCTTATATCTCGAACACGCATAAAGTTAGAGATTGTCTGAAACATTAAATCACCTCAGTAGTTCCGCCGGCATTCTCGATTGCTTCTTTCGCTGAAGCTGAGAATTTATGAGCTTTGACAGTAAGCTTTTTATTAAGAGTTCCGTTGCCTAGAACTTTAATTCCAGCTTTTTCATTGCTCACGAGACCAGTTTCAAGTAATAATGCAGCAGTTACCTCTGCACCGTCTTCGAAACGGTTTAAAGCATCAAGGTTAACGATCGCGTATTCTTTACGGTTAATGTTCGTAAAGCCACGTTTTGGTAAACGACGGAATAATGGGTTCTGACCGCCTTCAAAGCCTGGGCGAACACCGCCACCAGAACGAGCGTTTTGACCTTTATGACCTTTACCTGCTGTTTTACCGTTACCAGAACCGATACCACGACCAACGCGGTTGCGTTGCTTACGAGAACCTTCTGCTGGTTTTAACTCATGCAGTTTCATAGTGGGTGGCACCTCCTTGTTCAATAATTGGAAATTAAATTTCTTTTACAGTAACTAAGTGAGCTACTTTATCAAGCATACCGCGAGTAGCTGCGTTATCAGCTTTCTCTACAGTTTGGTGTAATTTACGTAAACCTAAAGCTTCAACAGTTTTGCGTTGTGCAGGTTTAGTACCAATCACAGATTTAGTAAGGGTGATTTCTAATTTGTTAGCCATTATCTTTCCCCCCTTATCCTAATAGTTCTTCCACTGATTTACCACGTAATTTAGCTACGTCCTCTACGCGTTTTAATTCAGTTAAACCTTGAATTGTTGCACGCACCATGTTAATTGGTGTGTTAGATCCAAGTGATTTTGAAAGAATATCAGTAATACCAGCAAGTTCTAGTACAGCACGTACTGGACCACCAGCGATAACCCCTGTACCAGGAGCAGCAGGTTTGATTAGGATTTCTCCTGCACCAAAGCGACCTTGCACTAAGTGTGGAGTTGTTCCACCTACGCGTGGCACTTCGATTAAGTTTTTCTTCGCATCTTCAACAGCTTTGCGGATAGCATCTGGCACCTCTTGAGCTTTACCAGTACCGAAACCTACATGACCGTTTCTATCGCCAACTACAACTAATGCTGTGAAGCGGAAGCGACGTCCACCTTTAACAACTTTAGCAACGCGGTTAATAGTAACTACGCGTTCTTCAAGTTCTCCAAGTTTGTTTGCGTCAATACGACTCATGAAATGTGTCCCTCCTTCTTATTAAAATTCTAAACCGTTCTCACGTGCAGCTTCAGCTAAAGCTTTAACACGTCCATGATATAAGTAACCACCACGGTCAAATACTACAGCAGTAATATTTTTTTCCGCAGCGCGTTTTGCGATTGTTTCACCGACTTTAGTTGCTGCGTCAACATTGCTACCAGCACCTTCGAAACCATTTTCTTGAGAAGATGCGCTAACAATTGTTACGCCTGCTACGTCATCGATAAGTTGCGCGTAAATGTTCTTGTTAGAACGGAATACGTTTAAGCGTGGACGCTGAGCAGTACCCGAAATTTTAGAACGAACGCGAGCATGACGTTTTTTACGAACCTGATTTTTATCTTGTTTCGTAATCACAAGGGTCACTCCTTTCTAATGCTTAAGCTGCATTATTTACCTGTTTTACCTTCTTTACGACGAACATATTCGCCTTCATAACGAATACCTTTACCTTTATAAGGCTCTGGTGGACGAACGTCACGGATGTTAGATGCAAGAGCACCAACGCGTTCTTTGCTGATACCTTTAACAATGATCTTTGTATTTGAAGGAACTTCAATTTGTAGACCATCTTCAGGTGTGAACTCTACTGGATGAGAGTAACCTACGTTAAGTACAAGTTTATTACCTTGTAATTGCGCACGGTAACCAACACCGATAAGTTCTAAAGCTTTTTCGAAACCTGCAGAAACACCAGTAACCATGTTCGCAAGAAGCGCACGAGTAGTACCGTGGTTTGTGCGGTGTTCTTTTGAATCAGAAGGACGTACTACAGTGATTACGTTACCTTCTTGCTCAATTTTCATATCTTGGTGGAAAGAACGAACAAGTTCGCCTTTAGGACCTTTAACAGTAACAGTGTTGTTTGCATCAACAGTAACAGTTACGTTAGCAGGTACCTCGATAATTTTTTTACCTACACGAGACATTTAGCTGCACCTCCATTCATTTATTGCTAATTACCAAACGTATGCTAGAATTTCTCCGCCAACTTGTTTAGCGCGAGCTTCTTTATCTGTTAATAAACCTTGTGAAGTTGACACTAAAGCGATACCAAGACCGTTCAATACTTTAGGTACTTCATTTGTTTTAGCATATACACGTAAACCAGGTTTAGAAATACGTTTTAAGCCAGTGATAACGCGCTCGTTATCTTTTCCATATTTTAAGAAAATACGGATGATACCTTGTTTGTTGTCTTCCACGTATTCTACGTCACGTACGAAACCTTCACGCTTTAAAATTTCAGCGATTTCTTTTTTCACGTTGGAAGCTGGTACTTCTAACTTCTCGTGACGAACCATGTTCGCATTACGAATGCGAGTAAGCATATCTGCAATCGGATCAGTCATTGTCATTACATTTACCTCCTTCCCAAATTAGGGGATTACCAGCTGGCTTTTTTCACGCCAGGAATTTGTCCCTTATATGCAAGTTCTCGGAAACAAATACGGCAAAGTTTGAATTTGCGATATACTGAATGTGGACGACCACAGCGTTCACAACGTGTATACTCTTGCACTTTAAACTTTTGCTTACGTTGTTGTTTAACGATCATAGATTTTTTAGCCACGTTTTCGCCCTCCTTGTTTGATTACTTTTGGAACGGCATACCGAATTGTGTCAATAACTCGCGAGCTTCTTCGTCAGAGTTCGCTGTCGTTACGATCACGATGTCCATACCGCGTACTTTTGAAACTTTATCGTAATCGATTTCTGGGAAAATTAATTGTTCTTTAACACCTAGAGTGTAGTTACCGCGACCATCGAATGCTTTTTTAGAAACACCACGGAAGTCACGTACACGAGGTAGTGAGATAGAGATTAATTTGTCCAAGAATTCATACATACGCTCACCGCGTAATGTAACTTTAGCACCGATAGGCATACCTTCACGAAGACGGAAACCTGCGATCGATTTTTTAGCTTTAGTTACTACTGGTTTTTGACCAGTGATAATTGTTAATTCTTCAACAGCTGCATCTAACGCTTTAGAGTTTTGAACTGCATCACCAACACCCATGTTGATAACGATTTTCTCAACTTTCGGTAGTTGCATAACTGATTTATATCCAAATTTGCTCATAAGAGCTGGAGAAACTTCATTTAAATATTTTTCTTTTAGGCGGCTCATGTGTGTACCTCCCTTCTATTTATACTAATTAGTCGATTACTGCACCTGATTTTTTTGCTACACGAACTTTTTTACCGTTTTCGATTTTATAACCTACACGAGTCGGCTCGCCAGATTTAGGATCGATTAGCATTACGTTCGAAACGTGAATTGCAGCCTCTTGGCTAACAATACCACCTTGTGGATTCAATTGGTTAGGTTTAACGTGTTTTTTCACGATATTCACACCTTCAACAAGAACGCGATCTTGTTTTGGGAAAGCAGCAAGGATTACGCCTTCTTTGCCTTTATCCTTACCAGTGATTACCTTAACCTTGTCACCTTTTTTTACATGCATGCTGTCGCACCTCCTTGATTGGCACTGTCATGAAATTAAAGAACTTCTGGAGCTAGAGAAACGATTTTCATGAAGTTGCTGTCACGTAGTTCACGTGCAACAGGTCCGAAAATACGAGTTCCGCGTGGTGATTTATCATCACGAATAATTACACAAGCATTTTCATCAAATTTGATGTACGTGCCGTCTTTACGACGAACGCCTGATTTAGTACGAACGATAACAGCTTTAACAACGTCACCCTTCTTGACAACGCCACCTGGTGTTGCTTTCTTAACTGTACAAACAACGATATCACCGATGTTAGCAGTTTTACGGCCAGAGCCACCAAGCACTTTAATTGTAAGAACTTCACGTGCACCTGAGTTGTCAGCAACTTTCATACGACTTTCTTGTTGGATCACTTAGGTTACCTCCCTTCGGAAATTGGTTGTTCCGAAATAGTTATTAAATAATAACCGCTTTTTCTACAACTTCTACTAGACGGAAACGTTTAGTAGCTGATAGCGGGCGAGTTTCCATGATACGTACGATATCACCGATTTTCGCTGTGTTTAACTCATCATGAGCTTTAAACTTTTTAGAGTATTTTACACGCTTACCATAAAGCTTGTGCTTTTTGTAAGTTTCAACTAAAACAGTAACAGTTTTGTCCATTTTATCTGAAACAACGCGGCCCGTGTAAACTTTGCGTTGATTGCGCTCAGTCATACTTGAAAACCTCCTTTATCAGTTATTTGCACTGATTTCTCTTTCACGAATAACAGTTTTCATACGCGCGATTGCTTTACGCACTTCACGAATACGAGCTGTGTTTTCTAATTGACCAGTCGCCAATTGGAAGCGAAGGTTGAAAAGCTCTTCTTTCAGTGATTTCACTTTTAATTCTATTTCAGAAGTAGCAAGGTCACGGATTTCATTAGCTTTCATTAGATTCACCACCAGTTTCTTGACGTTTTACGATCTTACATTTAACAGGAAGTTTGTGTGATGCTAAACGAAGTGCTTCACGTGCAACTTCTTCAGATACGCCAGCAATTTCGAACATTACTTTTCCTGGTTTAACTACTGCTACCCAACCTTCAGGAGAACCTTTACCAGAACCCATGCGGACTTCTAGAGGTTTTTTAGTGTAAGGTTTATGTGGGAAGATTTTAATCCAAACTTTACCGCCACGTTTCATGTAACGAGTCATCGCGATACGAGCAGATTCGATTTGACGGTTAGTAATCCAGCTAGCAGTTTGAGCTTGTAAGCCCCATTCGCCGAAAGTTACTTCTTTACCGCCTTTCGCTTCGCCACGCATGTTGCCGCGGTGTTCACGACGGTATTTAACGCGTTTAGGCAATAACATATTATTTGCCTCCTTCCACAGATTTCTTCGTAGGAAGAACTTCACCACGGTAGATCCATACTTTAACGCCTAATTTACCGTAAGTAGTATCAGCTTCTGCGTGTGCATAATCGATGTCAGCACGTAGAGTATGAAGTGGAACAGTTCCTTCACTATAGTGTTCAGCACGCGCGATATCAGCGCCACCTAAACGACCAGATACTTGTGTTTTAATTCCTTTTGCACCAGCGCGGATTGTGCGTTGGATCGCTTGCTTTTGCGCACGACGGAATGATACACGATTTTCTAATTGACGAGCGATGTTTTCAGCTACTAGACGAGCGTCAAGATCTGCACGTTTGATTTCAATGATGTTGATGTGTACACGTTTACCAGTTAAATCGCTAAGGTATTTACGAAGATTTTCAACTTCAGTACCACCTTTACCGATTACCATACCTGGTTTCGCAGTGTGAATTGTAATGTTTACACGGTTTGCAGCACGTTCGATTTCTACTTTAGAAACTGAAGCGTCTTTAAGAGCCGTTTCAATATATTTACGCACTTTGATGTCTTCGTGAAGTAGAGTTGCATAGTCTTTTTCAGCGTACCATTTTGACTCCCAGTCACGAATAATACCAACGCGTAGTCCTATTGGATGTACTTTTTGACCCACGGATTAACCCTCCTTCTTCTCAGATACCACTAGAGTAATGTGGCTTGTGCGTTTGTTAATTGCGCTTGCACGTCCTTGTGCACGTGGACGGAAACGTTTTAAAGTTGGACCTTCGTCAACGAATACTTCAGAAACTACTAAAGAGTTGATGTCAAGATCGTAGTTGTGCTCAGCGTTAGCAACTGCAGATTTTAATACTTTCTCAACGACTGGAGACGCCGCTTTTGGAGTATGACGTAAAATTGCAACTGCTTCACCAACTTGCTTACCTCGGATTAAGTCTACAACTAGACGTACTTTGCGAGGAGCAATGCGTACTGTACGAGCGATAGCTTTAGCTTGTGTCATTAGGATTTACCTCCTCTCAAAATTAGCGTCTTGTTTTCTTGTCGTCTGCACCGTGACCTTTATAAGTACGTGTCGGTGCGAACTCACCAAGTTTATGGCCTACCATATCTTCTGTTACGTATACAGGAACATGTTTACGTCCATCATATACAGCAATCGTTAAACCGATGAAGTTCGGGAAGATTGTAGAACGGCGTGACCAAGTTTTGATAACTTGTTTTTTCTCAGAAGCCTCTTGCGCTTCCACTTTTTTCATTAAGTGGTCATCGACAAAAGGTCCTTTTTTCAAGCTGCGACCCATGTAGGAACCTCCCTCCGTGATTCCACCACGGCTCTCACATAGAACCGTAGTTTAACCACTTTATTTTTTACGACTACGGATGATAAATTTATCCGATTTGTTTTTCTTCTTGCGAGTTTTGTAACCAAGTGCTGGTTTACCCCAAGGAGTCATTGGTGATTTACGTCCGATTGGAGAACGTCCTTCACCACCACCGTGTGGGTGATCGTTAGGGTTCATTACAGAACCACGAACTTCTGGGCGTTTACCTAACCAACGGCTACGACCTGCTTTACCGATGTGTACAAGTTCGTGTTGTTCGTTACCAACTTGACCGATTGTAGCGCGGCAAGTAGCTAAAACTAAACGTACTTCACCAGATTGTAAACGAACGATAACGTACTTATCTTCACGACCAAGTACTTGCGCAGAAGTACCAGCTGAACGTACTAATTGTCCGCCTTTACCAGGTTTTAACTCGATGTTATGGATTGTAGTACCCATTGGAATGTTTGCTAATGGTAATGTGTTACCTACTTTAATATCAGCATCTGGACCAGAAACGATTGTTTGACCAACCTCTAGACCTTTTGGTGCTAAGATGTAAGCTTTTGCTCCATCAGCGTAGTTGATTAATGCGATATTCGCAGAACGGTTTGGATCATATTCAATAGTAGCAACTTTTGCCGGAATGCCATCTTTAACACGTTTGAAATCGATAACACGGTATTGCTTCTTATGACCACCACCATGATGACGAACAGTGATTTTACCTTGGTTGTTACGACCAGCTTTGCGTTTAGTTGGTTCAAGCAATGATTTCTCAGGCTTGTTAGTTGTAATTTCCGCAAAGTCTAATGACGTCATGTTACGACGACCATTAGAGGTAGGTTTATACTTTTTAATCGCCATTGTGTTTTCCCTCCTTCTTGAGTGTTCAAATCATAAATCCGTGAGGATTACATTTCGAATAATTCAATTTCTTTGCTATCAGCAGTTAGTTTAACGATCGCTTTACGACGTTTGTTAGTGTAACCACCGTAACGGCCTACGCGTTTGAATTTACCTTTGTAGTTAAGAACGTTTACTTTCTCAACTTTTACGCCAAAGATTTCTTCTACAGCGTCTTTTACTTGAGTTTTGTTAGCGCGAGTGTCTACTTCGAAAGTATACTTTTTCTCTGCCATAAGTTCTGAAGAACGCTCAGTAATGACCGGACGTTTTAAAATATCACGTGCTTCCATTATCCAAGCACCTCCTCAACTTTTTCTACTGCAGACTTAGTGAATACAACTTTATCATGACCTAATAGATCAAGAACGTTGATTCCGTTTGCAGTTAAAACTGTTACACCAGGGATGTTACGAGCAGATAATGCTACGTTTTCATCTAGGTCAGCAGTTACGAATAAAGATTTTTTCTCTAAAGAAAGATCTTTAAGGATTTTTGTGAATTCTTTTGTTTTTGGTGCTGCTAGAGTTAGAGCATCAAGAACTAAGAAGTTTTGTTCTACTACTTTAGCTGATAAAGCAGATTTAAGAGCTAAACGACGAACTTTTTTAGGTAATTTATAAGAATAGCTACGTGGAGTAGGACCGAATACGATACCACCGCCGCGCCATTGTGGAGAACGGATAGAACCTTGACGAGCACGACCAGTTCCTTTTTGACGCCATGGTTTACGACCACCACCAGCAACTTCAGAACGGTTTTTAACCTTGTGATTACCTTGACGAAGAGAAGCGCGTTGAGCAACTACTGCGTCGAATAATACTGCTTCATTTGGCTCGATTCCGAAGATCGCATCGTTTAATTCGATTTCACCAACTGAAGCACCTGTTTGACTAAGTACAGATACTTTTGTCATTCCTGTTTCCTCCTTTCCTTAAGTGATTACTTAGCTTTAATTGCAGTTTTTACTGTAACTAGAGCTTTTTTAGAACCAGGAACATTACCTTTAACAAGTAGTAAGTTACGATCTGTGTCAACTTTCACGATTTCTAAGTTTTGGATTGTAACTACATTGCCACCCATTTGACCAGGTAATTTCTTTTGTTTGAATACGCGGTTCGGAGCAACTGGACCCATTGAACCAGGACGACGGTGGTAACGAGAACCGTGGGCCATAGGACCACGAGATTGTCCGTGGCGTTTGATAACACCTTGGAAACCTTTACCTTTAGTAACTCCTGTTACATCGATTACATCGCCTTCTGCGAAAATTTCTACTTTGACTTCTTGACCAACTTCGTATTCTTCCACGTTCACGTTGCGGAATTCACGAATGAAGCGCTTAGGAGCAGTGTTCGCTTTTGCTACGTGACCTTGTTCTGGTTTGTTAGAAAGCTTAACGCGCTTGTCTTCGAAACCAACTTGAATTGCTTCGTAGCCGTCTGTTTCAACAGTTTTCTTTTGAAGAACTACGTTTGGAGTAGCTTCGATAACTGTTACCGGGATTAAATCGCCGTTTTCAGCGAAAACTTGTGTCATACCAATTTTTCTACCTAAGATTCCTTTAGCCATTTGTCACACCTCCTGTAAGTTTTAAAAGTTATATTGTTTTTACCATTAAAGTTTGATTTCGATATCAACGCCAGATGGTAAATCAAGTTTCATTAACGCGTCAACAGTTTGTGGTGTTGGGTTAACGATATCGATCAGACGTTTATGCGTACGCATTTCGAATTGTTCACGAGAATCTTTGTACTTGTGAACCGCACGAAGAATTGTGTACACAGACTTCTCAGTTGGAAGTGGAATCGGACCTGATACACTTGCACCTGAACGTTTTGCAGTTTCCACAATTTTCTCAGCAGATTGATCTAAAATACGGTGATCATACGCTTTTAAACGAATACGAATCTTTTGTTTTGCCATTATTTTCCCTCCTTCTCGCCTATTTTCTAGACATTCTCCACGAAAATTTTCCCACACACCGCCATGGCAAAGCGGCCGGGTGTGTCGGCAACCTCTCGCTTCATCGCAGTCAAAGACCAACATTCAACATTATATACAATAAAAAAAGAATAAGCAAGTCTTTTCGCTAAATTCTTTTAAATGTTGCAGATATTCTTAGTACTACTATTTCTTCGCTTTATTAAGCCGTTTATTAGTATATAAAATTTCTATACATATTGCAACACTTAAGGTTGTCATATCAACATTTTCGCACATTTCAAATAACTCTAAAAGAAAAGTAGTTTCTATTTAAATAGAAACTACCTCCTTATTATAGAAAGAACACACAGGCAATCCAACCAAACAGGATTAGTGGTATGTTAATGAAAATAAACGTAGGAACACAGGTATCCCAAATATGATGATGCTGGCCGTCAACATTTAGGCCTGCTGTTGGTCCTAATGTAGAATCGGATGCTGGTGAACCTGCGTCTCCTAAAGCACCTGATGTACCGATTAAGCATAATATCGCTAAAGGACTCATATCTAAACCTTGTGCTAGCGGAACAAATAGTGTAGCGATAATAGGCACTGTTGCGAAGGACGAACCAATCCCCATCGTTACAACTAATCCTATGACTAACATGATGAAGACAGCAAGACTTCTATTTCCTTCTAATAAGGTGAGTGAATTAGTAATTAAGCTGTCCACATCACCTGTTGCATTGATTACCGCCGCAAAACCATTTGCCGCAATCATAACAAAGCCAATAAAGGCCATCATCTTCATTCCCTCAGAAAGAATATCATCGGCTTCTTTCCATTTAAGGGCACCTGTAAAATACATAATCATAATACCTGCAAACGACCCTACAATCATTGAATCCGTTAACACTTGAGCGCATAGTGATACTACTAATGCCAGAGCTGTAGAAAACATAATAAATTTGCTGACGTTTATATTTAAAGATTCCGTCTCTACTTCTCTATGCTTATAATGTCTTGGCTTGCGGTATACAGCAAAAGCAATTATCAATCCGATTAGCATTCCTAATACGGGCATACCCATTGCTACAGGGACATCACGAGAAGATACAGCCATTCCTGCCTCTGACACTTGTGTAGCAACGATATCTTGAAAGATTGCTCCAAAACCAGCAGGTACAAAACTATAAGTACCAATTAAGCCTACTGCAATCAACGTTGCGATTATACGTCGGTCAACTTCTAGCATATTTAAAATCTTTAAAATAGGAGGAATTAATAATGGAATGAAGGCAATATGAATAGGAATGACATTTTGAGATAAAATAGACATCACAAAAATAAGGAAGAAAATTAATACCTTCACAAGTCCTTTTCTATTACTTTCACCCTTTAATATTTTTAACACCCCCGCTATCATTAATTCGGGTATTCCTGTTTTGGCAATGGCGATTGCAAAACCACCAAGTAAGCCATAACTTAATGCAATGGTTGCTCCTGCCCCTAATCCTTCCGTAAATGATTGGACTGTTGACTCAATGCCCATCCCACTAGTTAGACCGCCTACAAATGCTCCTAAAACTAACGAGAGAACTACATTGATACGAAGCAAGCTTAATATTAACATAACGGCAACAGCCGCAATTACTGCATTCATTGTCACACTCTACTTTCATACACTAAATTACTAACATGTTAAACTTTATTATTCTGATAATTGAAAGTCAAGGTTTTTTGTAATTTCTATATTTTTGCACTAAAAAACAGTGTAATGATAACCACCACACTGTTTCCGAGTTTCTTCTTATTTAATTTTACAACGATTGACGTACAACCTTTTTATAATAGCCTACCGATAGAATGGCAAAAATCGTATATAAGGCTATATAACAGCACATTGCAATCCACAAGGGGGTTGTTAACTCTGTCCCAAATAAAAACCATCCTGACTTAACAGCAAAGTAGCTATGCAATAACCCAATAACTAATGGAACACCGAAATTAAAGGCCTGTTTCATATAAATACCCTTCATGATATCTTTTTCAGCAAAACCAATCTTTCGCAGGATTGTATAGGAATCACGTTCTTCCTCTGCCTCAGACATTTGTTTAAAGTATAGAATACTACCTGTGGTCATTAAGAACGCAAGCCCTAAAAATGCTGTTGTAAAGATGGTAAGACCCAATGATTCAATATTGTCTTTACGTTTTCCTTCATAGGATGATTGTGTATATTGCTTTGTCTCCCCTTTATCATCTACAGCCGTAATAATACCTGCATTTGATTGAATATATAATTTTTCTGCTGTTGCAATATCTTCTTTCGATTTTAAAGTTATTGTTGTTTGATGATGCCAAGGATAAAGAGCTGCCTGTGTAGTTAAACTTTTAAACATATCATCTGTCACAACAAAGATAGGTCCACCACCCCCAGCCGTTACAATACCACTTATCACACTTTTATCGTGGATATCAACGACATGAAAAGTTTCTTCAAGTTCTCCTGCAGATACTACTAAATCATGATCTTTCTCTAACGGGAACATTTCAGCCATATAACCACCATAGTTTGTTAAGATAACCTCATTTCCTGATAGCTTAGCCTCTGGAACACTCTGCTGATAATCTGAAAGCGGAATGGTATAAATTGTGCCTTCCATTGTATATAAAGGGTTATCCTGCTGTTTTTTAGACATCAATTGACCTACAGCAGCAGTTACTCCCTGAAGACGGTAGTCAATTTTATCATAAGCAATATTATTTTCCTCTAACTTCTCTAAAAACTCCTCCCCTTGCTCTTCAAGCAATATGAAATCACCTGGTACTTGGCTATATGCAGATGCTTCCGAGGAGTAGTAGGCGATATAGGAAAGCGTCGTCACGCCTAGAGAAACGCCTGTTAACACAGTGATTAGCGTTAATGACTTTGCATTGCTCTTCATGCGATGCATGATGGGCGTTAATGCTAATACATCCTTTATGGATAAATGCCCTTTTTTCTTTAGACGAATAGTATTCATAATAAACGCTACAGAGAAACGAAAAACAAGGAATGTTCCACCAATTGTAGTAGCTAAAATAATAATCATATTAATAAATAAATTACCAGCAGATTCGATATCGAACAGCTTTGTCGATGCATAGTAGCCATAAGCAATCAGTATAAGACCCAAAAAGCCAATAACCATCTGGAACGCACTAAAGCGTCTTACACGCTCATCTGCTTGTTTTGCTGCACTAAATAATGATAACAATGACACATGATGAATCATCCAAGCCATCTGTATAAGAACGATGATCAATAAGATAGTAAATACAATCATCGACTGCAGTAAAGCTTGTGTACTAAAAGTCATGGTTACGAGAGCTTCTTTTTCAAGCACACGAAGCAAAATCATTGCAAACACACGAGAGCTAAAGAAGCCTGCCAACATACCTATAATAACGGCTCCAACAAATAAGAGAATGTTTTCAATCGCTAATAAACGCACGATTAGCCCCTTAGTCATGCCAATCAGTTGGTACAAACCTATTTCCTTACTACGACGCTTCATAAATAAATGGTTTGCATACAGAACGAAGAACAAAACGATAAAATAAAGAATATAAGTTGCTGCCTTAAATCCTGCCGTAGCTGTTCCACTCATTTGAACAGCAGCCCACACCTCCGTATTATTTTGCAAGGTGACGAACGAAAAGTATAAGGTAACACTAAAAATAAGTGCAAAGAAATATAGATAGTAGTGCTTCATATTTTTCTTCATACTTCGAAGTACTAACTTACTAAGACTCATACCCGTCACCGCCTAGCACACTTTGTGTATGCATGATTTCTTTGAAAAAGGCCTGCCTTGTTTTATCGCCCTTATAAAGTTCACTATAGATAAGGCCATCCTTTAGAAATAACACACGTGTACAGAAACTTGCGGCTACAGCATCGTGTGTAACCATCATAATTGTCGCTTCTTTTGTTTCATTTATATTTTGTAGATTTTGAAGCAGGGCTGTAGCTGATTTAGAATCTAGTGCCCCAGTGGGCTCGTCTGCAAATACCAATGACGGATTGGTAATAAGTGCACGTGCAGCAGAGGTACGCTGTTTTTGTCCACCTGATATTTCGTTGGGATATTTATTTAAAATTTCCGTGATTCCCAACAAAGAAGTGAGTTCCTTCACTCGACTTTCGGCAACAGCTTTTGGTAACTTACTGATGGCTAACGGTAGAAGAATATTTTCTTTTACTGTCAAGGTATCTAATAAATTATAGTCTTGAAATATAAATCCTAGCTGCTCTCTTCGGAAGTTTGCTAAAGCCTTTTCTTTCATACCACGTAAACTATGACCGTTTATCTCAATAACACCTTCTGTCGCAAAGTCAATTGAGCATAAGACATTTAAAAGCGTTGTTTTACCAGAGCCAGAAGGTCCCATAATACCTACAAATTCTCCTCTATTCACTTCTACATCAATACCCTTTAATACTTCCTGAGCCGTTGATTTTTTTCCATACACTTTCTTTATTTTACGTCCTATTAAAACTGTCACTTCATAACGCCCCTTTCTATAGTTCAAGTGTACCCTGTCAAACCTAAACATTCGTGCGTTTTACATGACAATATAAAAAGGTAGGTGACATTTTCGTCATCTACCTGTTAGTTTCGCATATTCATTTTGTAAGGGGAAACGTAGTGTAAATAGCGAGCCTTCCCCTACTTTAGATTGAACATTAATACGAATACCAATTTTATGGGCTACATTAGATGCTAAATAGAGACCCATACCTGTTGATTGAGAGGATTCCCTTCCCGCTGTTCCTGTATAAGATTTTTGAAAAATTCTAGGTAAATCGTCTAAAGGTATACCCCTACCTATATCTTTAATATGTAGTAATGTAGCACCTGTAGAATCATATTCTGTAAAGATTGTTATCTCAGAATTTACTGGGCTATACTTGATGGCATTCGAAAGAATTTGTCGAATAATAAAAGCTAACCACTTGCCATCTGTCATAACAATCTCTGTCAGTTCACCAATTTCAAAGCCAATGCCTTTTTCAAGACACCAAGCTTGCATCGCTCTGATTTCTTTATAAACAATGGACTTCAGTTCAATCTCATTTAAATAATTATCTTTTTCAATAGCGTATAATCTTGTTTGATGCAGTTGTTGATCAACCAAAAGATGTAGTCTTAGCCATTCATTCTCTAATTTTCGACGTAGCTGTAAATCCTCAATATGTTCAAACATTAAATTAATGGCAGTTAAAGGTGCTTTTACTTCATGGACCCAAGCTAATAGCTCATCAGAATGCTCCTGTATCAGCACTTTGGCTTGATTTAACTCTAAATTCTTTTCAAAGAAGGCATCCTCCATTTTTTGAAAGTATACTTCTTGAAAAGGAGATAAAGCTAAACTATTTCTATGTGCATCATCAAGGTGGCTATCCATATTTCCCAGGAAATCTTTTAATTTCCCAACTTCGATGACATAGCGACACCAAAAAAAGAGTGTAAAACTTACAAGTAAACTAACGTTTACATACCCAATAGAAATTCCATTTAAACCAACATCTAAAGAAAATAGTACATTTAGAATTATCAGAGTAAAAATAAAAAATCCTATCCAAGCAAAGCGTTCTCTAATAAATAATAATAGCAACTTCCCTCACATCCCTCAGCTTACTGCCATATAACCAAGTCCTTTTTTCGTTAGTATTACCTCATGTAAACCAATATCCTCTAGCTTTGCACGTAACCGATTAACGTTTACAGACAAAGTATTATCGTTTACGAAACGTTCGTCATCCCATAGTTTTCTCATTAGCTCGTCTCTTGAAACGATATGATTAGCCTGCTCCACTAATATTCTTAAAATAAAAAGTTCATTTTTTGTTAAAGAAGCAATGGCACCATTATACATAATTTCACTTCTCGCATAATCAATTATGGCATCGTTAAAACGTGTAACATCCATTTTTTCTTCAACGTAATCATAGGTTCTACGTAAAATAGCCTGTGCTTTTGCGAGTAAAACTTCCATATGAAAAGGCTTTTGAATAAAATCATCAGCCCCCATTTGCATAGCCATCACCATATCCATCGGGTGATCTCGGGAAGAAAGAAAAAGGATTGGCACTTTGGATAAATGACGAATTTCACGACACCAATGAAAGCCATCATAGGCAGGCAATTGAATATCAATTAGCACGAGATGGGGCTTCTCCTCTATAAAGTCATCCATCACCTTCTGAAAATTTTTAGGTCCAACCACGTTTAGTGACCACTGCTCAAAACGTTCTTGAATCATGCTAAAAATAGAAGGATCATCTTCAATCAGCAAAATTTTCATGTCCATACTTAGTTCCCCTTTCCCTTTAATTATTTACGCTAGAGGACATGCTTGTTGTTATGTACACATACACTAATTAAAACTCTAATTTTCCTTTATTTTAACACAAAAAACCAATCTGTAGGCGTCCCTACAGATTGGTTAGAAATTAGCGAAAGCTAAAATTATTTTTGGATAGAAGCAACTACGCCAGCGCCTACAGTACGGCCACCCTCACGGATAGAGAATTTAGTACCTTCTTCAAGAGCGATTGGAGCGATAAGTTCAACTGTCATTTCGATGTTATCACCAGGCATTACCATTTCAACGCCTTCTGGTAAGTTACAGATACCTGTTACGTCAGTTGTACGGAAGTAGAACTGAGGACGGTAGTTAGAGAAGAATGGAGTATGACGGCCACCCTCTTCTTTTGATAAAACGTAAACTTCAGCTTTGAAGTTAGTGTGTGGAGTAATTGAACCTGGTTTAGCTAATACTTGACCACGTTGGATTTCTTCACGAGCAACACCACGTAGTAAAGCACCGATGTTGTCACCAGCTTCAGCATAGTCTAATAATTTACGGAACATTTCTACACCAGTTACAGTAGTAGATTTAGCTTCTTCAGCGATACCGATGATTTCAACTACGTCACCAACTTTAACTTGACCACGTTCAACACGGCCAGTTGCAACTGTACCACGACCAGTAATAGAGAATACGTCCTCTACTGGCATCATGAATGGTTTGTCAGTTTGACGTTCTGGAGTTGGGATGTAAGAATCTACAGCGTCCATTAATTCAACGATTTTTTCTTCCCATTCTGGTTCACCTTCAAGAGCTTTAAGAGCAGAACCTTTGATTACAGGAATATCGTCACCTGGGAAGTCATATTCAGATAGTAGGTCACGGATTTCCATTTCTACTAATTCTAATAATTCTTCGTCGTCAACCATATCACATTTGTTCATGAATACTACTAAGTATGGAACACCTACTTGACGAGATAAAAGAATGTGTTCACGAGTTTGTGGCATTGGGCCGTCAGCAGCAGATACTACTAAGATACCGCCGTCCATTTGAGCAGCACCAGTGATCATGTTTTTAACATAGTCAGCGTGTCCTGGGCAGTCAACGTGTGCATAGTGACGAGTTTCAGTTTCGTATTCTACGTGAGAAGTATTGATTGTGATACCACGTTCTTTTTCTTCTGGAGCGTTATCGATATCAGCGTAAGATTTAGCTGTACCACCCATTTTTTTAGAAAGAACTGTAGCGATTGCAGCAGTTAAAGTAGTTTTACCATGGTCAACGTGTCCGATTGTACCAATGTTAGCATGCGTTTTAGAACGGTCAAATTTTTCTTTAGCCATTAGAGATTGCCTCCTCAAAATTGTATGTTTTAGATTTAAAATTTATAGAATGAATGCTGATAGAGAACGGGCCCATCCCCTATCCTGCAATCATAGCTTACAAATTAGTTATACTTTATGCAAGATGAAATTTCAATTATTCACCTTTATTTTTTTTGATGATATCTTCAGAGATTGATTTTGGTACTTCTTCATAATGATCGAATACCATTGAGAATACACCACGACCTTGCGTTGCAGAACGTAAAGTTGTTGCATATCCAAACATTTCTGATAGTGGAACCATCGCACGAACAACTTGAGCGTTACCGCGAGCTTCCATACCTTCTACGCGACCACGGCGAGAAGTGATGTTACCCATGATATCACCAAGATATTCTTCTGGAATTACAACTTCAACTTTCATCATAGGCTCTAAAAGAACTGGACTACATTTTGATGCAGCAGCTTTAAGTGCCATAGATGCAGCGATTTTAAATGCCATTTCGTTTGAGTCAACATCATGGTAAGAACCATCGAATAATTTCGCTTTGATGTCGATTAATGGGTAACCAGCGATTACACCGCGGTCAAGCGAGTCACGAAGACCTGCTTCTACAGCTGGAATATATTCACGTGGTACTACACCACCAACGATAGCATTTTCGAATTCAAAGCCTTTACCCTCTTCATTTGGAGAGAACTCGATCCATACGTCACCGTATTGACCACGACCACCAGATTGACGAGTGAATTTACCTTGAACTTGAGCAGAGCCACGGAATGTTTCACGGTAAGATACCATTGGAGCACCTACGTTAGCTTCTACTTTAAATTCACGGCGCATACGATCAACTAAGATATCAAGGTGAAGCTCACCCATACCTGAGATAATTGTTTGACCAGTTTCTTGGTCTGTATGTGCACGGAATGTTGGATCTTCTTCTTGTAGTTTTTGTAAAGCTTGACCCATTTTATCTTGGTCAGCTTTTGATTTTGGTTCTACAGAAAGAGAGATAACTGGTTCTGGGAACTCCATAGACTCAAGGATAACAAGGTTTTTCTCTTCACAAAGAGTGTCACCAGTTGTTGTATCTTTAAGACCTACAGCAGCTGCGATATCACCAGCAAATACTTTTGAAATCTCTTCACGGCTGTTAGCGTGCATTTGTAGGATACGACCTACACGTTCACGTTTGCCTTTTGAAGAGTTTTGTACGTATGAACCTGATTCAAGAACACCAGAGTACACACGGAAGAACGTTAATTTACCTACGAATGGGTCAGTCATAACTTTAAATGCTAAAGCTGCGAATGGCGCTTCGTCTGATGATGGACGTTCAGTTTCATCACCATCTGGAGTTGTACCTTTAATAGCAGGTACATCAACTGGTGATGGTAAGTAGTCGATAACTGCGTCAAGCATTTTACGAACACCTTTGTGTTTGAATGCTGTACCACAGATTACTGGATAGAATTCTACAGCGATTGTCGCTTTACGGATAGCCGTTTTAAGCTCTTCTTTTGTAATTTCTTCACCAGCAAAGTATTTTTCCATGATTTCTTCGTTAACTTCAGCGATTGCTTCGATTAACTTCTCACGGTATTCTTCAGCTTGCGCTTGGAATTCTTCAGGAATTGGTTGACCTTCACGTAATGCTGTACCTTCTTCGTTATCGTAGTAAGTTACATCCATTTCAACTAGGTCAATAATTGCTTTGAACTCATCTTCCGCACCAATTGGTAATTGGATTGGATGAGCATTTGCTTGTAAACGCTCGTGTAAAGTACCTACAGAATATAGGAAATCTGCACCCATTTTATCCATTTTGTTAATGAATACGATACGTGGTACACCGTAAGTTGTAGCTTGACGCCATACAGTTTCTGTTTGAGGTTCAACACCAGATTGAGCATCAAGTACAGTTACTGCGCCGTCAAGTACACGTAAAGAACGTTCTACTTCTACAGTGAAGTCTACGTGTCCAGGAGTATCGATGATGTTTACGCGGTTGCCTTTCCATTGAGCTGTTGTCGCAGCAGAAGTGATTGTGATACCACGTTCTTGCTCTTGCTCCATCCAGTCCATTTGAGAAGCGCCTTCATGAGTTTCACCGATTTTGTGAATCTTACCTGTGTAATAAAGGATACGCTCAGTTGTTGTTGTTTTACCAGCATCAATGTGAGCCATGATCCCAATATTACGAGTATTCTCTAGTGAGAATTCGCGTTTCATTAGGTATTTCTCCTTCCATATTGGGCTTATGCTATGTTTAGATTACCAACGGTAGTGAGCGAATGCTTTGTTCGCTTCTGCCATTTTGTGCATATCTTCACGTTTCTTAACTGATGCACCAGTGTTGTTAGAAGCATCAAGGATTTCGTTAGCTAAACGCTCTTCCATAGTTTTTTCACCACGAAGACGAGAATAGTTAACTAGGTAACGAAGACCTAAAGTTGTACGACGTTCTGGGCGTACTTCAACTGGTACTTGGTAGTTAGAACCACCAACACGGCGAGCACGTACTTCAAGAACTGGCATTACGTTATTTAGAGCAGCTTCGAATACTTCGATTGGATCTTGACCAGAACGTTCTTTAACTAGTTCGAACGCACCGTATAAAATCTTTTGAGAAGTACCTCTTTTACCATCAATCATCATTTTATTGATTAAACGAGTTACTAGTTTTGAATTATAAATTGGATCTGGTAACACGTCACGTTTGGAAACAGGACCTTTACGAGGCATGTGTTTTCCTCCTTTCATTGAGTAAATATATTGTGGGATTTAAATTATTTTTTTTCTTTAGGGCGTTTTGTACCGTATAAAGAACGTGATTGCATACGACCGTTTACACCAGCAGTATCAAGAGCACCACGAACGATATGGTAACGAACACCCGGTAAGTCTTTTACACGACCGCCACGGATAAGAACAACACTGTGCTCTTGTAAGTTGTGGCCTTCACCAGGAATGTACGCTGTAACCTCGATTTGGTTAGTTAAACGTACACGAGCGTATTTACGTAACGCTGAGTTTGGTTTTTTAGGCGTCATTGTACCTACACGAGTACAAACACCACGTTTTTGTGGAGATTTAACATCAGTTAAAGATTTTTTAAATGAGTTATATCCTTTGTTTAACGCTGGTGAATTTGATTTCGTGATTTTAGATTTACGAGGCTTACGTACCAATTGGTTAATTGTAGGCATCGATTTTTCCTCCCTTCATTCCTTCTTTTTTTAATACCACACATCCAGGTGGTTCATTTTTTGGGTAAAAACAAAGTCTTTGTGCATTTTACACAAAAACTACTCTACAGTAATCGCAACTACCGCAGCTCCAACATGGATTCCACAGGCTTTGCCCAGTTCCTTTTTGGACTCAACAAGAATAACTGGTATACCGATTTCTCTCGCGAAAGATATGGCCGAATCGGTTACCCAATTGTCTGCATCAAGTGCCACAAAAAGTTCTTTCACTGAACCAGCTCGCATTGCTTTTACTGCTTGCTTTGTACCTATGATTGTTTGACTAGCCCTTACTTTATCATAAGACATTTACATATCCTCCGAAGTACAGACAGTTAACTATCAACCTTCAATATATTATCATTACTCATTTACACTGTCAACTAATATCTTGAAAAAGTCCGAAGAGATGATGAAAATATGCATCTCTTCGGCCTAATTTAATGTTTATTCAGCAGAAACGACTTCTGTGTCAAGCTCATCTTTTTCGATGCGGATTTGACGATAACGTTGCATACCAGTACCTGCAGGAACAAGTTTACCAATAATTACGTTCTCTTTTAATCCAAGAAGCTCGTCACGTTTACCCTTAATTGCTGCATCTGTTAACACGCGTGTTGTTTCTTGGAACGATGCTGCAGATAAGAATGATTCTGTTTCAAGAGAAGCTTTTGTAATACCAAGGATAACAGGACGACAAGTTGCAGGGTTTTTGCCATTCATCACAGCGTCTACGTTTGCCTCTGTGAATTGGTGGATGTCTAATAATGAGCCAGGTAGTAATTCTGTATCTCCAGCTTCAATTACACGCACTTTACGAAGCATTTGGCGAACCATTACCTCAATGTGTTTATCCCCAATTTCTACACCTTGCATACGGTATACTTTTTGAACTTCTTTTAATAAATATTCTTGAACAGTTGAAACGTCTTTGACTTTTAGCAATTGTTTTGGATCGATAGAACCTTCTGTTAAAACTTGACCACGTTCTACATTATCACCTTCGATAACTTTCAAACGAGCGTTATAAGGTGCTTGATACTTACGAGTTTCTACGTCACCTTGAATTGTAATTTCTTTTAAGCCTTCACGAATTTCTGTGATATCTGAAACCGTACCAGCAATTTCTGAAATAACAGATTGACCTTTTGGATTACGTGCTTCAAAGATCTCTTGGATACGTGGAAGACCTTGTGTAATATCATCACCGGCAACCCCACCTGTATGGAATGTACGCATTGTTAACTGTGTACCTGGTTCACCGATTGATTGAGCCGCAATAATACCAACTGCTTCCCCAACTTCAACCTTCTCACCTGTCGCCAAGTTCATGCCGTAACATTTTTTACAAACGCCGTGTTTTGTATTACATGTAAATGCTGAACGGATTGTCACTTCTTCAATACCAGCCTCGATAATTGCACGAGCGATATCTTGGTCGATTAAACCGTCTTTTGCAAGAATTACTTCACCAGTTTCAGGGTGGAAGATAGTTTTCTTCGTATGACGACCAACAATACGTTCATCTAGAGCTTCAATTAACTCTGTGCCTTCCATTAATGCACCAATCGTTAAGCCACGGTCAGTACCACAGTCATCTTCACGAACGATAACATCTTGTGCAACGTCAACAAGACGACGCGTTAAGTAACCTGAATCGGCAGTTTTTAGGGCTGTATCGGCAAGACCTTTACGAGCACCGTGAGTTGAGATGAAGTACTCTAATACTGTTAAACCTTCACGGAATGAAGATTTGATTGGAAGTTCGATAATACGACCAGCCGGGTTGGCCATCAGACCACGCATACCAGCTAGCTGAGTAAAGTTAGATGCATTACCACGGGCACCTGAATCAGACATCATGAAAATTGGGTTTGTTTTCTCAAGTGACTTCATCAGCTTCGCTTGAATTTCATCTTTTGCAGCACTCCAGCTTGAAATAACGCGATCATAACGCTCATCCTCAGTAATGAAACCACGACGGAATTGCGCTTGAACTTTATCTACTTTCTCTTGAGCTTCTGCTAAAATTTCACCTTTATCAGGTAATACCACGATATCAGATACACCTACAGTAATACCTGCACGTGTTGAATATTTGAAACCTAGGTTTTTCATACGGTCAAGCATTTTAGATGTTTCCGTAATGTGGAAACGTTTAAATACTTCAGCAATGATATTTCCTAAGAATTTCTTACGGAATGGGTTTACAACAGGTACTGATGCAAAGTATTTACGCAATACAGCTGTACGTTGTGCATCAATTTTCCCTTTTTCATCTAAATTATTATAAGCACTATCTGATTCAAGCTCTTTAAGTGTTTCTTCATCAATTGTTAACTTAGCAAAGTATTTTTCTGGTGTTACTTGCTCTAAGTTGAAATCAGTTGGCTCATTAATATAAGGGAATGATTCTGGCAAGATTTCATTAAAGATTACTTTACCGACAGTTGTTAATAAGAACATATTATTTTGTTCTTCAGTGAATGTCGGATTATTTAATGAACTTGCTTTAATTGCGATACGTGTATGCAAGTGTACATGACCTGTATCATAGGCAATTAAAACTTCATTTGGACCATAGAAAACAGTACCTTCACCGCGTGCGCCTTCACGTTCAAGTGTTAAGTAGTAGTTTCCTAATACCATATCTTGAGAAGGTGTTACAACAGGTTTACCGTCTTTTGGATTCAAGATGTTTTGTGCAGCAAGCATTAGAAGACGAGCTTCAGCTTGAGCTTCAGCTGATAATGGTACGTGAACCGCCATTTGGTCACCATCAAAGTCAGCATTATAGGCTGTACATACTAATGGGTGAAGACGAATAGCACGACCTTCAACTAGTGTTGGTTCAAATGCTTGAATTCCAAGACGGTGAAGCGTTGGTGCACGGTTTAATAATACTGGATGCTCACGGATAACATCTTCTAAAACGTCCCATACGTCGTTATTTAAACGCTCGATTTTACGTTTAGCAGATTTAATGTTATGAGCAAGACCACGCTCTACTAATTCTTTCATAACGAATGGCTTGAATAATTCGATAGCCATTTCTTTTGGTAAGCCACATTGGTACATTTTTAAGTTTGGACCTACTACGATAACCGAACGACCAGAGTAGTCAACACGTTTACCAAGTAGATTTTGACGGAAACGACCTTGTTTACCTTTCAACATATGTGAAAGGGATTTTAATGGACGGTTACCAGGACCTGTTACAGGACGTCCACGACGACCATTATCAATTAATGCATCAACAGCTTCTTGTAACATACGTTTTTCATTTTGTACGATGATGCTTGGAGCACCTAAATCTAATAAACGTTTTAAACGGTTATTACGATTAATTACACGACGGTATAAATCGTTTAAATCTGAAGTCGCGAAACGACCACCATCTAATTGCACCATTGGACGAAGCTCTGGTGGAATAACAGGTAGTACATCTAGAATCATCCATTCAGGTGAGTTTCCTGAGTTACGGAAAGATTCAACAACTTCTAGACGTTTAATGGCACGAGTACGTCTTTGACCTTGAGCAGATTTTAACTCCTCTTTTAAAGATTGTGTTTCATCTTCTAGGTCGATTTTACCTAATAATTTTTTGATTGCTTCTGCACCCATTGATGCTTCGAATGTATTACCGAATTTTTCACGGTATGCACGATACTCTTTTTCAGAAAGTAATTGTTTACTTTCTAAATTAGTAGCACCTGCATCGATCACAACGTATGAAGCGAAATAGATAACTTCTTCAAGAGCACGAGGTGACATATCTAAAATTAGACCCATACGGCTAGGAATACCTTTGAAGTACCAGATATGAGAAACTGGTGCTGCTAATTCGATATGTCCCATACGTTCACGACGAACTTTAGCACGTGTTACTTCAACGCCACAGCGATCACAAACTACGCCTTTATAGCGTACACGTTTATATTTCCCACAGTGACACTCCCAGTCCTTAGTTGGACCAAAAATACGCTCACAGAATAAACCATCTTTTTCTGGTTTTAGTGTACGGTAGTTAATTGTTTCAGGTTTTTTAACCTCTCCATATGACCAAGAACGAATCTTGTCAGGTGATGCTAAACCAATTTTCATATATTCAAATTCATTAACGTCTATCAAGGAGCCTACCTCCCTCTAGTATAGGTCTTTATAAAGACTCTTTTACGCAGCTCGATAATCGTTTGCAAAGATTGCCTCTTTGGCAAAGGATTAGAAATAGAATGATTTATTAAAAGAAAAAGCCAGGCAGGGCGTTAAATCCTGCCCGGCTAATTTGAAAAATAAGTTTGACCAGATTCACATTTGTGAATTTGGTTTTCCATTATTCAAAAGACTCTACTGGCTCTTCTTCTGTATCTGGCTGTGGTGCAATGTTAAGTGCATCAGCTGGCTGAAGATCGTCTTCTTCGTCTAAATCGCGAAGCTCTACTTCTTCATCATTAACTGTTAACATCTTAACATCCATACCAAGAGATTGAAGTTCTTTAATCAATACTTTGAATGACTCAGGAACACCTGGCTCTGGTACACTTTCACCTTTAACGATGGCTTCATATGTTTTCACACGACCAACAACGTCATCAGATTTAACCGTTAAGATTTCTTGAAGTGTATACGCAGCACCATAAGCTTCAAGTGCCCATACCTCCATCTCACCAAAACGTTGTCCACCAAATTGCGCTTTACCACCAAGTGGTTGTTGCGTAACAAGTGAGTAAGGACCAGTTGAACGTGCATGAAGTTTATCATCAACCATGTGAGCTAGTTTGATCATATACATGATACCTACTGATACACGGTTATCGAATGGTTCACCAGAACGTCCATCATACAGGATTGTTTTACCGTCACGGTTCATGCCAGCCTCTTCCATTGTTTCCCAAACGTCTTCTTCATTAGCACCATCAAATACTGGTGTTGCCATGTGAACGCCTAGGTAACGAGAAGCCATACCTAAGTGTAACTCTAAAACTTGTCCGATATTCATACGGGAAGGTACACCAAGTGGATTTAACATGATATCAACAGGCGTGCCATCTGGCATGAATGGCATATCTTCTTCTGGTAAGATACGAGAGATAACCCCTTTGTTACCATGACGTCCGGCCATTTTGTCCCCAACACGAATTTTACGTTTTTGAACAATGTAAGCACGAACTAATTGGTTAACACCTGGTGGTAATTCATCGCCATCTTCACGGTTAAATACTTTAACATCAAGAATGATACCGCCAGCACCGTGTGGTACACGTAATGAAGTATCACGAACCTCACGAGCCTTTTCACCGAAGATTGCATGTAATAAACGCTCTTCAGCCGTTAATTCTGTAACCCCTTTAGGCGTTACTTTCCCTACAAGAATATCACCGTCACGTACTTCCGCACCGATACGGATAATACCACGTTCGTCTAGGTTACGAAGTGCATCTTCTCCGACGTTTGGAATATCACGAGTGATTTCTTCTGGTCCAAGCTTTGTATCACGAGATTCTGATTCATATTCTTCAATATGAACAGATGTATAGACATCGTCTTTTACAAGGCGCTCACTCATAATAACAGCATCCTCATAGTTAAAGCCGTTCCAAGTCATGAAGGCAACCAGTACGTTACGTCCAAGAGCTAGTTCGCCTTTTTCCATTGATGGACCATCTGCTAAAATGTCACGAGGTTTCACACGTTCGCCTACTTTTACAAGTGGGCGTTGGTTATATGAAGTACCTTGGTTAGAACGAATGAACTTCTGTAATTTATATTTTGTTAAATCGCCTTTAACCTCTTTGCCGTCTACAACTTCAATGCGGCGTACATGGATAGAGCGAGCTTCAACATGCTCAACAATACCATCATACTTCGCTACTACAGCTGCACCTGAATCACGCGCATCAACATGTTCCATACCAGTACCAACGAATGGTGCTTCTGGGTTAAGTAGTGGAACTGCTTGACGTTGCATGTTGGCACCCATAAGTGCACGGTTCGAGTCATCGTTTTCTAAGAACGGTATACATGCAGTCGCTGCAGAAACAACTTGTTTAGGAGATACATCCATGTAGTCCATTTGTGCTTTATTGAATACCGTGTTATCACCACGGAAACGACCTACTACTTCATCATTTGCAAAAGTACCATCTGGATTTAACGGTGAATTTGCTTGTGCTACATAGTAGTTATCTTCTTCATCAGCTGTTAAATAATCAATTTGCTCCGTTACTCGACCTGTTTCGTGGTCAATACGACGATAAGGTGTCTCAATGAAGCCAAATTTATTTACTTTGGCAAATGAAGATAATGAGTTAATTAACCCAATGTTTGGACCCTCTGGTGTCTCGATTGGACACATACGACCATAGTGAGAGTAGTGAACGTCACGTACTTCGAAGCCAGCGCGCTCACGCGTTAAACCACCAGGACCTAATGCAGATAGACGACGTTTATGCGTTAACTCTGCTAATGGATTTGTTTGGTCCATGAATTGTGATAATTGAGAGCTTCCGAAGAACTCTTTAATGGACGCAATCACTGGACGAATATTGATTAATTGTTGTGGTACGATCGCAGCTGTGTCATTAATTGACATACGCTCGCGTACTACACGTTCCATACGAGACAAACCGATACGGAATTGGTTTTGTAGTAACTCACCAACAGAACGTAGGCGACGGTTACCTAAATGGTCAATATCATCTGTTGCACCTACTTGATAAAGTAAGTTAAAGAAATAGCTTACTGAAGATAAAACATCAGCAGGTGTAATATTCTTCACTTCTTCATCAATGTACGCATTACCAATAATATTGATTTCTTTTTGCGCTTCATCCTTTGGAGCATAAATCTTAATAGATTGGATGGTTACATCATCTTCAAGTACTCCACCGACTTGTGATAAAGTGCGGTAACCAATACCTTTTGATGAATCTTCTAGGTAAGGTAGAATTTTATCTAAAGTACGACGATCTAGTACTGTACCTTTTTCTACTAAAATTTCGCCTGTTTCTGGATCTACAAGCGTTTCAGCAATCGTTTGGTTGAATAAACGATTTTTAATGTGAAGCTTTTTATTCATTTTGTAGCGACCAACATTCGCTAAATCATAGCGTTTAGCGTCGAAGAAACGAGAGTATAATAAACTCTTCGCACTTTCTACTGTTGGTGGCTCACCTGGACGTAAACGTTCGTAGATTTCTAAAAGCGCTTTTTCTGTACTTTCAGAGTTATCTTTTTCTAACGTATTACGTAGATACTCGTTATCACCGATAATATCGATAATTTCTTGATCTGAACCAAAACCTAATGCGCGTAGTAACACTGTTACTGGTAGCTTACGAGTACGATCAATTCGCACATAAACTACGTCTTTCGCATCAGTTTCATACTCTAACCAAGCACCACGGTTTGGAATAACTGTAGCTCCAAAGCCCTTTTTACCGTTTTTATCAGTTTTATCATGGAAATACACACTTGGTGAACGAACTAATTGTGAAACGATAACACGTTCAGCACCGTTGATAATGAACGTACCTGTTTCTGTCATTAACGGGAAATCACCCATGAAGACATCTTGTTCTTTCACTTCGTCTGTTTCTTTGTTGTAAAGACGTACTTTCACACGTAATGGAGCTGCGTAAGTAACATCTCGCTCTTTACACTCATCAACATCATATTTAGGCTCACCTAATGAATAATCGATGAATTCTAATGAAAGATTACCTGTAAAGTCCTCGATCGGCGAAATGTCACGGAACATTTCACGTAAACCTTCTTCAAGGAACCACTCGTAAGACGCCGTTTGAATCTCAATCAGATTTGGAAGCTCAAGCACCTCTTTAATACGCGCAAAGCTTCTACGCTGGCGGTGTTGTCCGTACTGAACTAGTTGACCTGTCAACTCATTCACCCCTCAATAAAGCGATATTAGGTCTTTGCAAAATCATACAAATAGTGTATGATTTCGAAAGACAAAAAGAAAACGAGTCTTCAAAAAGATCTCATTTTCGGTTAACTAAACTTATCTTGGCAAGTATACCCATATTAAAACAATTCTATACAAAAAGGGCATACGACCTCAAAATAATATTTTTGCATTGTATCATATTATCATAGCCGATTTGTCAAGTCAATAAATTATACATATTTCATTTATTTTTTTGCGCGTACTATCCAGTACCCTTTTTTCTTTTCTACTACATCGACTTCTGAAAACTTTTCTTCTAAGTAACTTACTGTCGATGGCGCTCCTTGTTTCTTCTGAATGACTACCCAGAGCTCACCCGAAGACACTAGCCGATCGTAAGCTCCATCGTAAAAGCGGAAAATCGTTTCCTTCCCCGCACGAATTGGTGGATTCGTTAAGATAGCTGCTGCATCTACATCTTTATCAACCATCGATAGGCCGTCACTCACAAATATTCGCACATTTTGAACACCGTTCACTTGCGCATTTTTTTGCGAAAGCGCAACTGCACGTTCATTAATATCCATCATAAAAACGGTACGGTCTGGATTAGCTTTGGCAATCGATAACCCTATCGGCCCGTATCCACAACCTACATCAAAAATCGCACCATCAATATCAGGCATTTGAAAAGCGTCTATTAAAACACGGGATCCAAAATCTACTTCGCTTTTACTAAATACACCAGCATCCGTTTCAAATGAAAACGTATGCCCTAGTAACTTGAATGTCCAGTGACGTGGTTTACTTTCAGTTTGAGGCTTACTTGTATAATAGTGATCTGACATTTTCACGCCTCCTCAGAATGAAGAAAAAAGCTCGCCAAAATGACGAGCTTTCCTTTTGTTAAAAAGTAACGCGAGATTACTTAACTTCTACAGATGCGCCAACTTCTTCAAGTTTAGCTTTGATTTCTTCAGCTTCATCTTTAGAAACGCCTTCTTTAAGAGCTTTAGGAGCGTTATCTACTACTTCTTTAGCTTCTTTAAGACCTAAACCAGTGATTTCACGAACCACTTTGATTACTTTGATTTTTTCTGCACCAGCAGATGCTAATACTACGTCAAATTCTGTTTTTTCTTCAGCTGCAGCAGCACCGCCAGCAACTACTGCTACTGGAGCAGCAGCTGTTACACCGAATTCTTCTTCGATAGCTTTTACTAAATCGTTTAATTCAAGAACTGTCATAGCTTTGATAGCTTCTAAGATTTGCTCTTTATTCATTATAATTTCCTCCTAATTGGATAATGTTTTATTTTTTTGCGATCAGGCCGCAGAAGTATTAGTGCGTACTAAATTACGCGCCTTGTTCTTCTTTTTGTTCTGCAACAGCTTTTGTTGCAAGTGCGAAGTTACGCACTGGAGCTTGAAGTACAGATAAAAGCATAGAAAGTAGACCTTCGCGTGATGGAAGTTCTGCAAGTGCTTTAACATCTTCAACAGAAGAGATAGTACCTTCAATAATACCAGCTTTAATTTCTAAAGCTTCGTTTTTCTTAGCGAACTCGTTGATGATTTTAGCAGGCGCTACAACATCTTCATTTGAGAACGCAATTGCGTTAGGACCAACTAATACGTCGTTGATTCCTTCAAGGCCAGCAGCTTCAGCAGCACGACGAGTTAAAGTGTTTTTGTAAACTTTGAACTCAACGCCAGCTTCACGAAGTTGTTTACGAAGCTCTGTTACTTGTGCAACATTAAGACCACGGTAATCCACAACTACTACAGAAGCAGCGCCTTGGAATTTTTCAGTAATCTCTTGAACTTGTACTTGTTTGTTTTCGATTGCTTTGCTCATGATGACACCTCCTATTAGAATGGGTCATTTATACCGACAAAAGAAAAGCCTCCGAGTCAAATAGACACAGAGGCTGAAAGTCATCATCTTTAAATAAGAATCTGAATTCCGATGTCCTCGGTAGGAACATTAAGTGACAAGTCACTCCTACTGTCTACGGTACAAATGGATAATTCACAACAGCAACTATAGTATCACGTATAGCCACTATCGTCAATACATATATATAAATTATTTTACTACTACGTTAGAAGCGTCAATTTTAACCGCTGGACCCATTGTAGTTGTAACATTTACAGATTTCATGTAAGTACCTTTAGCTGCAGCAGGTTTTGCTTTTTGTACTACATCAAAAACAGCTAAGAAGTTTTCTACTAATTTTTCTGCTGAGAAAGAAACTTTACCGATAGGAGCGTGGATAATACCAGCTTTATCAGCACGGTATTCTACTTTACCAGCTTTGATTTCTTCGATAGCTTTTGTTACATCGAAAGTAACTGTACCAGTTTTAGGGTTTGGCATTAAACCTTTAGGTCCTAATACACGACCAAGTTTACCAACTTCACCCATCATGTCAGGAGTTGCTACGATTACATCGAAGTCAAACCAACCTTGTTGGATTTTTTGGATGTATTCTGCATCGCCTACATAGTCAGCACCAGCTGCTTCAGCTTCTTTAAGTTTTTCACCTTTTGCAAATACTAATACACGTTGAGTTTTACCAGTACCGTTTGGTAGCACTACTGCACCACGGATTTGTTGGTCGTTTTTACGAGTATCAATACCTAAGCGGAAAGCAACTTCTACAGTAGCGTCGAAGTTTACTGTGCTAGTTTTTTGAGCAAGTTCGATTGCTTCTTGTGCAGTGTATAGTGCGTTACGATCAATTAATTTCGCTGCATCTTGCAGTTTTTTACCTTTTTTAGCCATTATATATTTCCTCCTTGATTGTGGTTATAGCGGATTTTACCTCCCACGAATAAAGGTTGCGTGTTCACAAAGAAACTTCGCAACCTTCCAAAAAACAAAACATCAAGTAAATGGGATTAGTCTTCGATAACAATACCCATGCTTCGTGCAGTACCTTCAACCATTAACATAGCAGCTTCTACTGAAGCAGCGTTAAGGTCTGGCATTTTAGTTTCAGCGATTTCGCGAACTTTATCACGTTTAACCGTTGCCACTTTTTTACGGTTTGGTTCACCAGATCCAGATTGGATACCAGCTGCTACTTTAAGTAGAACTGCTGCAGGTGGAGTTTTTGTAATGAAAGTGAAAGAACGATCCTCGAATACTGAAATTTCAACTGGGATAATAAGACCAGCTTGATCAGCAGTACGCGCATTAAATTCTTTACAGAATCCCATGATGTTCACACCCGCTTGACCTAATGCAGGACCAACCGGTGGAGCTGGGTTAGCTTTACCAGCAGGGATTTGAAGTTTAACAACTTTAATAACTTTTTTAGCCACGAGACACACCTCCTTAAGTCCGTGATGTGGTAATTGGGTTGCCCCTCCCACTCAATATCTGTCTGTCAGCTAAGTGCCGATAACATTAAAATTATCATTACAGACGTCAAACAAAAGTATGACAGTCTGACCTATGAAATGATACCACTTTTAATTTTTTTAAGCAAGTAGTAATTAACAAAATCTGCGAAACATCTACCAATTTGCATGTAAAGTTCTATTCTTAGAACTATAATTTTTGAACTTGTTCGAAATCTAGCTCCATAATCGTTTCGCGACCAAACATATCAACCGTCACTTTAATTTTACCTTTTTCTGTGTCAATTTCTTCAACACGCCCTTGGAAATGAGCAAACGGCCCTTCTAATACTTCTACTGCTTCACCAACAGTAATGTCCACTTCAACAACTTTATCAGTCATACCCATTTGTTGCAGTAAACGATCTGCTTCTTCAGGTAATAACGGTGTTGGTTTTGCTCCTCCACCTGATGAACCGATAAAGCCCGTAACACCAGGCGTATTTCGAACTACATACCAAGAGTCATCTGTCATGATTAACTCTACTAACACATAACCAGGGAAAACTTTACGCATCATTGTACGTTTTTTTCCATCTTTCATTTCTGTTTCTTCATGCTCAGGAACAATCACACGGAAGATTTTATCTTGCATTCCCATTGTTTCTACACGTTTCTCTAGGTTTGCTTTTACACGGTTTTCATACCCTGAATACGTATGAACAACATACCAATTTTTCTCCATAACTACTAGGACTCCTCGTCCGTCCCTCCCTTACAAATAAAAGTGAAAATGAATCGCGATACGCTCAATGCATTTTTACTCTTTTCACAAACATCTCATTAGAAAAATATAGCTTTCGCTAATTGCTTGCGAAAGCTCGATGATATATACCGAAACTAGCATAGTCATCTATCGCTACTATCATACTCTCCTAGTAGTATTTATCATAATGAGGAGATTTTACTGCTTTGCGCTTCACTTCACCCATCTCATCGATCCAATTTAGATGGAGTTTTCTGCTGAATGAAGATAAAACAAACGAAAAAACCCGTTATTGCAATGGACGGGCTATTTCAAAAATATGCTATTTACTAAATTATAAATCTAAGTACCAGCGGAATAATGATGAAATACCTAAGTCAACTAACACAAAAAATAAAGCCATAATGACAACAGTTGAAATTACAACGACTGTATACTTCGTCAGTTCTTTACTTTTCGGCCAGCTTGTTTTGCGCATTTCTGACATTACATCGCTGAAAAAGCTTTTGATCTTGCCCATTCTAGCTTAACCTCCGAATCAATCAAATCTGTCTATTTACATATCATTTTATAGCGTTTGTTTATGCATTGTATGTTCATTGCAGTGTGAGCAAAATTTCTTTAATTCGAGACGTACAGTTGAACCTTCTTTAGCTGGGAACGTGTAATTTCTCGAACCACATTTCTCACAATTTAGCACGACTTTTTTTGCCATATAATCACCTTTTTCGGCACTTTGTCTTTTTAAGACTAACACCTATATTTGTCAATGTCAATAAAGGCCTATATAGGCTAAGACATTTCCTCAAGGACTAAATGACGTTCTAATTTACGTTTAACCCGCTGCAATGCATTATCGATAGATTTCACATGACGATTTAATTTGGCGGAAATTTCATGATAAGACTGACCGTCTAGATATAAGGCTAAAACTTGTAGCTCTAATTCACTTAAAATCTCACTCATCTTTTCTTCTAAATATCCAAACTCTTCTCTATGAATCATCAATTCTTCTGGATCATCCATAATAGCACCCGTTAGTACATCCATAAGCGTTCGGTCTGACTCTTCGTCGAATATAGGCTTGTCCAAAGAGATATAGGAATTTAGAGGTATATGCTTTTGCCTAGTAGCTGTTTTAATAGCTGTGATAATCTGTCTTGTAATACATAACTCTGCAAAAGCCCTGAATGATGCAAGCTTATCTCCTTTAAAATCACGAATCGCTTTATATAAGCCTATCATGCCCTCTTGTACGATGTCTTCCTTATCTGCTCCGATTAAAAAATAGGATCTTGCCTTCGCTCTTACTAACAAACGGTATTTCGTAATTAAATAATCCAACGCATCTGTATTACCTTGATGCACCATTTCAATAAGCTCTTCATCATTGAATCGTTCAAAATCTTGTGTCACTTGTACAATGCTATTTTTAAACATGGTATCACCTCAGCCACAACAGATAATTAGAAACAGTATAACGGAATTGGAAAATATGCGTCAATCAATCATTTCAACCCTCGTCGCCATTTTTCAAAGGCGAGCGCAACATCTGGCTTTAATTCTATACGAGAAGGCGGCTTACTTTCTTGCTTCCGCTTCACATCATGGGTAATTTTATGTTGGATAATACTTGTATCAATTTCTAGCTCTCTTGCCGATTTCCTTAAGGCACCATTCCCAAATATAACACTTTGCTCTGCCATATCAGAAGTTGCTACATGAATTTGTACATTTCTTGCCTTTAATTCATGTGTCATTTTTTCAATACGTTCATCTGCTGTTTCATTTTTTCGTGTATAAATGACTTCTACATCATTTTCTATATAAGATTGCTCTACTCCTGGTACAAGATGTGCGTCAAAAACAATAATTACACGCCAACCCATTGCTGCTTTATATTCAGCCATGAGTTCTATCAACCTTCTTCGCGCATCCTCAAAATTCGTATCACGCAATGGTCGCAGCTCTTTCCAAGATCCAATCATATTATAGCCATCAACAAGCAAAATGTTTTTCATTGTTACTCAATCGCTTCTTGACGTTTACGATACACTTCGTACATTAATAAAGCCGCTGCTACTGATGCGTTCAGTGATGTGACATGCCCAACCATCGGTAAGTGATATAAAAAATCGCATTTTTCTTTTAATAAACGCCCCATCCCTTTGCCTTCACTACCGATAATGATAGCTAATGGTAATGTTGCATCCATTTTTCGATAATCTGCAGATCCCTTTGCATCCGTCCCTGCAATCCATATACCGCGTTCTTTTAATTCATCTATTGTTTGAGCAAGATTGTTTACACGTACAACTGGAACATGTTCAATCGCTCCTGTAGATGCCTTAGCCACTACCGCTGTTAAACTCACTGATCGGCGCTTAGGAATAATAATACCATGTGCTCCTATAGCATCAGCCGTTCTCATAATAGACCCTAGATTATGAGGATCCTCTAACTCATCTAAGATTAAGAAAAAAGGATCTTCCTGTTTATGAGCTGCTGCTGCAAATAAATCCTCAAGTTCAGCATACTTATAAGCGGCAACAGAAGCAACGATTCCTTGATGATTAGCACTTGTTAATTGATCAACTTTCTTTTTTGGAACAAATTGAACGATGACACCACGTTCGCGGGCTAGATCTAGCAGTTCATTGACGCCAGACTTTTTTACTCCTTCTGCAATCCATACTTTATTCATATCGCGGCCTGAACGAAGTGCTTCTAACACTGGGTTTTTACCGGCAATAATTTCACCATTCTGTTCTGCCATTATTTAGACACTCCTTTTGATTCCTCGATTATTTGAATAGCATATGCAATGATTTCGTAGACGCGTTCTAGTTCATTCAATAAATATAAACTACCAAGCACCGCCTCAAAGCCTGAGCTATTACGATAGGTTTGGACATCCGTATTTTTTGGTACAGAGCCGGATTTGGCATTGCGTCCACGACGGAACACAGCCAATTCCTCCTCTGTTAAATAATTTTCATCCATCATGCGATGAACGATCATCGATTGCGCTTTTGCTGAGACGTAGCGAGTTGCCTCTCGATGTAGTGTGTTAGGTTTAACACGACCAGAGCGTAGCAAGTATTCTCGGACCTTTTGTTCCAATACGGCATCACCCATATAGGCTAACGCCAGCGCTTTTAATTGTTTAACATCTTCATTGCGAAGTTTATCCAACTTAATTACCCTCGTTTCCATCTAGTTCCTTGTCGTGTATCTTCTAAAATGATACCTTGGGCTTGCAAATGGTCACGGATTTCATCAGATCGAGCAAAATCACGATTTTTACGTGCCTCGACGCGCTCTTGTAGTAATGCTTCAATTTCTTCGTCTAATAGTTCTTCTTCTTTTGCAAATTCAATACCTAAGACGTCACCTAATACTTCAAAGGTTTCAATAAAGGTTTCTAATACCTTCTTGCAAGTATTGGCTTCATTTAAGTAAATATTAGCAATACGAGCTACTTCAAATAATACAGAAATAGCGTTGGCTGTATTAAAATCATCATCCATTGCCTCTTCAAAATGCGCTTTTTGTTCCGCAATTTTGTTCAGCCATTCTTCTGAATGATCACCTAAGCTTACAGTAGTCGTAAGGCGATGCTTCGCATTGTTGTATGCTGTACGAATGCGCTCTAAACCTGACGCAGCAGCTTCTACTAGGTCCTTCGCAAAGTTAATTGGATGACGATAATGGACAGATAACATGAAGAAACGTAATATCTGCGGGTCAATTTGTTTACGGATATCATTCACAAGAATGAAATTCCCAAGAGATTTGGACATCTTTTCATTATCAATATTAATATACCCGTTATGCATCCAATAACGCGCAAATGTTTTATCATTGTGTGCCTCTGATTGAGCAATTTCATTTTCGTGGTGAGGGAAAGTTAAATCCTGCCCACCAGCATGAATATCAATAGTATCTCCTAAATGTTCACGAGCCATTACAGAACACTCAATATGCCACCCTGGACGACCATCTCCCCATGGGCTTTCCCAGAATATCTCACCTGGCTTAGCAGCTTTCCATAAAGCAAAATCTAGCGCATCATCTTTTTTCTCGCCCGCTTCAATACGAGCACCGATTTTTAAATCGTCAACTGATTGGTGTGATAATTTACCGTAGCCATCAAATTTACGAGTACGGTAATACACATCTCCAGCAGACTCATAAGCGTAGCCCTTTTCAATTAGCACTTGAATAAATTGAATGATATCGTTCATATGCTCTGTCACGCGTGGATGAACATCCGCTTTTTTGCATCCCAGTGCTGTAACATCTTCAAAATAGGCTGCAATAAAACGCTCAGTTAATTCATGCACTTCTTCACCTAGCTCGTTTGCTGCTTTAATAATTTTATCGTCTACATCCGTAAAATTGGAAACAAACTTTACATCATAGCCTTTATACTGAAAATAACGACGTACTGTATCATAAACAATTACAGGGCGTGAATTCCCAATATGGATATAGTTATAAACCGTAGGACCGCATACATACATTTTTACCTTGCCCTCTTCTAGCGGTACAAAGGTTTCTTTTTGTCGTGTTAATGAGTTAAAAATTTGAATACCCATTGTATTTCACTCTCCTTTTCTGTTGAATAAAAAAGCGCCCCTATCACTCCTAAAAGGAATGACAGAGACGCTCGATTTGCGTGGTTCCACTCTGATTGAAGACAAAAAGCCTTCCACTTTGGACATCCATTAACGGGGATGACTCGATAAAGCCTACTCTCGTTCAGCTTTATGCTCAAAGGTGCATTTCAGTTTTGCCTAGGCTCAGACCACTTTCAGCCGATGATGGTCCTCTCTTAAGAGCATGCGCCACTTACTTCTCCTTATCAACGCTTTTTCAATGTAAATACATTTTACAACGAACGAATGAATTGTCAATAAATTTATCTTTATTGTGCAAATTTTTCTACACGGTCAATTGCTTTCTCTTTACCAATTAAACAAATGGCGTTCGGCAACTCTGGCCCATGTGTTTCACCTGTTGTTACAACACGGATTGGCATGAACAGATTTTTACCTTTATGACCAGTTGTCTTTTGTACAGCTTTAATCGCAGCTTTTACTGCATCTGGTGTAAACTCTTCTAGCTCTTCCAATTGTGCTTTAAATGCCGCCATTACTTCAGGTACTTGCTCTCCTGCTAAAACCTCTTTTGCTTCTTCATCATATTCAATATGGTCGTTAAAGAATAGGCTAGATAATTCGACAATTTCTGCACCAAAGCTCATTTGGTCGTGATAAAGCGCGATTAAATCCGTCGCCCAAGCATGTTGCTCTGCAGTAAGCTCTTCAGGTAATAAGCCTGCTTTTTGTAGGTGTGGTAAAGATAATGCTACCACTTCTTCCAAAGACAATTTTTTAATATATTGATTATTCATCCATGTTAGCTTTTGTTTATCAAACATAGATGGTGATTTTGAAAGACGTTTTTCATCAAACATTTTGATAAATTCTTCTTTTGAGAAAATCTCTTCTTCTCCCTCTGGAGACCAACCAAGTAGCGCAAAGAAGTTAAACATCGCTTCAGGAAGATAACCTAAATCTTTATATTGCGTAACAAATTGAATAATCGATTCATCACGCTTAGATAGTTTTTTACGGTTTTCGTTAATAATTAAGGTCATATGACCAAAGCGTGGATATTCCCAACCAAATGCATCAAAAATCATCATTTGCTTTGGTGTATTTGATAAATGCTCCTCACCGCGGAAAACGTGAGAGATTTCCATAAAGTGATCATCTAAAACAACTGCATAGTTATATGTTGGAATACCATTTGCTTTTACAAGTACCCAATCACCAATATCTTTAGACTCAAATGTAACTTGTCCACGAACTAAATCTTCAAATTCATATGTTACATTTTCAGGTACACGCATACGGATTGTGTATGGCTCACCTGCTGCTTCTTTAGCAGTGATTTCATCTGCTGATAAGTGGCGACATGTACCATCATAAGTAGGAGCAGCTACACCTCTTGCTTTTTGTTCTTCACGAGATGCTTCAAGCTTTTCAGAAGAACAGAAACACTTATAGGCTACACCTTGCTCTAATAGTTTTTCAGCGTGTTCTTTATAAATATCAAGACGTTCCATTTGACGATAAGGCGCATAAGGTCCACCAATATCAATGGACTCATCATATTCAATACCTAACCATTTTAGGTTATCTAGCTGAGATGCTTCTCCGCCCTCTACATTACGTTCAATATCCGTATCTTCAATACGTACAATGAATTTACCGTTATGATGTTTTGCATATAAATAATTGAATAATGCTGTACGCGCTCCACCGATATGTAAATAACCTGTTGGAGATGGCGCGTAACGAACGCGAACTTCTTTCGTCATAATTAAAAGCCTCCTAAATTTTCGATCAAAAATTGACTTTGTTCATTTTACCACTCTGTTACAGGAAATAAAAGCGGGGTTCATCCACATTTATTTCTTGATCAATAGAATTGTTGCCATTGCCGCAATACCTTCCTCGCGACCTGTAAAACCTAATCGTTCAGTTGTAGTTGCTTTAACATTTACCTGTGAAGGCTCTGCATGTAATAATTCAGCGATACGTTGTTGCATCTGTCCAATATAGGGGGCCATTTTAGGACGCTGTGCCATAATGGTACAATCGACATTCCCTAGAGAATAACCCTTATCCTCAACAATCTTCCAAATGTACGCTAATAATTTTGCTGAGTCTGCGTCCTTAAATGCAGGGTCTGTATCTGGAAAATGACGGCCAATATCTCCTTCTCCAATTGCTCCTAGAGCTGCATCTGTGACAGTGTGTAAGAGAACATCCGCATCTGAATGTCCTACTAGTCCTTTTTCATGCGGAATGGTAATGCCACCAATAATTAATGGACGACCTTCTTCAAATGCATGTACGTCAAAACCTTGTCCAATTCGAAACATATTCATCTTCCTTTAATTAATATTTAACATTATCATATCAAAATTTGTCCTAGGTTGTTTGAAAAGCGCTTTAATAATTATCCTCCTATAGCAGTAATGGGCAGTTTAGAAAGCTTCACTCTCTAGACTGCCCCACATTCTTTAAATATGATACTCTATATTTTTCATTTGACTGTTGCTAATATTCGGAGATGGCTGTGAATTATAGACACGTGAATAAGGGGGAACAGAGTGTGTTAGCCAAATATTACTCCCTAAGACGGAATCGTGCCCAATCGTCGTCTCGCCCCCTAAAATAGTAGCACCAGCATAAATGACAACATTGTCAGCAATATTTGGATGACGCTTAATGCCCTTAATTGGATTACCATTTTCATCTAATGGGAAGCTTAGTGCCCCTAATGTTACACCTTGATAAATTTTTACATTCTTACCGATAGTACAAGTTTCACCGATAACGACACCTGTTCCGTGGTCAATAAAGAATGATTCTCCTATTGTAGCCCCTGGATGAATATCGATACCCGTTAATCGGTGCGCATATTCTGACATAATTCGAGGCACAATTTGTACGCCCATTTCGTATAATTCATGTGCGATGCGATGAATATAAATAGCCACAATAGATGGATAGCTTAGCAAAATTTCCTCTGTGGAAAGAGCTGCTGGGTCACCATTATACGCCGCTTGAATATCTGTTTGTAGCACTTGGCGAATGGCAGGAAATCGATTAATCAAATTCATAACAATTTTGTCTGCTTGTTCACGGCAATACTTCTCGCAATTGGCAGGATCACTGTCCTCCATATTATAAAATAATACTTTTTCGATAATATCCCGCAAATCTAATGCTGTTTCACGCAGCTTATTACTGCAAACTACGTTCACCCTTGTTTCATCAATAGGTCTTTTCATATAAATGCCAGGAAACAGCACCTCATGGAAATTATCGATTATTTTTATAACCCGATCCCGTCCATCAAAGCCTATTGAGTTGTCAACGTCGATGTACTGTTTATTTATACTAGTTAATGAACCTGTAATTTCTGGAACCTTTTGATTTAACCAATCATTTAATGACACAATAAACACCCCTCACATCTTTTCATCTATTCTATTACCTTATTAATCATATATCCACTATTTCATTTTACACGTAAAACGATCACAAATGGATAAACCCACTTTATTGGAGCTATTCCAACTTTTTATTCTCTTCCTAAGCCTTCGCTTCTAATTCGACTAGCAAAATGTCATTAGTATCATACATATATGGATGAACAGATTTGGCATTGTGACCATACAATTTTCCCCAACCAAAACAAATAAAAAAGACTATCCATTCTCAAAAAACTACGAATGAATAGCCTCATAAATAATATTTCTTAATGATTGTATGAGCCACGCTTACGCAAGATTGCCTCACCAAATACTAAGTCTTCTTGTGTTGTCATTTTTACATTTTCATAACTACTTTCTACGATGTGTACCTGATGTCCGAGACGCTCCATTAGCATTGCCTCATCTGTCCCAAGAAAGCCTACTTTTTCAGCTACATCCTCTGCTTCCATAATTAATTCAAAACGGAATGCTTGTGGAGTTTGCACCATCCAAAGGCTTTCTCGATCAACCGTTTCCTCTATAATGCCATTCATTGATACTTTTTTCATTGTATCTTTCGCACGAACCCCTGCAATTGCTGCACCGTGATGATGCGCGTTCTGTACAAGCTTTGCAATGATATCATGCGTAATAAACGGGCGAGCTGCGTCATGGACAAGCACAATATCTACCTGTTGCATCTCTTTCATGCACGAATGAACCGAATGCTGTCGCTCAGCACCCCCATCAGGTAAACCCTTCACTTTGGTAATTCTATAGTCTTCTAGCATTTTTTGAATAAATCCACGTTCTTCTGGTTTTACAGCGAGCCAAATACCTGTGCAAGCGGGATCATGTTGAAACACTTCTAGCGTGTGTACCAGAATAGGTTTCTCTAAAAGCTTTAAAAATAATTTATTTTGCCCTGCACCCATACGCTTCCCACTTCCGGCAGCAGGTAGAACCACTTCATATTGCATTTTCACACATCCTAATCGTCCTTCGGCTTAGCAAATATCATACGACCTGCCGATGTTTGCAGCACACTAGTAACTGTAACTGTAATTGCCTGTCCGATATAACTACGACCACCTTCAACCACAATCATCGTACCATCATCTAAATAGGCAACTCCTTGGTTATGCTCTTTACCATCCTTTATAACCACAACCTGCATATCTTCACCTGGTATAACTACAGGTTTCACTGCATTCGCTAAATCATTGATATTTAACACTTTTACATGATGGAGCTCACAGACTTTATTCAGGTTAAAATCGTTCGTAACAATGCATGTATCATTGCCCATTTTTTTTGCAAGACGAACAAGCTTTAAATCTACCTCTTGTACATCTTCAAAATCCTCGTCCGTAATTTCAACTTTTGTCTTACGCTCATCTTGTAATTTTTTTAAAATATCTAAACCACGCCGACCTCTTGTGCGCTTTAAGGTATCAGAAGAATCAGCTATATGCTGAAGCTCTGTGAGCACAAATTGAGGTACAACTAATATACCCTCAATGAAGCCTGTTTCAGAAATATCAGCAATTCGACCATCGATAATTACACTTGTATCTAGCAGTTTGTAGCTTCCACGAACCTCCTGAGCTTCAGCACCTTCAGCAGCTTTTTTCTTCGTATTAGTACTACGTAATGTAAAAAGCTGTATGAGCTCATCTCTTTTTCTAAAACCTAGACGGAACCCTAAATAGCCTAATACAAATGACAGGATAATAGGGAGGACTTCCGTAATAACAGGGAATTTTACACTATCAATAGCAAAACCTAAAAAGTAAGCGACAATCAACCCAATTATTAAACCAAACGTTCCAAATAATAAATCTCCGATAGGAACCTTAAACAGAACTTCTTCCATCCAGCTAATGAGCCTTACAAAGTAATCGGAAAATGCAAAAGATAGTGTAAACAGTAAAAGTGCGCCTAGAGCTACTGATACATAAGGATTATCTAGCCAAGGATTAGATGATAAATGAAGCAATTCGTATAATGGCGGTAAGAAAACAAGGCCCAATGCTCCTCCAATCAGTAAAAACGCAATTTGAACAAATTTTTTCACAAGCTGTCACCTCCTAATTGTTAGTTAAGATTATACATAGTTTACGGTAGAAAATCTTTCATGAGCTCAGTCAAAATCTCATTATTTTTGATGTTGTGAAACAAGGATAAGATAGTTATACAAAATTTTACAAACTTCTATTTTGTTCGTACTAGATGAAATCCTTTATTCATTCATCAGCTATTATTTAGGACGTTTATTCTTTTATATGAGTTTCCGATATTAGCATTAAAAATGAAGGAAAATGCATGTCAGAATAATATCCAACATGCACAACCTCCTTTATAACTCTCTAAAGCATGCATTTAGTGCATCTTTAATCGTTTCTACACCAACAATTTCAATTCCCTGCGGAAATTCCCAACCACCAATATTCGAAGAAGGAATGAAAGCTCTTTTAAATCCAAGCTTCGCCGCTTCAATGACTCGCTGTTCTATACGTGATACCCGACGGACCTCACCTGTCAGTCCGACCTCACCAATAAAGCAATCCGTTGCACGCACTGCCTGATCCTTAAAACTAGATACAATGCTTGTCAACACCGCTAAATCTATTGCTGGCTCATCCAGCTTGACACCACCAGCAACTTTAATATATGCATCCTGAGCTTGTAGCATGAGACCCATACGCTTTTCTAGTACAGCCATTAGCAATTGTACTCGATTTTGATCGACACCTGTGGCCATACGTTTAGGATAGTTAAAGCTTGTAGGCGTAACTAAGGATTGAATTTCAACAAGAATTGGCCTTGTCCCCTCCATTGAGGCTACAATAGTTGACCCCGCCGCACCTTGTGACCGCTCCTGTAAAAATAACTCAGAAGGGTTTAGCACTTCCTTTAACCCACCTTGAAGCATTTCAAATATAGCAATTTCATTTGTAGATCCGAATCGGTTTTTTTGGCTTCTTAAAATACGATGATTATGATGTCTCTCCCCTTCAAAGTACAGTACAGTATCCACCATATGCTCTAAAATACGTGGCCCTGCAATTTGTCCCTCTTTTGTGACATGTCCTACTAGAAAAATAGCAATGCCTTTTGTTTTAGCGATTCGCATCAGCTCAGCTGTACATTCACGAACCTGTGAGACACTACCTGGGGCGCTTGTTACTTCTGGATGAAAGACGGTTTGTATGGAATCGACAATGACAAATTTAGGTTGTACTTCATCAATAGTTTGGTTTAAAAACTCTAGGTTTGTTTCGGAGTATATGTAAAGCTCTTGAGAAATCACTCCTAAACGCTCTGCTCGTAATTTCGTTTGACGAATAGATTCCTCTCCAGATATATAAAGTACGCGATGCCCTTTATTCGAGAGTAATGCGGAGACCTGTAATAGTAATGTTGATTTCCCTATTCCAGGATCGCCCCCAATTAATACTAGAGAACCAGGTACAATGCCACCGCCTAATACGCGATTGAGTTCGCCCATTTCTGTTGCTACACGCGATTCTTCAGTAGCTTCCACTTGGATAATCGGGATTGCCTTTTGAGTAACTGTAGCAGAATGTTGAAAAGCTCCACGTGGACCTTTAGCAACCATTTCTACTTCTTCCACCATTTTATTCCATTCACCACACCCAGGGCATCTTCCCATCCATTTAGCAGATTCATAGCCACAGCCTGAACATACAAATTTCGTTTTTTTCTTTGCCAAATTGCTTTCACCTCGAATATTTGTTCTTATCCTTAATTGTACAGAAAAAAAGACAGCTTGGCACTTAAAGCCTTACTGTCTTTCCTTGAAATTATTTAGAGATGGATACTCCCTCTTTTTTCTTTACAACAAACTCATCGTTTACGTAATCAATGACAACCTGATTACCCTTTTCTACATTACCTTTTAGTAATTCTTCTGATAATCGATCCTCTACTTGTTTTTGTAATGCACGACGTAGTGGACGAGCACCATATTGAGGGTCATAGCCTTCTTCAGCAATTTTTTCAAGTGCTGCGTCAGTCAGCTCTAACGAAATGTCTTGCTCTTTCAAGCGTTTTGTTAAAGCATTGCCCATCATTGCAATGATTTCTTTTAAGTGCTCTTTTTCTAATGCGTGGAAGACAATCATTTCATCGATACGGTTTAAGAATTCTGGACGGAATGCTTTTTTCAATTCTTCTAACATCGTACCCTTCATGTCTTTATGTTTAGACTCTGCACCGCCTACATTAAAACCAAGGCTCTTTTGGTATTTTAATGCATCCGCACCAACGTTTGAAGTCATAATGACCACTGTATTGCGGAAGTCTACTACACGTCCCTTAGAGTCTGTTAAACGACCATCTTCAAGCACCTGCAATAGAATATTGAATACATCAGGGTGTGCCTTTTCAATTTCATCTAATAAAACGACTGAATATGGCTTACGGCGAACTTTCTCTGTCAGTTGGCCACCATCATCGAAGCCTACATAGCCTGGAGGTGAACCTACCAAACGAGAAGTCGAATGTTTCTCCATATACTCGGACATATCAACACGAATCATCGCATCCTCATCGCCAAACATTACTTCAGCAAGTGCTCTTGCAAGCTCTGTTTTACCAACGCCTGTAGGTCCTAAGAAGATAAATGAACCAATTGGTCGTTTTGGATCTTTTAAGCCTGCTCTTGCACGACGTATTGCACGAGAAATCGCTTCTACTGCTTCTCCTTGCCCTACTACACGTTTGTGTAACTCTTCTTCAAGCTGTAATAACTTCGAAGATTCTTCAGAAGCAATTTTAGCTACTGGGATTCCTGTCCACATTGAGACAACTGCTGCTACATCATCCACAGTCACTTTAGATTCGGCTTTACCTTGCTCTTCTTTCCAATTTTTTCGAGTAGCTTCAATTTCATCCTTCAGCTTTTGCTCTGTATCTCTTAGCGCTGCTGCCTTTTCAAATTCTTGACCTGATACGGCTGCATTTTTTTCAGAACGAACATTTTCAAGCTTATCCTCAAGCGCCTTTAAGTTTGGTGGTACTGCGAATGAGCGTAAGCGTACTTTAGAACCTGCTTCATCGATTAAGTCAATCGCTTTATCTGGTAAGAATCGATCAGAAATATATCTATCACTCATTTTTGCCGCTGCTTCAATCGCTTCATCTGTAATTTTCACACGGTGATGCGCTTCATAACGATCGCGTAAGCCTTGAATAATTAGAATAGCCTCTTCCACTGTCGGCTCATCCACTTGGATTGGTTGGAAACGACGCTCTAAGGCTGCATCCTTTTCAATGTACTTGCGGTACTCATCAAGTGTTGTGGCACCAATACATTGAAGCTCCCCACGTGCTAAAGATGGTTTTAAGATATTTGATGCATCAATCGCACCTTCAGCACCACCCGCACCAATTAATGTATGCAATTCGTCAATAAATAAAATGATGTTGCCTGCTTGGCGAATTTCATCCATCACTTTTTTCAAACGATCTTCAAATTCTCCACGATATTTTGTACCTGCCACAACTGTCCCCATATCTAGTGTCATTACACGTTTGTCACGAAGGATTTCTGGCACTTCGTTATTAATAATTTGCTGTGCCAATCCTTCAGCAATCGCTGTTTTACCAACACCTGGCTCACCAATCAATACAGGGTTATTTTTCGTACGACGCGATAAAACTTCAATAACTCGTGTAATTTCCTTGCTTCGACCAATAACAGGGTCTAATGTACCTTCACGTGCAATTTGGGTTAAATCACGTGCTAGGCTATCTAATGTAGGTGTATTGGCAGCTTGAGCTGCTTGTTGGCCAGATTGTGCATTATCATTATTACCTAATAGCAATAATACTTGCTGGCGAGCTTTATTTAAACCGACTCCCGCATTGTTTAAAACGCGAGCTGCCACGCCCTCACCCTCACGTATAAGCGCCAATAATAAATGCTCTGTGCCGATATAGGAGTGACCTAATTTACGTGACTCATCAACAGATAATTCAATTACCTTTTTAGCTCTTGGCGTATAATGAACGATTGGACCGACATCTTCTTTGCCCTTACCCACTAATTCTTCAATGCCAGCTTCAATCATTTGAGGACTAATATCAATGGCTTCTAACGCTTTCGCAGCAATACCGCCGCCTTCACGTATAAGCCCTAATAGAATATGCTCTGTACCGATAGATTCGTGCTTCCAACGAATAGCCTCTTCCTGAGCAAGCTGTAATACTTTTTGCGCGCGTTGTGTAAAACGATTAAACATCATATAAATCCTCTCCTTTTTCCCCATTTATAGGCTTATTCGCATGTTCTTGAGATAATGTCTCACGAAGCATCTCCGCTCGTACACGATCCCGTTCAGCAGGTGGTAATGCCTCACCTGCATAGTGCTGTAAAAAACCTGGTTGCATACTAACAACACATTCATTTAAAGTCGTTGCTTGTATACCATCAATCAATTGTAAATCTACTCCTAAACGAACATTAGATAGGCAAGTAGCAGCTTCCTCACTTGTTAAAATTCTTGCATGTGTAAGGGTTCCTAAAGCTCGATATACGCGATCTTCTAGCGCAAGCTCTGCCTTTTCCATTAATTTACCTCTTGCATGCCGCTCTTTTTGAATAATCTTTTCGGCGACACTTTGTATATCTGCTAAAATATCTTCCTCTGTCTTCCCAAGTGTAATTTGGTTAGACACTTGATAAACATTCCCTAAATTTTCGCTTCCTTCACCATATATACCTCTTACAGTCATTCCTAAGCGTGTCATGGCATTTATAATTTGATTCATTTGCCCAGTTAATGTAAGGGCGGGTAAATGCATCATGACGGATGCTCGTAGACCCGTACCAATATTCGTTGGACAGCTTGTTAAATAACCAAAAGTATCTCGAAAAGCATACGGTAATACTTTCTCTAGGATACGATCAATCTTATTTGCTTGTTCATAGGCACTTTGAAGTTGAAAACTTGCTGTCATACATTGAATGCGTAAATGATCCTCTTCATTCACCATAATGCTAACGGATTCGTCTTCAGAGAGTAGTATAGAGCCCACTTGCTCTTTTTTAGCCAGTTGCGGGCTAATCAAATGCTTTTCTACAAGAATTTGACGCTGTAAAGGGGTTAAATCCTTTATAGCAAAATAAGCATAATCATTTTGAAGAGTTGGGCTATCGCTGATTGCATGTGTAACGGCCTGTTCCACTTGCAGTGCCTCATTTTCTGAAAACGCTAATGGAAAACGATAGCCATCTAAATTTCGTGCAAGGCGGATCCGTGTACTAATGACGATATCTGAGTAATCATCTTTGATATGCATCCAAGTTGGTGTCGCACGCTCTAAAAACGATTCAATCATCATGTCACATCACCACCTTCAAATTGTAGATGCTTCTCTAGCTCTTTGACTTCATCACGTAGCTTCGCCGCTTCTTCAAACTGTTCTTCATCTACGGCGGATTTCATACGCTTGCGGATATCTTCTATTTGCTTTTTAATAACATACACATTACTGCGAGCACCAGGCATTTTTCCAATGTGTTGTGGACCTGCCTGAATACGATTAAAAAGCTTTGGCAAATGATCTCCAAATGTGTCATAACAGCTTGGGCACCCGAATTTTCCTTCTTTTAAAAATTGCTTATACGAAAATCCACATTGTGGGCATGTTTGCTGTTGTGGTTGTACCTGTTGTTTTTCCCCCACCTTTTGCCATGTAGGAGAGCCAAACCAGTTAGACAATAACTGTTGAATAGATACTGGCTCTTGTTTAAACTCTGCATGAAATGGATGGAATTGTGAGGCGCAGACGTCACAATAATGATGCTCTACTTTTTGCCCACTTTGAACTTGTGTTACTGTAACTGTCGCATTACGTTGTTTACAATGTTCGCATATCATTTCCATCACCTCACTATTTTTGTTGTTCGTATTTTATTGTTGTCAGCATTGCTCGCAATATTTTTGATCGAATGACATCTCTTAATGGGAGATGCAAGTCGATCGTGGAGCGATCAATTGCTGCTAACATTAATTTCGCTTCTCGCTTGGAAATTACCTGCTCATCAATGAGTCGATAAACCAAATCTTCTGCCATTGTTTGTGATGCCCCACCTTCAATTTGCCTGAGAACATCGTCGATTAAATCAATCTGTGAATTCGCGCGGACACGTAAAATTCGAATGTATCCACCACCACCACGTTTGCTCTCAACAAGGTAACCCCGCTCGGCAGTAAATCTTGTATTAATAACATAATTTATTTGTGATGGTACACATTGAAATTTATCAGCGATTTCACTACGTTTAATTTCAATATGCCCTTCTCCACCTAATTCAAGTACTTGCTTTAAGTAACCCTCTATGATGTCTGATATATTACGCATTTTAGGAATACACCTCGCTTGCTTCACTGACTTTGACTATCTTTGACTTTCTTTGAGTATATTATACAAAACGCTTGAAAAAAATTGCAATGATTTCGCCCATAGAAAAGTGGAAAGTCTTGAAAAAGGCTTTTTAAGAGCCGAAAAGAGCCCTTTTTCGATTATTTGTTTACGGTTTAATAATTTCCTTATACACCTAATGTACCCTTATTCGTCATAGAAAAAACGCAAGCATATGCAACTAGCATATACTTGCGTCTATGAAAATTATACCCAGCGACCAACAATTGGATAACGCCAAGGTTCATCAGACAATGCTTTTACGATACCGATGATCGGTACCACAAATACCATAATGCCGAAAATGATTAAAAATGGTAAGCCAATAAGGACAAAGCTTAAACCAACAGAGATAGCAATTAAAACACCCATGACAATTTGGAATAGCAGTGCTTGAATAGAAATTGCCTTTACTTCCTCATCCGAACTAATTAAAAAGAAAATAATGGGCACTAACCATGGCGCAAAAAATGCACTTGCGTGTATGATTACTTTAGACCATTTAGTCTCCATCTATATCAACCCTTTCTTTGAACTTTATTCTATGTTTTATGTACTACTATTTACGGAACTATACCCGCAATAGTTTCACATTAAGAAAGATTTTTTAAAATTTTTTTGAAAGGCTGTGAGGAGCGTTGGAATTTAACAACACATTAGCAAATGAATATGAAAAGGGTATTCGCCGTACATTGCCTAGTTATGATGCCATGCTACGTTTAATACAAACTTTTTATCATTCTAGGCTATCAGAAAATGCTAACATGCTAGTCGTGGGAGCAGGAAGTGGCAATGAAATTATACAGCTTGCAGAAGGAAGACCTCACTGGTCATTCACTGGCATTGATCCATCAGAATCCATGCTTACTATAGCTAAAGAGCGTTTACTCACTCTTCCTAATGATATGTCATTCCATCAGGCTACAATACTTGATGCTTCGCTGCCTTCTACTCAGTATGATGCGGCAAGTTGTGTTCTCGTCTTGCATTTTATTCATGATTATAAAGAAAAGCTCGAAACAATAACAGAAATAGCAAGACATTTGAAACCTGGAGCACCATTTGTCCTTGTTTCAAAATATGGTCAGCTAGGCTCTTTAGAAACAGAACTACAATTTGATTTATGGCGTTCTTATTGGCTACAGCATACTAGACTTTCTTTATCCGATGTAGCAGAGATGGAAAAATCCATTCGTTCCCTTTCTTTTATGAGTGAAGAGGAAATTTTAACACTTTTACAAAGTGCGGGTTTTACTAAACCTTCTAGATTTTTTGCCACTACTTTGTTCGGTGGTTGGGTATGCTTTAAAGAGGAGCGCTAACAATTTTGTAGTAAATAATTTGAGGTGAAAACCGTGATAAGCACCATTGGCATTACAAAGCAACAACAATTGTTAAAGGATTTTCCATTAGAAGAGATACATCAGCAAGAATTTGAATGGTATTGGGTTGATTTTAATTGTCCTACAGCCGAGGAGGAATCATTGTTGGATACATTTTTCCACTTTCACCCTCTCGCTATTGAAGATTGCTTAATGAGGTTGCAGCGTCCTAAGCTCGATTTTTATGATGATTTTCATTTCTTTGTCATTCATCGGGTAAACGAAGAGACGTTAGCTGCGGAGGAGGTTAATATTTTTGCCTCCAATAAATTCATCATAACCTTCCATAAAAATCCTGTCCCTGAGATAGAGAAGGTGCAAAAGATGCTGGAAAACCAACCGAAGAATTGGGAGCGAGGTACTGTATACCTAACGTATCAAACTATCGATAAAATTGTTGACAGTTATTTTCCACTCGTTTACAAAATTGAAGATCATCTAAATGCTTTAGAAGGTGAACTTACATACCAAAGTAATGTAAATGCCATGAAAATTGTCTTCGAGTTCCGTAGTGACTTGCTTGACTTAAGACGTACTATTTTACCAATGCGTGATCTTTTATATCGCATTCTCAATTCTTACCGTTTCTCACTAAAAAAATCGGAGAGAGCTTATTTTGGAGATATCTACGACCATCTACTTAAGCTAACAGAGATGGTTGAATCTAATCGAGAGCTTACAGCAGACATGCGGGATAGTTATATGGCTATGAGTTCTAGCCGCATGAATGGCATTATGATGACTTTAACAATTGTATCTACTATCTTTATACCACTTACCTTCATTGCTGGTGTGTATGGGATGAATTTCGATAACATGCCTGAGCTACATGGGCAATACAGCTATTTTATTGTACTTGGGATTATGATAATTATCGTTATCTTTATGTTGGCTGTCTTTAAACATAAAGGCTGGTTTAAACTGTTTAAACCATAAAAAGACTGCTCGTTTTAATGAAAACGAGCAGTTTTTTTAATCTATTAATACGGTCCTCTGTCATCAATCTTATTATCACCCTGCTGTGGAAATAAAAAGTAGGCTAATACCCCTGATCCCAAAGCTGCACATATGGTAATTAATAATTGCTCAATATCTGGTACCTCAGCATGGTAGTTTCGTAGCATATAAACAGAACCAATGGCAACAATCACCATGACAGGAATAACAAATTTAAAACGTTTTTTCTCCATACCACCCCTCCTTCCATTTTTATTTTCGTACGATTTTTAGATTGCTAAACAGTTCGTATTTTACAGGTTTCCTATTTTAAATTCAAATTTACATCGCTTCACCATTTGGACTAACAATAAAGTAAAAAAATAAAGAAATATCCAATTTTTTAACCAAATATTCAGCAAATAATAGTAAAATAGATTTAATCCCATTTATTTATTAAATATACAAACCTAACAAATTTCAAAAGTGCTTATTTACTTACAATTTATTATGGATATTAAGAATGGAGCAAATAATAATGAGTTGGTTTTCAAAAAATAGTAGTTCTAGCTACGCAATTACATTAACACCTGAAAATTTTAAGAGCGGTGTACAGTTAGATGTATTGAACCACCCCAATCTTCAAAAACAATTACAACTTTTAAATTTAACACTTGAGGATTTAGCTATCATTAAGCAGCTACAGCCTTTAGCTAAAGACTTAATTCCTGAAATGGTGGAGAAATTTTATGCAGCCATTAGTTTGAGCCAAGATTTACTTGATATTATTAATAGAACATCACATATTGATCGTTTAAAAATCACGTTACATAAACATTTAAGTGACATTTTTGAAAGTCATATTAATGATGCCTACATTGCTGAACGAAAAGCCATTGCTGAGGCTCACGTTCGAATTGGCTTGCAGTCAAAGTGGTATATTGCCTCATTCCAGTCACTCACTACTACTTTTGCAAACTTTGTGAATGAGGTGGATATTTCTAAAACAGATGCTATTCGTGCTATAAACGCATTTTGTAAAATTATTAATTTTGAGCAACAACTCGTGATTGAGGCATATGAAAAAGAGGAAGAACGTATTCGCTCAGCAGCAGATGCAACAAAAAATTCCCTAGTAACGACGATCCAAAGTACTGCAGAAGAGCTTAATGCCATTAGTGAAGAAACAGCCGCATCATTATTAGTGATTTCCTCACAAACAGATGATATTGCTGTAGCAACCAAGCAAGGATTGAGCTTCGTAGCAGATACACAAGAAAAATCAAGACGAGGCCAACAGCAATTGAAAGAACAAAATGATTTAATCCAAGTTATTTTGCAAAGTGTCAATGGTCTTGAGGTAACGATGAACCAACTACGTACCTCTTCTCAAAAAATTTCTGAAATCGTTGGGCTAGTTACAGGCATTGCTGATCAAACCAATTTATTAGCATTAAATGCTTCTATTGAGGCTGCACGAGCTGGAGAACATGGGAAAGGTTTTGCAGTAGTGGCTGAGGAAGTTCGTAAGCTTGCGGAGGAAACAAAAAATGCCGTCCAAAATGTTTCTCACCTTATTAAGGAAACAGAAAGTAATATTACGACTATGGCTAATTCAGTTACTAATGTTGATCAAAAAATTCAACATAGTGTCAATACACAAGAAAGTTTATCCAAGTCATTTAATGATATTGCTGATGCAGTTTCTGGCATTCAGCAGCAATACGTAAATACATCTAGAGATATTTCTGCCATTTCCAATTTAATCACTGAATTATCACAGGGTGCTACACTAGTCTCTTCTTCTTCCGACTCGCTCATTAATGTTGTCAATGAACTAAATATGTAAAATAAAAAAGGGAACTCATTTGGAGTTCCCTTTTTCCTTAATGCGGCAATGCACGTTTTTGTTTACGGTGCTCTCGTCTTGCTGGCCCAGTTTCAAATAAACGCTTCTCTTCATCTGTTTCAGGATAGATTGAGGGAACTGGTACGGGTTTCCCTTCCTCATTTACTGCAACCATCGTGACAAATGATTCTGTCGTTAATTTTTCCTCGCCAGTCTCAATATTGCGAGAAACAACGCGAACATAAACCTCCATTGAAGAACGTCCTGTAGACGAAACAATACTCTCGATTTCAAGAATATCTCCTACATGTGCAGCGGATAAAAAATCAACCGAGTCAATAGAAGCTGTCACTACAAGGCCTTTCGCATGTTTCATTGCTGTAATAGCAGCAATTTCATCAATATAAGCTAACACTCTTCCACCGAAAATAGAATTGTGATTATTTGTGTCTGGGGGTAATACGAGACGCGATTGAACCGTACGTGATTGGCTCATGGGTACAGCGTTGTTTAGCATAATTCTTGCAACTTCCCTTCTCATGTTGTTCTTTCGTCATCGTATCGCAGAAAAAGAGCTGATGCAAATTTAGAACGATTTTTTCATCGAAATAAATTTCATATCAGTCATTTCTTCTATAGCCCACTTAATTCCTTCACGTCCATAACCACTCATCTTTACTCCACCATATGGCATGTTATCTACTCGGAATGTCGGAATATCATTAATAATGACAGCACCAGCCTGTAATTCATCTGCTGCATATAAAGCATCTGACAATATATTCGTGTAAATACCTGCATTTAGGCCAAGGTCCGACCCATTTACAAGTCGAATTGCGTCGTCTAATGTTTCATATGAAACAATTGAGACGATTGGTGCGAATGTTTCCTGACAAACAATTTTCATATCAGCTGACACATTCGTCATAACTGTTGGCGTTAAAGTACGTTCAGTAAATACGCCTCCAGTTGCAATCATAGCCCCCTGTTCTTGTGCCTCCTCAATCCATTCCCTAATACGTTCCACTTCATTTGGATTTATCATGGCACTAACATCTGTTGTCTTCTCTAATGGATCTCCTACTATAAGCTTTTCTGTTTCTGCAACAAATGCTTTAGTAAATTCATCAATAATGGAGGAATGCACATATATACGTTGTAACGAAATGCATACTTGTCCCGCAAAGTTAAAAGCACCGCTTACACAACGACTGATAATTTTATTTATCGGCGTAGATGGTTCGACAATTACTGCTGCATTAGAACCTAGCTCTAAAGTTACTTTACGTAAGCCTATTTTTTCTTTAATTTTCAAACCAACCTTACCACTACCTGTAAAGGTTACTTTTTTGACGTATGGATGTGTGACAAGCGTATCACTAAGCTCGCCTCCACTTCCTGTCACAATTTGTAATGCCCCATCAGGTAATCCTGCCTCTCGGAAAATTTCAGCCATAACGATAGCACTTAGTGGCGTTTGTGTTGCTGGCTTTAATACAACTGTATTGCCTACTGCAAATGCTGGACCTAACTTGTGTGCCACTAAATTGAATGGAAAATTAAATGGCGTAATGGCAGATATTACACCTAAAGGTTCTCTTTTTGTCCAGCCTATTCGATCCCCTGCTCCAGGGGCTGCATCCATTGGAACCGTCTCACCTTTTGATTGTTTAGCTCCCTCAGCCGCAAATTGATAGGTTGCGATTGTACGGTCAATTTCAGCTAAACCTGCAACAATAGGTTTTCCAGCCTCCAAGGCTAAAATCTCTGCAAGTTCTTCTTTTCTTTGTCGCATTATATCAACGACTTTATATAATATTTCGGCACGTTCGTAGGCTGTTGTCTTTTTAAACGATTGGAATGCCTGCTGCGCACCTTCGATAGCTTTCTCTACATCTTGAATAGATGCTTTAGCTACATGAGCAATAACCTCACCGCTATATGGAGAAGCTAGCTCATAGCTTTCCTCTGCATCATGCCACTGACCATTAATCCAAAGTTTTGTATCCTTCATCCTTCAAATGCACCTCCAAATAATCATGTTCTTCTTTATTCTATCACGAAGAACTTGAACTAGACGCAATGGCAGCTGCACTAACCGCTGCAATCATTGCTGCTTGCTGTGCTTGGATTAATAGCTCAATAGAAGACATAATGGTCATGGACAAAGACTTTTGTACCTTTGCCATATCATAAATAGCAAATTGTACAGCCATAAAGAGCACAAATTCACGATGCCATTTTAATAACTTCATGTCTTTTAATTCATGGTATAAATCAATCAACCCTTGAAGTTGTGCTTTATCCAGGTTAAGTATGGCTAAAAAGCCAAGTAAAGGATAATGCATAGCCTTGACTTTAACGTTTTGCTTTTTGAGCCCATCACGAAGGGTTACAACATCGGGTACTAGCTGACCATCAAATTTGGGTGATAAAAATGTTAATACCTGTGAAAGCCATTGTAGCTCATTGCCAGCATTAAAATTATATGTTCTTAGTTCTTTATAGTATCGATTCATGGTATCCGCGCGCAATTCAACATCATCAGATGGACTGCTTAATAATATGGCATAAGGAATGTCCTCATATGAGGTTAAAAATGGATGATGTTTACGTATAGCATCAAATAAGGCTCTTGCCACCTGTGCATGCGTCTTTTTATCCTGTTCATCCTCCGTCAAGAATTGTGCTCCAATATAGCTAAAATTGCCGCTTCTGAATTTCGCTTCCTTTAAGATGCTCACATTTGTAAGTAAATTCTTCACTGCCTTTTCTGCATCATCTTGCTCCATGAGGTTGGCAGCAATACTATATCCAACGGTTGTCCGTAAAGGAGACAGCCATGAAGATTGCTTCTTCATCTCTTGTAAAACATTTTTATACTTCATTGCATCAAAAGTTTTTCCTGAGGCTACAAATGTACTAGCAATAGCTAACACAATTTTACGGTCCACCGTCCAGCCTGCAGCCTTTGATACCTCCTCTACTGTATTGGCAAATTCATTTTCAATCATCACATAATCCATATTTATCACACTCCTTTACCCGTTTTACGTAACATAATGTGAGAAAGATTCACCCTCTTTGTAACAATTAACATAAAAAGTAAACATAATTTAATGTATGTTACTTACTTTATTTGATTTAATAGAAAATATTAACAACCTATAAAGGAGGTATGGCCGATGTTAGCAAAAACCACAAAGAAACTATTATTTACCATGACCTTAAAGGATCGATTAAATCTATTCCTTTTCCTAAAAAATTCATCCAATAATATCGCTTTACATACTCTTTTCCATAAAAATTAATATCAAAACACTTGAACGCCCAAAATCAATATTCATCATTCCTATAAGAAAAGAGTCATGTGTCCTAAAGCCTCCCTTTCCATACAATAACTTTTCTACTTCCAGATAAAAAAACAGCGGCAGAAAAACTTTGCCGCTGTACAGATAATCTGTTAAATTAATCCTAGCTCTTGCAGCTCTTCAGATTTGAAGGCTCTTGACCTTGTTAGGAAACGTTTTCCTTCTACTCCCTCGAGTGAAAACATGCCGCCTCTGCCGTCCACCACATCCAATATGATTTGTGTATGCTTCCAGTAATCATATTGATTTTTGTGCATATAGAAAAGAGCACCACCCACTACACCAAGGCACACATCCTGATCTCCTATTAGCAAATCCCCTTCTGGATAACACATTGGTGAGGAGCCATCACAGCATCCGCCTGATTGATGAAACATAACGGGCCCATGTTTCCCTTTTAATAGATCGATTAGTGCTAGCGCTTCTTCCGTAGCTAATACACGTTCAACCACGCTCATGCACCTCCCTACGAATTAGAAGAAACCAAGTTTGTTTTCGCTATAGCTTACTAATAAGTTTTTCGTTTGTTGGTAATGCGCTAACATCATTTTATGATTTTCACGACCAACACCCGACATTTTGTAGCCACCGAATGCAGCATGTGCAGGATATGCGTGGTAACAGTTTGTCCAAACACGACCAGCTTGAATTTCACGACCGAAGCGATATGCCGTATTAATATCTCTCGTCCAAACACCTGATCCTAAACCATATAATGTATCATTCGCAATTTCCAATGCTTCCTCTTTCGTTTTAAATGTCGTGACAGCAACTACTGGTCCAAAAATTTCTTCTTGGAATATACGCATTTTATTATGTCCTTTGAAAACAGTTGGTTTAATGTAGTAGCCATTTTCGAAGCCTTCACCCACATTATTTTTGTCTCCTCCAATTAGACATTCTGCACCTTCTTGCTTACCAATATCTAAATAAGAAAGAATTTTTTCCATTTGCTCACTAGATGCCTGTGCACCCATCATTGTGTTTGGATCAAGTGGGTTGCCAACTTTAATGGCTTCTACTCGCTGTAATACGCGCTCCATAAATTTATCGTAAATAGATTCCTGAATCAGTGCACGGGAAGGACAAGTACATACTTCCCCTTGATTTAGAGCGAATAGCACAAAGCCTTCAACAGCTTTATCTAAAAAGGCATCATCTTTATCCATAATATCTTCAAAGAAAATGTTTGGCGACTTACCACCCAGTTCTAATGTTACTGGAATAAGATTTTGAGAAGCATATTGCATAATTAAACGCCCTGTTGTTGTCTCACCTGTAAAGGCAATCTTACCAATGCGTGGATTTGATGCAAGCGGTTTCCCTGCTTCTAAGCCAAATCCATTCACAACATTAATGACACCTGGTGGTAGTAAATCTTCTATTAATTCTAAAAGCACCATAATAGATGCTGGTGTTTGTTCTGCAGGTTTTAATACGACACAGTTTCCAGCTGCAAGTGCTGGCGCAAGCTTCCATACAGCCATTAATAACGGGAAGTTCCAAGGTATAATTTGGCCAACTACGCCAATTGGCTCGTGGAAATGATAAGCAACTGTATCGTTATCTATTTGGCTTACTGAGCCCTCTTGAGCACGTAATACCCCAGCAAAATAACGAAAATGATCAATTGCAAGAGGGATGTCTGCATTTAATGTTTCGCGTACCGCTTTACCGTTATCCCATGTTTCAGCAACGGCTAGCTTTTCTAAATTTTGCTCAATACGGTCCGCAATTTTAAGTAAAATGTTTGCGCGTTCTGTTGGTGATGTTTTGCCCCATGCATCCTTAGCAGCATGTGCCGCATCTAATGCATGTTCAATATCCTCAGCTGTGGAACGTGCTATTTGTGTAAAAACTTGTCCAGTAACAGGAGTAACGTTATCAAAGTATTGACCCTTCACTGGGGGTGTCCATTCGCCACCGATATAATTATCATATTTCTCTTTGAATTGAACTACCGATCCTTCAGTGTTTGGAAATGCATAAACCATTTTACTTCTCCCCTTTACACAATTTAATGAGAACTATCTACAAAAAACGTTATTTTATATCGGAATAACAATATTTTCATAGAAACCCTCTCACCTAATATATTGTCAGAAACATAAAATAATTTCAACTTTTTCAAAAACTTTTCCAACTAATTTATTTTTGCTAGAAAAGCTTCTAGCATTCACTGTAAGTGCAACGTTAAGGTATACTTAAAAATAATATAAAATATAGGAGAACAATATGCGTATTAATAAATATTTAAGTGAAACAGGCATCATATCTCGTCGTGGCGCTGATAAATGGATAGCAGAAGGAAAGGTAACAATTAACGGAGAAGTGGCAACAGTTGGTAGTCAAGTTGAAACAGGAGACATTGTTTGCGTGGATGGAAAAGAGGTAAAGAAAGAACAACAGCTTGTTTACATTGCTCTAAATAAACCTGTCGGCATTACAAGTACGACAGAGCGTCATATAAAAGGCAATGTTGTTGATTTTGTCAATCATCCTCTACGTATTTTTCATATCGGGCGTCTTGATAAGGAATCAGAGGGGCTATTGTTATTAACGAATGATGGTGATATCGTCAATAAAATTCTACGTGCTGAAAATCATCATGAAAAAGAATACATTGTTCAAGTTGATAAGCCTATAACTGCTCAATTCATCCAAAAAATGGGTGCAGGTGTCGATATTTTAGATACAACAACCCTACCATGCCATGTGGAAAAGATTTCAGATAAAGTATTTAAAATCATTTTAGAGCAAGGCTTAAACCGCCAAATTCGTCGAATGTGCTCAGCACTAGGGTATTCCGTTAAGCGTCTACAACGCATTCGTATTATGAATATTAAGCTTGGTAATTTAAAGGTAGGGCAATGGCGTGATTTAACGGAGAAGGAACGAACAGAACTATTCAAACTACTCAATTACACACCAAAATAGATACATCCAAAGGGAGGGACGAGGACTATGATATCCATTCAAAGCACAGAACAACTAACAGGGGTAAGAATTAGCGCGGATTATTGGGATTTAAATGAACTAATTAATGCTATTTATAAAGTAACTGGTGACGAAAATAAATACTATGATTATCAGGGTCCTCGACTACGTATTTTAAGCGTTTGCTATAAACTAAGACATGCTATGCTTGGTGAGAATCACCTAGAGTTTGTTAGTAATGGACTGAATAAGAGCGTTCTAACACAACATGAACTCATCTTTCCAAATAAGAATGTCTATTTTTCAACAGACATTCTTTGGCCAGAAATTATCTTTAGTGCAATCGCATTAAATGATTTTATTGAACTGCACCAAAAATTAAACAATGCTTCTATATGGAATCATGAGATAGCTATTATACGCAAATTTCAAGCGGCTATTGCTGAATGTTTAGAGCAGGAGATAAGTGACGAAGATTATGGTGTGTTTTTAAAAATGTTACATGCTAAAAATCCCTTAACTTTCCGTTTTGCAACTCAATACGTGGATATTCTAAATCTAGAATATATTGAATTAAGTAAAGAGGAACGTCAGGCACATTTAGCTGCATTTGCTGTGCGATTACTGGTAGAGGACCATGAATATGTAGCATTAAAATCCCATCTAATGGAAGCAGCTATTGCAACGAAACAAGCATTACATGATATTCAAATTCAACTTAATTATCCTGAAGAAATATTGTGGTGAACGAATCATGCCGTCTCAAAATAATCGAGACGGCTGTTATTCTATTCAATTGTTTTGTAGGCCATTTTATAAATAACTTCCTGGTGCTGAGGATAATCTGCTAAAAGCTCTTCCTGTGTGAACAATTCAAAGTCCTCAAAGTCAAAGCCTGGCGCCACCATACATCCGACTAAACTAAACGTTTCAGATTCCTCCACCGACGAGCCGAAAATTGTATGCTTTGGTACTGCAAGCTGAGGGACTTCACCCGCTTCTATATTCAAGCCAAGCTTCTTCGCTTCATATGTCCCATCTGGGAAAATCATATGAACGGTTAGAGGGCTTCCTGCGTGATAATACCATAGCTCGTCCGATTGTAGACGATGAAAATGTGAGATATCCTGTGAGCGCAGGAGGAAATATATACTAGTATAAATTGGTCTCTGTACATCTCTCACTGCTATATCGTCCGATGCACGAAACGATGAAATGTAATAGCCCCCTTCAGGATGTTCGGCTAACTTTAAATGTTCAATAAAATATTGTGCTGAATACTTCAAAAAGCATCACTCCTTTTTTCAACCTTACCAAAAAGTAAAGTGGAAATGCTACCTCTGATTTTCTTTCAACATACAAGCCAAAAAGGACATCTCAGCATGAGATGTCCTACCATTTTTATAATCCGCCTAAATAAGCTGCCTTTACTTGCTCGCTCTCTTGTAGCTCTTTTGCTGAACCAGATAAAACAATACGCCCTGTTTCCAGTACATATGCACGGTTAGCGACAGATAATGCCATATTAGCATTTTGCTCTACAAGTAATACGGTTGTTCCTTCTTTATTAACCTGCTCAATAATATTGAAGATATTTTTCACCATCAACGGTGCAAGACCCATCGAAGGTTCATCCATTAATAACAGTTTTGGTTTTGCCATTAAGGCGCGCCCCATCGCCAGCATCTGCTGTTCCCCACCAGACAATGTACCTGACTGCTGTTTTCGGCGCTCTAATAATCGTGGAAATAACTCGAAAACATGATCCATATCTTTCTTAATACCTGCTTTATCATTACGCAGATACGCACCAAGCTCTAAGTTTTCCTCAACTGACATATTGGCAAAAACACGGCGTCCTTCTGGAACGTGAGAAATCCCTGATTTAACAATAGTCTGTGCCGCTTTCCCAGCTATCGAAAAGCCTTCGTATTCAATAATGCCACCTTTTGGCTTTAATAAACCTGACAATGTCTTTAAGAGCGTGCTTTTTCCAGCACCGTTTGCACCGATTAACGTTACAATTTCACCCTCGTTTACTTCTAAAGAGAGGCCCTTTAATGCTTGGATGTTGCCATAAAAAACATCGATATTTTGTACTTTTAGCATTAGCCGATAACCTCCTCACCAAGGTACGCTTCTATTACCTTTGGATTGTTGCGAATTTCTTCTGGTGTTCCGTCAGCGATTAATTGTCCGTGATCAAGTACGTAAATGCGCTCACAAATACCCATAACTAAGCTCATATCATGCTCAATCAGCAATATTGTTAAGCCGAACTCTTTACGAATAAATGCAATTAGCTCCATTAAATCATGGGTTTCTTGTGGGTTCATCCCTGCTGCTGGTTCATCCAATAAAAGCAGTTTGGGATTTGCCGCTAACGCACGAGCAATCTCTAAACGACGTTGCATCCCGTATGGCAAATTCTTAGCTAGCTCGTCTTTATAGACATCTAAGCCAAAGATTTTTAAGAACTCAATGGACTGTTGCTCCATTTCGGCCTCACCTTTGAAATGCATAGGTAAACGAAAAATAGAAGCCCACATAGAATGCTTTGCAAGTGAATGATTGGCTACCTTTACATTGTCAAGAACAGATAGCTCTTTAAATAATCGAATATTTTGGAACGTACGGCTGATCCCTTTCTGTGTAACCTGATAGGGTGCAAGTCCATTCAATTTCAGACCATTAAAAGTAATTGTACCTTCCGTAGGTGTATATACCCCTGTTAACATATTAAAGCTAGTTGTTTTCCCAGCTCCGTTTGGCCCAATAAGTCCTACCAACTCGCCTTGGTTAAGGTACATATTAACACCCTGTACTGCCTTTAAACCACCAAATTGAATACCCATATTTTCAACATTGATAAGAAGGTTTCCAGTCATTATTTCGTACCTCCCTTTTTACCAAACTTAAATAATTGTGTTATCTCTTTCGTTCCCATTAAGCCTGTTGGACGATAAAGCATCACGATAATTAATACTAAACTGTAAATAATCATACGCGTTTCTGGGAAGTTTGCTAGATAAGTAGACACGACTGTTAGGAAAATCGCTGCAATCACTGAACCAGAAAGACTTCCTAAACCACCAAGTACAACGTAAATTAAAATATCAAATGATTTTAAGAAACCGAATGTTGTCGGTTGGATAATGTAAAAGTTATGTGCAAAAATGGCTCCCGCTAGACCTGCGAAGAAAGACCCAATAGCGAATGCAACAACTTTATAGTAAGTTGTGTTAATACCCATCGCATCTGCTGCTATTTCATCTTCTCGAATGGAAATACACGCACGCCCATGACGAGAATTTGTAAAGTTTGAGATCACTAGAATCGTTAACACTACGCCAAAGAATGCGTATGTCCAGTTCGATAAATATTTAACCTGCATCCCTGCGGCGCCACCAACATAATCCGTATTTAAAAAGATAATACGAATAATCTCTGCAAATCCAAGTGTAGCAATCGCTAAGTAATCCCCTTTTAAACGAAGCGTTGGAATCCCTACGATTAAACCAGCAACTGCTGCTGCTACAGCCCCTAATAGGATGGCCAATGGGAATGGTAACATTAACTTTGTTGTAATAATAGCTGATACATATGCTCCCACTGCAAGGAATCCAGCATGCCCAATTGAAAACTGTCCAGTAACACCAATAACAATATGCAAGCTAACAGCCAACATGATGTTAATACACATTGTGATCAACATATTTTTATAGTACAAATCAATTACTTCTGTTGTAATCAACAATTGTACAACTGCATAGATGACTAGCGCTATTACGGCATAGCCCCAGAAAACTTTAGACTTTTTCATAAAACCGCTCACCTACACTTTCTCACGGGCGTTTTTACCAAAGATACCCGATGGTCTGAAGATTAAGATTAAAATTAAAATAACGAATGCCGCTGCATCACGCCATAACGAGAAGCCAAGTGCACTTACTAAGGACTCTACAACACCTAGTAACATACCACCAACCATAGCGCCTGGGATGATACCAATACCACCAAGAACAGCTGCGATAAATGCTTTAACCCCAGGAATAACACCCATTAACGGGTCAATTTTTGTATAATAAACCCCAAAGATAACACCTGCTGCGCCAGCTAAAGCTGAACCAATCGCAAACGTTGCAGAGATTGTATTGTCAACGTTAATACCCATTAAGCGAGCTGCATCTGCATCGTGGGAAACAGCACGCATCGCTTTACCGATTTTCGTTTTATGTACGATGAATTGTAAAAGAATCATCAGTACAACTGCGACTGATAAAATTAAGATGGAAGTACTACTGATTTGAACGCCAAAAATATCGAATGATTTATTTTTGAAAACTTCAGGATATGCTGCTGGTTGAGCACCTCTGAAGAAAATCGTTGTATATTCAATTAATAGCGATACACCTATCGCTGTAATTAAAGCTGCAATACGTGTCGCATTTCGTAAACGTTTATAGGCAATACGTTCAATTAATACACCAAAAATTGCACAAACTAACATCGCCAATAATAATGCTGGGAAGAAACCAAGCTCCCATTTAGCAATAGCGTAAAAGCCAATAAATGACCCAATCATGAAGACATCACCATGAGCAAAGTTAATCAGCTTGATAATACCGTATACCATCGTATACCCTAACGCTATTAACGCGTAGATACTTCCAAGTGAAATACCGTTCACAAGTTGCTGTATCCATTCCATGCGCATTCACTCCTTTAAATTTTCTGAAAATTGAAAAATAAGTACATAGATCGATACTAAAAGTTATGTTTTGCTCTACGATTCTAGTTATCTAACACACAAAAAAGGAAGGCGTGTTTACCCGCCTCCCCCTTGCTTACAAAACATTAAGGATTAACTTTAGAGTTGAACACTTGTTTACCGTCTTTAAATTCAAGAACTGTTGCTGTTTTAATTGGGTTATGATTTTCGTCAACTGAGAAAGTACCTGTTACTAAAGAAAGATCTTTTGTTGCAGCTAATTCATTTTTAATTGCTTCCCCATCTGTAGAGCCTGCACGTTTAATTGCATCAGCAATGTAGTAAATTGTGTCATAACCAAGTGCGTTGAATGCATCAGGCGCTTTGTCACCATTTGCCGCTTTAAATGCCTTTACGAAATCTTGAATTTTTTGATCTGGGTCTTCAGCAGAATAGTGGTTTGTGATGAATGTGTTATTCAATGCATCCGCGCCAGCTAATTCAATTAAAGTTGGAGAATCCCAACCATCAGCACCCATCAGAGGTACATCAATGCCCATTTCGCGTGCTTGTTTAACAATCAAACCTACTTCTTCATAATATCCAGGGATAAAGATAAAGTCTGGATTTGCCGCTTTAATATTTGTTAATTGTGTACGGAAATCTGTATCCTTCGCTACATAAGCTTCTTCTTTTACAACTTTTCCGCCACTCTTCGTAATCGTTTCTTTAAAGGATTTTGCTAAGCCTTTTGCATAGTCTGATGCATTATCTGCAAAAATAGCTACATTTTTCGCATCTAGCTCACCTGAAGCAAAATTAGCTGCTACAATCCCCTGGAATGGGTCAATAAAGCATGTACGGAAAGCATATTCATTAACACTGCCATCCTCGTTTACCGTGATATTCGGTGCTGTACCAGACCCCGTAACAATAGGAATTTTATTATCATTTGCAATTTGAACAGTTGCTACTGTATTACCTGAAGTTGCAGGTGCTAGCATTGCTACTACTTTATCCTGCGTTGCTAGTTTAATAGCAGCTGAAGTTGCTTCAGAGTTCTCTGATTTATTATCTACTTTAATCAGTTCAATTTTTTTACCATCAATACCGCCAGCATCATTAATTTCTTTTACAGCCAGTTCTGCACCTAGCCCAATAGAGGAACCATAAGATGCTACATTCCCTGAAAGCTCTAAGTTGGCACCGATTTTAATTGTATCGCCATCAGATGAACCTCCGCCTGATGATGAGCCTCCGCCAGAACTTGAATCGTCTCCGTTACCGCAACCAGCAAGAACACCAGCAAGTAATGAAGATGCTACTAAAAGTGAACCGAACTTCTTAAGCTTTTTGCTCTCTCTCATAATTAAATTCCCCCTGAAAATTTCTCAAATATTAGATATTTCTGATAATTATAAACAATTAAATTCATTTACTCAATAGCCAAAATAATTATTTATAACTATCTAAAAACAAAAGAAAATATTATTCATATAAGCCTTTTTCATTGTAAAACATTCTTTATATTTAGTCTAGAGTGATTTTTCAGTATAATTAGTTATTTGTGAATTATCTTTTAATTCAAACTATAGACTAGTACAAAACTATCAGATGAAATTGTTTTTTCAACATAAAGTCTGCATAATTTATAGAATCACTTCCTCTATTACAATTATTTCCCTGAAAATAATCAAAAGAATACGAATAACTAATTGCTTATATCTGTACTGCTAACAGGAAAAAGCTTAGAGTGGGTTTCCCCATACTCTAAGCTTTTTTTAATTCAAAGACACAAAGGCGCTCATTAATATTTGTTTCATTTTCTAAATGCACTTCATGAAGCAACTCAAATGGTGTTCCATGATGTAAAAATTGTAAATAATCGTAAGGCGGATAATATAAAATTATATGAATATCTCTCATTCGTTGCTCATAGGATTTCCAAATATTATGAATGACTGCGCGAAAAATATGGATGGAAAAGGGATTAAAAAAGAAAAACACATTATCACGTGACTTTATTTCATATGATTCGGCTATTGTATGAATAAACTTAATAGGGGCATGTGCTCTCATTTTTTGAAGATAACTACGTTTATTTTCTTCAGCCTCCGTATAAAACCCTGCATCCATTTCTATCCCAATGGTTGGTATATGGAACTTATGATGCACATAAATAGGAACTCGCCCTTTTCCGCACCCCATATCAATAAATACTGGATTGTCAGGCATCTGATACGCAGCGAATAATTGCTCCAATCCACTGTAGGGTGTTGGCTCATAACGATGATAGTGTGCAAGCTTAGGAAAGCCATATTGCTCTCCCACTGTGTTTATATGCAAATGTTTATCAAATTGCTGTTCATTCATATGAAAGGACTCCTCAGAAAAGAATGATTTATTTTAACACGATAAAAAGCAAAAACCATACCCAAAGATATTGGATATGGTTATTTTCTAACGACCTCTACGTTTAAATTTAACAACAAAGAGAAGTGCAAGAAGGAGTAGCACTAGGCATGTAATGGCTGTAAACATTGTATTTTTATCAATAACAGGCTCGAGATTCGCAGCTTCACTATTCGCCCCAGGCATTCCCATTAGGGCTCCATTTCCATCAGGAGGTTGCATTTGTTCTCCATTTTGTCCATTTCTCGGACCCTCGCCCTCTCTATTAAAAGGTGGGCTCTTTGATGGATCAAAGTCCTCTGGTAGCTGACTTGGATCAAAATCATCTGGCATCCAATCCATTTCACCATTTTCACTTGGTATTGGCATACCCATATTGCCCTGAGAAGACGTAGATGCTTCCACAACAAGCTCCCCAGACAGTTGCTTTAATATAGATTCTGAGCGCTGATTGGCAAATTCCGGCAAGCTATTTTCACCTTCAACTGCTTCTAAAAACTGCTCCGTAGTAGAGAATTTGGTTGGATCCGCCTCCACATAAGTAGTTAATAGCACAGCTAATTTTTTAGTAATAGATTGCACGTAAGCTTCTGTTAAATAAGTTGTCGCTAGCTCTTCTAAATAACCTTCATATTTGTCACGATATTCATCATTCGAAAGCAATGCCTTCAAGAGTGGCCGCTCCTCTAATGTTGTGCCAGAAACAGGTGTTGTCACACTAAAATTAATAGCACTATCATTTATTAGATTGCCCGACATGCCCATTCCCATGTCAACGCCGCCACCTCGTTGTTGCTGCATACCCCTATCACCAGTTTGATCGGGTTGTTCATTGTTTTGTGCCACTGGTTTTTCCATATTAGTAGTAGCGTCAGCTTGATTGTCACCGTTTCCTCCTGCTATTCTACCGCCTCCAGCCCCAAAGCCACCAAAGGACATGTTGTAATCCCAAGGAATAATAGAAAACACACCGTTCTGTTCATATAAATAATAGTTATGTTTCATATTCCCTTGATAACTATCTAAATTCACAAGTGCTGTGTTGACGGCAAAATAACGTAACATTTCATCCACATCGATATACTTTTCTATGTCTCCACCATTATTAATTGCGTCTAGCATTTCAACTAATTTGGATTGATTAATAGTACCTTCATTTGTTTTTAATCCGATACCTGTATAGTCTTCGATATCGTCGCTTATATATTTTAAATCGCTGCCTGTCCCATCTGGCTTAAATAAAAAACCATCATTAGAGCCGTAATTATTAGCCAGGAATGTCTCATCCACAGCTTCTACCCCTAAGAACAAACCCCGCTCCTCACCATTCACTGTGACATACATATAGGAGTGTGCTGGTGTTGGTAAACCCATTTGCTCCATCAGTTCATAGGAGATATACTCTCTCATTAATGTAGCGTCACTATAATTATTATTTAAATTTAATTTTTTTAAGCCATACAAGCTTTGTGTATCATCATAATAATCAAAATCGATTTTTAAGCTATAGCGATCTGAGTCACTATTGACAACCGATCGTAATGATAGATTGCCCTTTGTACGAATAGCAACATTCTCAACTTTCTTGCCGTTTACTGTAATATCTGCTTGTTTTAATTCTTCAGCAGAAGCATTTTCGAGCATGTCAGCCCAATCTTCCTCAGCAATTTCAATATCAACTCTTGTTACTTTATTTTTATTAAATACTATATTCTCATAGGAGAACTCAGAATTTTTCGTTTCAATGCCTACATTCGGAAGTACAGCATATATCACGACAAAGAGAAGGAGTAAAATCACCATGCATAGATAGACAATTCGTGTTTTAATCATAGCCGTCACCTCTCATCGTAGTTCTATTTGTTAATGAGGTCATTACGCTGTGAAATTCCCATCATAGCTCAGCATAATAGCTGATTTTACACCAGCTACCTTTGTTAGTTCATCCATCAATTTTGCATCATTTTGTTTTACACGAATTTCATAAGTTGTTTCGATTTCATTCTGTTGCATAATGGATTTCGATTTGAGAGCGAATTTTTTCGTTTGCGCAGCAATAATTCGCTCAATTTCAGCATTAGCCAATTCCTCTTCAAACTTTACAATCAGTAAATACGGATTTTCTACCGTTATTTTATTAACGAATATTAGCAATACAAGTCCGATTAAAACAGCACCAATAATCACTAATGGAATAAAGCCAGCACCACATAAAATACCTGAAACAATTGCCCAGAAAATATAGACTAAATCCATGGGATCCTTAATAGGTGTACGGAAACGTACAATAGATAAGGCACCAACCATACCAAGTGACAGCAGAACATTTGAACTGATTCCCATAATCACTAGTGCTGTTGCCATTGTCATTATAAGCAGTGAGATATTGAAGGAATGTGAGTAAATGACTCCATTAAAGGTCTTCTTATAAACAGCATAAATGAAAAGCCCAATAAAAAACGCGACTACTAAACCAATAATTGAATCGATTAATGAAAACGAGGTTGTTTTTTCTAAAAAGTTAGATTTAAAAATATCACTAAATTTAATTGTATCCATTGTTCATTCTCCTTTATTATTAGCCATACATACGACTAAGTTGATATTTTGAATAGGCCTCCGCACGAGTATCCACTGACTGTAGTAAATATTTGATGATGTCTGGTAGATATTCATCGTACTTTACCTCTAAAATTACAAGATTAGGCTCCAGCACATCGACCATAGGCAAGTTTTGATTAAACATATCCGTGTTGCGTAGACTCGATTGCACCTTACTATCAAATGTCACACGCACATTGCCAAACGGATAGATATAGGCTTCTCGCTCGTAATCCACTACCGTAGTAGGTCGCAACTGGTTGTAATTCATCTCATGATATAAATCTCGAATTAGCGCTCGGTCATCATTCTCCATCCATGCTATCTCGCCAATACGTAGTTTTTCATACTCAGCTTGAGATATTGAACATTTTGTTTTAAAGGTCACATTGTTACGCTTACTCTTCCGCTCAAGATTTATAACATCACTAGACTTGCCGTATATGCGTACTCGATATTTATCTCGATTAATAAAGCCTTCTTTTTTCTCATTTAACACTTTATTAGCAAAATTATCGAAGTACGTACTACGAATCAAATATTTACCGTCTAACCCAGCATGATGATCTCGCTGCATAACATGCTGAAGCCTGACTTTTAATAATGCATAATCTGGATAGGAGATCGCTTGTTTTATTTCTTGGCGACCATTTGGATTAAATGAAGTAACTATTGGCATTTCATCACTCTCCCTACTTGTATTAGTGTCAGACTGACGAACCTTTAATGCTGCTCGTCCCTTTGTTCATTTCCCGTCTCCATCGTTTACTATAAAGGGCTTTTGTGTCAGGCAGATGTCAGCTTTACAAATTCTTCAACTCTCTTTTACAAAACAAAGCAGATTTCTGGGAGAAGGATTAAACCAACACTAAGAAGGCTACTACGCTCTTATAGCGTAGTAGCCTTTTGCAACACTAATTCAAAATGTGTTCCAGAGGGATTGCTTTCAATTAATCGCAAATCGCCCTCAAGAGATTGGGCCATCATTTTACTAAGTGGTAATCCTAAACCCAAGCCGCGAACAGTATATTTTTTATTTTCCCCTCTATAAAAGCGCTCAAAAATAAATGACTGATCCTCTAGAGGGATTCCTTGTCCTGTGTCCTTCACCATCACTGACAGAGCCTCGCCATGTTCTATCAACCTCAAGGTTATTGTTCCTTTGTCCATCGCCTGTTTAGCATTGGTTAATAGGTTTGTAATGATCTGTTGGATACGAACAATATCTATCTGTACAAGCACAGGTTTTTCTAACAAATGTAAACGGACTTTTACATGTTCATCTTCCTGCATGACTTCCCACTGTGCCACTGCCTCTCGTAGTAGCTGATTAACATCTACTGACTCTATCTGCACAGGAATAGCATCGACAGCAAAATGGTTAAAGGCAAGTAAGTCACCAACCATTGTTTTCATTTTTGTCGTTTCGACCATAGCCATTTCAATGAATTCTATAGCATCCTGTCCCGTTACAACACCATCTCTTACAGCCTGTAATAAACCACTTATAGAGGTGACAGGTGTTTTCAATTCATGGGTGACACCTGCTAGTAATTCCGTTCGAGTTTTCTCCAGCTGTTCTAATTTATTTGCCATATTTTTGAAGGAGGAAACAAGCTCATAGATCTCCTTTTCCTTACTATATTGAGGCAAATCAATTGCATAATTGCCTTCCTGTACATGCTTGGCAGCCTCAGCTACTTGTTTAATGGGATGGGCCAAACGCTTTGACAGAAAGTAAATAGCGATCCAGCCTAATAATGCTAGTGCTCCAATTAATATGGCAAGCTGTCCATATGCTTGTTTAACTCTTGTTAAATTCTCCTTCTTCTCCATCACCAGGGCCCAGCCCAATAACTCATGATTATTTTCTATCTTTCTTTTCACTATATATTCAGGTTCAAGTCCATCCTTTATTTCCTTAGTACCTTCTTTTCCATCTAACATTCCAGCTACATTTTTAGCACTACCAGGGGGTACAGGACGGTTGCTAGTCAGTATATTTCCCTCTGTATCTACAACATACAAAATCGGATCGATCTCTTTCATATTAAAACGCTGACGATCCCCTATGAAACCTGGAATACCATTTATAGGTCCATTATTAGGATTTGTTGTATCCGTTAAACGATAGACCGTCTCGTCTGCTAAAAACTCCATTAATTCTAATCGATTTTCAAATGTTGTATGTCGAATCCACGCTGCTGAGATTAAAGATATAATAGCTAAGCCTATAAAAAGTGTCAGTAAATATCGGCTCGTCCAATATTGAAGTAAGGATATTCGCTTATTTTTTTTGAACACTTAGCTGATACCCCAATCCACGAAGTGTCTTTATTTCTCCTTCCGCTTCATCCCATTCTTTTAAAGCCTTCCTAAGCCTCTTTATAGCTAAATCTACAGCACGATCACTACCCTCATACTCCCATCCCCAAACTTGATCTATAAGCTGATCCCGGGTAAACGTTTGATTGGGGTGGTCAGCTAAAAACATGAGCACTGATAAATCTCTTGGCGTTAATACAATCTCTTCTCCACCCAAAAGCACTTTATGCGCTTTACAATCAATCACTAGAGACCCATACTGCTTACTAGTAGCTGAATCAGAACTACCTACAGCACGTCTTAAAACAGCCCTCACTCTTGCAACAACTTCATCTGCGATAAAAGGCTTGGCAATATAATCATCTGCCCCATGATCAAACCCCTCTAGACGGTAATTAACCTCACCTAATGCTGTTAACATGATAACTGGGCAAGTACTTCGTTCTCTTATTTCTTTTAAAATGGACCAACCATTTTTTTCTGGTAACATAATATCTAGCAACACTAGATCTGGCTGTGTTTCACGAAACATGACCAAGGCTTGACCACCATTGAAACATTGTGTCACACTATAACCCACTTTTTGTAAATACACCTTTAAAACCTGGCTTATTGGATATTCGTCTTCTATTACTAGAATGTTTGCCAAAGTCAATCACCTCGCTACGAGTTCACTCTTATATTCATTATAGCACTGGATTATGTCAGTTAAATGTCAGCCTATCCATTACCCATAAACTACTAGCACAGATTATATAGAGGACATCTATTGACAATGTCTTCCTCAGCCACTTATCATTGAGTGCGAATGATAATCAATGATAATTCATTCAACAACCTAGTAAATGAAATTAAGGGGGGTAAAAGCATGATTATTGTAACGAATCGTATTCAAGTAAAACCCGGTTTTGCTGCGAGAATGGCACCAAATTTTACAAAGCCAGGGCCTCTGCAACAGTTTGAAGGCTTTCATAAAGTAGAGGTATTAATTTCAACTGATGATCCTACTTATGATGAAATGAGTGTTAATATGTATTGGGAATCTAAGGAGCATTTCCAAGCATGGCGTAATAGCGATGCATTTGCTGCAGCCCATCAACGCCCAAATTCGGGCTCTGAGGGAGAAAAGGCTGACAGTCCAATTATCGGCAGCAAAATAGTGGTGGCGGAATTAGCTTCTTCTATTGAAGCCTTAAATTAATAAACGACGATTAAATTACTTATACATTATCTTCTGATTCTATCTAAAAAGCCCTGCATGTTGAACGATCATGCAGGGTCTTTTTTTTTGATATAAGAAACATTGATTAAATCAATATAAAAGAATGACTAGTATATAGCCCAACACGGATAGACAGACCGAGCCAATTAAACCTGCAATAAATGCCTTTACACCTAGCTCCTTAAATGTTTTCATCTCAACATTTAGCCCTAGACCAGCCATTGCCATCGCAATTAAGATATAAGCAATATTTACAAATGCTTGCGATACATTTGTCGGTATAATCCCTAAAGAGTTGATAGCACTCATCGCTAAAAATCCTAAAATAAACCACGGTATGATGGATAAAGAAAATGCCTTTTTCTCTTCACTTTTGTCCATTCTTCGATAGAAAATACCAATAACAATTGCTACAGGTACAAGTAGGGCCACTCGTGTTAATTTCACGATGACGGCTATATCAATTGCTTCATTTCCACCAGCAGATGCAGCTGCAATTACATGCGCAATTTCATGTAATGTCCCCCCTGCGAAAATACCATACGCAGTAGGTGTTAAATCGATGATGGAATAAAGTACCGTATAAATAAGTGTAAAAATAGTCCCCAATAACGCAACTATCGCTGCCCCTACCGCCGTTTCCTTTTCATTTGCTTTAATTTGAGGTGCAATTGCCACTACTGCAGCAGCTCCGCAAATGGCAGTCCCGCAAGCCGTTAATATCCCTAGCTTTTGATCGACTTTAAATATTTTTGTTAGGCCGTACACAACCATTAAGGCAAATAGCAAATTAATGACTGCAATTAAAAAAACGTTAGCACCCGCATGATAAATATCTGCCAAATTTAAGCGCATACCCAATAAAATAATACCAAAGCGTAATAGCTTCTTGCTGGAAAATGAAATACCTACTTGCCAAGAATCTTGTACTTTAAATGTTGCTCGCCAGGTCATCCCTAATATAATGGCAATAACCAACTGTCCCAATATTGAAAAGAAAGGAAATGTGGCAATATATTTCGCTACTAAAGCAATAAGAAGCGTTAACAATATCCCCTTCAAGAAATTTGGATTAAGAGTAGATTTTAATTTATGCTGTCTATTAACCATGATGTTCACTTCTTTCTCCCTTGTTGATTATTACTTTAATAAAGAGTGCACTATTAGTAAAATACATATATATAATTATTATTATTAATATTTCTAATAATAGGGGTGAAGATATGCAATTGGATGCTTTAAAAACGTTTATCACACTGGTTGAGGTCAATAATTTTACAAAGACCTCTGAAATACTTCATATTTCACAACCAAGTGTTAGCTTACACATTAAGAATCTAGAGCAAGAATTACAAACAACCTTATTTATTCGCTCCCCAAAATCGGTGCAAATTACACCAACTGGTGAAATTCTTTATAAACGAGCAAAGCAAATCATGGCGATAGCTGAAGCTGCAAAAGAAGATATCGCTGCCTATCATCAAGAGGTACAAGGTACGCTAGTCATTGGGGCAAGCTTTACAATTGGCGAATATATATTACCTCCCATTATTGCAAGCTTACAGCAACAATTCCCACAACTTGAACTTCAAATTATTATTGGCAATACAAAAGAAATCATTCAATATACAAAATTACTGCAAGTCGATATAGGTCTAATTGAAGGACAGGCTCATGATAATGAACTAGTCATTAAGCCATTTATGCAAGATGAGTTATTTATTGTTAGCGACAGTAAACATCCTCTTACAAAGCAACAACCTCTGACTGCTGATAAACTCCAGCAGCAAAGCTGGGTTGCGCGTGAAGAAGGCTCTGGAACACGTTATTATCTGGATCATTTATTCAGAGCAAATGGTTTACAGATTCATTCGCTTTTGACTATTAGCAGTAATCAGGGCGTGAAGGAGAGTGTAATGCAGGGACTTGGTCTTTCTTTATTGTCTGCCTGTGTGATAGAACGTGAATTAAAAAATGGAGATATGACTATTCTGCGCCTTGAAGGACAGCACTTTATGCGAACATTTTCTTATCTTTGCTCACCTACCATGAAAAATAAGCGCAATGTCGACATACTGATTGATATCTTAATAAAAAAAGCATAGCGATTTTTTTCTCGTCGCTAAGCTCTTTTTATGGTTCTTCTCGTATTAAAATGTTTACTTTCAATGATTTCAACAAATTTCATTGCTGCTCTAGAAAGGGGTACTGACTTCAAATAACACATACCAATACTTCTCGTAGGAATACTTTCCCTTAAAGTTAATTCATAAAGAAGTCCACGTTGAAGATAGTCCTTTGAAAATTCCTTTGTTACACATGCAATGCCAAGGTTACTACGCGCAAATTCGAGTACCAAATCATGTGAGCCTAGCTCAAACTCTGGCTCTATGTGAACGCCTCTTGCAAAAAGATAATCTTCCACATACTTCCTTGAATTCGATTTTTTCTCTAGAAAGATAAGTGGAAATTTTAAAAGGTCCTCATAGCTTAAACTTTTAGATGAAAGTGTTTTATATTTTTCCCCACAGACAAAAATATCCTGAATATCTGTACATACCGTTAACTGTAATGTTGAATCTTCAATTGGAAAATTACAAAACCCTATATCTACTTCACCCGATTTAATAAAATTACAAATTTCAGAGGTTGTGCCATTTAGCATTTGCAATTTAATATTCGGATACATTGTATGGAATGCTTCTAAATAAGGCATTAAAAAGAAGCGTGAGATCGTATCACCTACACCTATTTTTAATTGCCCTGTTGTTAAATTTTTAAATTCAAGTAACTTTTCTTCACCAGCATCTAAAAGCCCTAAAGCAGAATTAGTATATTCAAAAAGTAGGCTACCCTCTGTTGTTAATGTCACACCTTTAGGCGTTCGATTAAAAAGACGTGTGCCAAGCTCATTTTCTAATTGCATCATTGCCTGACTTACAGCTGGCTGTGTCATATATAAATCTTTTGCCGCACTAGAAAAGCTATTATTTTTTGCTACAACACTAAAAACACGATATAAATCTAATTTCCCTATCATATAAGCACCTCTTATAGCTATTATATGAACTATTAATTTTACTTATATCATTAACGAGCCTTATAGTAAAATCATATGGTTTTTATATCACTTTACGCTAGATAGAATGAGGAGAGATTAAATTGGAACGTGTAATCGGTACAGTTGTAAGAGGTCTTCGTGGTCCTATTATTAATGAAGGCGATAATATTGAACAAATTGTTGTAGATACAGTGTTAAATGCTGCACATATTGAAGGATATACAATAGAGGATCGTGATATTGTGACAGTAACTGAATCTGTCGTGGCACGTGCACAAGGAAACTATGCTACGATTGATGATATTGCCATAGATGTAGCGGCTAAGTTTGGTGATGATACGGTAGGCGTTATTTTCCCCATCTTAAGTCGAAACCGCTTCGCCAATTGTTTACGAGGCATCGCTAAAGGTGTAAAAAAGGTAGTATTAATGTTAAGCTACCCATCTGATGAAGTGGGTAATCATCTTGTAGATATTGATGAGCTCGATGTAAAAGGCATTAACCCATGGACGGATACGCTCAATGAGGTTGAATTCCGCGAGCATTTTGGCTATAAAAAACACACATTTACTGGTGTAGATTATATTGAATACTATAAAGAGTTAATCGAAGCAGAAGGGGCTACGTGTGAGGTCATCTTCTCAAATAATCCAAAAACAATTTTAAATTACACAAAGAGTATCTTAACGTGTGATATTCATTCACGCTTCCGCACAAAACGTATTCTAACAGCGAACGGTGCAGAAAAAGTTTACAGCCTTGATAATATTTTAGCTGAATCAATTAATGGCTCTGGTTTCAATGCTGAGTATGGTCTACTTGGCTCGAACAAAGCAACAGAGGATAGTGTTAAATTATTCCCACATACTTGCCAACCGATTGTTGATGGAATCCAAGCAAAAATTAAAGAAGCTACAGGAAAAACAGTAGAAGTTATGATTTATGGTGACGGCGCATTCAAAGATCCTGTGGGTAAAATTTGGGAGCTTGCAGATCCTGTTGTATCCCCAGCATTCACCGCTGGATTACATGGAACACCGAACGAGGTTAAATTAAAATATTTAGCGGACAATGATTTTGCAGACCTTCGAGGCGAAGAACTAAAGGCTGCTATTTCTGAATACATCCAAAATAAAGATGAAGATTTAACAGGTCAAATGGCTGCACAAGGAACAACACCGCGTCGTTTAACAGACCTTATCGGTTCCTTATCTGACCTTACATCTGGTTCGGGTGACAAAGGAACACCAATGATTTACATTCAAGGCTACTTCGATAATTACACTAAATAAACAAACAAAAATGAACTCTCGTCCTAATGAAGAGAGTTCATTTTTTTATGGCGAGGATAACAGGAATCGAACCCGTACTCCCATTGGAAAGGGATATGCACTCCTTGCACCTACCTCGTAATAGATGATTATTGAATGCTTGCTATAGTATTACATTGTGCTCAGTCCCTTCTCTTCTTAATTGGTTAGGATTTTAATTTATTTGGAATAGTTTCTTCTTGTAGCCAATGCTCACTTGTTTGAACATGTTGCGGTCTCACAAATTTCCCTAAATTATAGCGGAAATCTTCGTAATGGAATGAGCTAGTATTTCTAATGACATACCCCTCTTGTTCCCCTTCAAAGAATGATTTTCCAGTGAATGTGCGTTTTATCTGTTCTTCGTCAAAAATCCCTCGGTATAAAACGGGCACTGTTTCTATCCCTAACTCTGCTGCAAAGGCCACGGTTTCATCCCAGCTCAAACAAATATTTTCTTCATTCCAAATGCTAAACAAATAGAAATAGCTTGTTAATCCTTGATAATAAATAGAATGCTTGGCATAAACATTTTCACCACATAAGCGCCAGTCCTTTGGAATCCGATACGCAAAACTCGCATGAAATGTTTTTACCCAATGTCTAGAGGGGTGATTAGCGGAATGGATGCTTCTAGCGTGCATATAGTCCCTGTATAGTGTTGTACCTTCCCCGTCTAACTTTTCAGTAACAACAACCTCTTTCCCAACAAAATGATTCACATTTCTAGCAACTTTATCATCATCGGTATAACCCCTGCTCCATGGTAAATGAAAACTTCTTGGGTATTTCATTAATTTCGTCATATTTTCACCTTCCTTTCCTAAAGTTTACTTGGCAAATTGATCTGCCTCACGGAAAAAATAAAGCCTTGTTAATAAATCACCATCTAATAAATGATAAATTTGGCTTCCACCTCTATCTCCCCCATACTGGATTAACATATGAAATTGCACTAAATGAACAACCTTTAATACAAATTCCTTTTCAAAGCCCAACTCTAATAGAAAATGGCAAACCAGTTGAGCCGAGACATTTTCATGCCCAAAATAACCATAACGCTGTTGCAAAGGTTTATATTTTTTACAAGCTGGTTTACCGACATCATGAAACAATGCAGCTATTTGTAGAGCTAGTTTATCGCTTTCTAAGTAGTACTCATTGATATACGCGTACACAAAATACGTATGCTGACACAGTAAAAATTGATGGAATGGATTTTCTTGATCGAATTGATAAATTTCTTTGAAAAGTGGGACTGCTTGAAGTGTTTGAAAAAGCTCTTCATAGGTGGGGTGGCCTTGTATGAGTGAAACAAATTGTTGTCGAGAAAGATCATAGGGACTTGATTCATGAATAATATGCAATTCATTAAACCCTTCTCCTACTGTCGGGAACTCTAAATGCTTTCTCATTTTTTCCATCACGATTAATGGTACATGTCTCTTCCTTTGCTGATTTCTGGCTACACAGATTGAATAAGGTGTATCAAAGTAATAACATACCTTCTGCACTGTACTTGGTATTTTACGAAGTGCAAACATCCTGCGCTCTCGTTCAATATTGGTTGCATCCACAATGACAGAAAACCCTTTTGCCACTAAGTCATTAAGACGTTCATATAATGTACGAAAGACTATACGTGATTTTTGCCTTGTTGAATCCCCAAATAACTCCTGACGTATAGCGTCGCTTGATAGGACAATTGCATTTTCATTTTTAGCTAACTGTTTCACAAATGTACTTTTCCCACTACCAGGCAACCCCACTGTAAAGATTACCTTCATTCTTTTCACCTCCCTTCAAGTTTCTTTATCGTATGGCATGCCACATTCTTTAGTGTCTCAATAGCATTTTATCCATTATTTTTAATAACAATTTATGATAATCAGTCATAATATGAAGCAATATTACATATAAAAAAGACGGCTCCACCTTTTTGTAGAGCTGTCTCTGTATATCAATATCTTATTACCTTATACATTTATTGTATCATAAATTTACAATAATTTCTAGACTATACTTCTTTCCGAAGTAGATGTATGATAAATTTCCTGCTTCAATCCGAACAGATCACCTGCATTGGATACCTTCACTATATTCAAATTTGTGGTTGGACAAACAGTTAAAAAAGCAGCACAATTACCCTCTTCTCACCATCTATTGAGGTGAGGGTTACTGTCAAAGGAAGCAAATAACTATGGAGAGGAATGTGAGTAAACGTTGGAAAATCAAAAAGAATGGCTAGAAGAAAAGCATCACCTTGAGGATTCTTTAAACATTATTGTTCATAAGATAAAAGAGTTAGAGCATAAAGAAAAAGGCTTCAAAGAAAATGCTGTTGCCTTAAAGAAATCCTTTTGGAACGATGTGAGAGTCAATCTAGATACCGCTGAGGATGTAGACGAAACCTTTTTTGCAATTAAGCAGCAGGCAGAGCTTTTATCTGACTCAGAGCTTGCACAGGAACGTGCAATTCGTAATGTAAAGGTATATGAACGTTTACAACAGTCACCCTATTTTGCTCGTATTGACTTTTTACAAGATGGTCAACAAGACCCTTTAAAAATTTATATCGGTGTAGCCACATTATTGGATAAACAGGATGAAAATATCGTCATTTTTGATTGGCGAGCGCCTATATCGAGTATGTATTATGATTACACACCTGGTGATGCATCCTACGAAACATTAGGTGAAGAAATTCATGGAGAAATGCTGTTAAAACGGCAATTTATTATTAAAAATGGTCAACTACAATCCATGTTTAATACAGGCCTTACAATTGGTGATGACCTATTGCTCGATATCCTTGCACAAAATGCAAATGAGCATATTCGTAGTATTGTTGCGACAATCCAAGCAGAGCAAAATAAAATTATTCGCCATGTCAATTCTCGCTGTCTTATTGTTGAAGGCGTTGCAGGTAGTGGCAAAACAGCTGTAGCCTTACAGCGGGTAGCTTATCTACTTTATCGTTATCGTGATGAAATGACTGCCGATCAAATTCTGCTAATTACACCTAACCAACTTTTTAATCAATATGTTCATTCAGTCTTACCTGATTTGGGTGAAGATAACATGCAGCAGTTAACGTTTATAGAATATGCTGAAAAACGATTAGGTAAACAGTTTCAATTGGAATATCCTTATGAGCAGCTTGAAGATCTGTTGACAGAAAAGGATGATGATCAGTATCAAACAAAATTAAGCATCATTTCATTTAAAGCGGGCCTCACTTATAAAGATTTGATAGATCAGTATGTTCGTTACTTATCCGATAAAGGCTTGTTATTTAAAAATATCGTTTTTCGTGGTGAACGAATTATTACTGCACAGGAAATTACCGAATACTTCTATTCTTCCCCTTCTACTATATCGATACCAGATCGTCTACAATTAGTAAAAGAATGGCTTTTGCAACGACTAACGAAATTGGAAAAGGCTGAGCGTACAAAGGAGTGGGTAGAAGAAGCTACTGAGCTATTAGATAAAGAAGACTACTCCAAATCATATAGTGAGCTTTTATACGAGGGGCGCTATACTGAAAACTCTTTTGATGATTTTGATCAAGAACGCTATAAACTAGCGAGACAAATTGTCAAAAAACATTTTAAACCATTACGTAACTCCGTTAACCAGCTAAAGTTTGTCCATATGTTGGGTACATATCGACAGCTCTTTGATTTGAATAGTTCTATTAACAAGGATTTACAACACCTTATGCCAGACAATTGGGAGGACATTTGTCTACAAACACTCCCTAATTTAGCAAAGCGTTTGATTGCCTATGAGGATGCTGCACCATTTTTATATTTACAGGACAAAATTGAAGGACAACAGACCAATAGGATGATCCGTCATGTATTAATTGATGAAGCACAGGATTATTCGCCATTCCAACTTACTGTATTACAGCAGTTATTCCCAAAAGCACGTATGACCATTTTAGGCGATGGCCATCAAACGATTCATCCACATACCTTTAATAATCCTTCTCTACTCGACACTCAATTATATGGTGAGCAGGCAGAAAAAATGATATTAACAAAAAGCTATCGTTCGACAAAACAAATCATACAACTCACTTCCACAATTTTAAATGATGATAGTGAAGTAGAAGCTTTTAATCGAACTGGCCCCGAACCATCGATTACTATTGTGCCAAATGAATTGGAATTAATGGATCAAATTATTCAAAACATCAACCATTTATCTATTGAATTCGAAACAATTGCTATCATCTGTAAAACGGCAGCCGAGTGTTCTGCTGTTTACAAGCAATTAAACAATCGAGTAGATATTCAATTGATTAACCATCATACAAAGCAGTTTAAAAAGGGTATTTTATTACTTCCAGCTTATATGGCGAAAGGCATCGAATTTGATGCGGTAATCATCTATAATGCATCTGCTGCTAATTACTCAAGAGAAAGCGAACGGTACTATTTTTATACGGCGTGTACGAGAGCTATGCATGAACTGCACATTTATTCCATTAACAAATTAACGTATTTCCTTCAATAATAGGTAACAGGAGAATCTGTAAATTACAGATTCTCCTGTCTTAGTGTTAAAAAACAAAACAGTCAATTGAAGGGTAGAAATGGATTTTCGTTGCAGGCTATTGCTTTCCTGTGGGCGAGCATCAAGCCGCTTCCCCCGCTAGCGCTCCGTTTAGTGGCTCGCCTGTCTCGCTATCCATGGGGGTCAAGTAGCCTTCCACTCCAACCTACAAAAGTATTATCTTTTTAGCAAAGGTTTTCAAATAAAGTGAAGGTGTTCACTACTTGTCACTCATTACTGCTCTCCATTGAAAATAAGAGCTTATCCCCTCTATGAATACAGATAAAAAAAAGTAAAGCAACTTTGCAGAACAGAAATCAACCTCTACCCTGCAAAGTTGCTTTTTGTGCAATTGACCTCACCTTAGTTGCTGTTTTATATATAGAATGTATAGTCTTCTGGAATGACACGTTTTAAAAATTTCTTCGTTCGTTCCTCTTTTGGGCTGACGAAAATATCATGAGGGCTACCTTCCTCTACAACCACTCCTCCATCCATGAAAATTACGCGATTGGCAACATCTTTGGCAAAGCCCATTTCGTGTGTTACTACAAGCATTGTTGTACCCTCCGCCGCAATATTTTTCATGACCTGTAGAACCTCACCTACCAATTCAGGGTCAAGTGCGGACGTTGGTTCATCAAATAAAATAATATCAGGATTCAAAGCTACTGCTCGTGCAATACCAACACGTTGCTGTTGACCTCCTGACAACTGACTTGGATAGGCATTATATTTGTCTGATAAACCTACTTTATCAAGTGCCTTTTTACCAATTTCCACAGCCTGTGCTTTAGGAATTTTACGACCAATGATTAACCCTTCCGTTACATTTTCTAATGCTGTTTTATTAGTGAATAGATTATAGTTTTGAAAGACAAATGCGACACGCTGGCGAATTGCATGCATGTCTTTTTTCTTTACATGTTGAAAATCAACCTGAATATCACCAAATGTCGCATGGCCTTGATCAGCCTTCTCTAAAAAATTGATACAACGTAATAATGTTGTTTTTCCTGAACCACTGGGACCTAAAATAACAACAACGTCCCCTTTATCAATGGCTAAATCAACACCCTTCAAGATTTCATTGCCACCAAATGATTTATGAATATTTTTAATTTCTAACATGCTAATTCACCCCTTAGACATTTGCCATTTTGTATTTACTTAAATATTTCTCATAACGCTTAAACAAGTATTCAACCGTACTACATAAAATTAAGTACACAATAAAGATATCCATATAGGCCTCTACATAATTGTAGCCAACGTTTGCCGCTACTTTTGCCTTCAGTGTAATTTCAGGAAGCGACATTGCATAGCCTAGCGATGTCGCTTTAATGAGATTAACTGTAGCTGTGCAAATATTCGGCAATGCCACTACTAATGCCTGTGGAATGATGATGCGTGTATATGCTTGGAATGTTGATAAACCTACTGAGTGTGCAGCCTCTAGTTGCCCCTTTTCAATGGTACTTAATGCCGATCGAAAGACCTCAATTAAAATGGCTGTTGAGCTGAATGCAAATACAATAAACGCATACCAAATTGGATTGATTTTATAAATATCATACGCAATATGATATTTTTCAAAAATAATTTTCAACATTAAAGGTATACTGCTATAGATAATAAAAATTTGTATAATAATCGGCGTTCCTCGAACAAAAGAAACATAGATCTTCGCTAGATGATGGATAACTGGAATTTTATTGATCCTAGTTAGTGCTAATAAAAACCCCAGTGGCAAAGCTATCACCAAAGCAACAACTGTGACTAGGAGCGCGATAGGAACACCAGACAAAGCTACGAAAAATGTTTCAAGTAAAAATTGATAATTCACCTTCACGCCTCCTTAAGTTGTTTCTAGGGTCTTCTTACCCTTACCAAATATTTTTTCTAATATAGTAAATATTTTTTCTATAAAAATAGATAACACCCAATAAATAATAGCCAATGCAATATAAATTTCTAAGGCATGAGCATTGATGTTACTTGCAATAATTAGATTTGCCTTACCTACAATATCAATTAGACCAATAGTATAAGCGAGTGCACCTTCCTGTAATAAAGCAATCACGCCATTTCCAAAGTTTGGTAAAGCAACAACCAGTGCCTGCGGGAAAATAATTCGACGATAGGCTTGGAATGGTGTTAGCCCAACACTAACGGCTGCTTCAAACTGCCCTTTTGGGATGGCTAAGTAGGCAGACCGTATCACCTCTGACATGATTGCTGCGAATTGTAAGGTGAATGTTACGACAACAAATATGGCCGTTTCAATTGAATGGAGATTAAGACCAACATTTTCTGCTAATGCTGGGACGCCATAATAGACAAGAAATAACAAAACAATGGAGGGTGTACAACGCATAATCGTTGTATACAGATTGGCGAATTTAGTTAGCCACTTGACTGAAGATAGCTTAGCTGCCGCCAGCAATAAGCCGAATAGGGTACCTAAGATAATGGAGGACCCTGCAACTAAGAACGTAATTTTTAAAAATGGCAATAACACTGGGATTGCGTTCCAAATGTAGGTTGCGTCAAAATATTTATCCATTTCCTCACCAACTTTTGTTTTTATGAATAAAGACTGCTGAGCATTACTGACTCAACAGCCTTACTATTCGTTCCGATTTAAACTAACGATTTACGTTTTCCAGTACTTCAAATAAATCACGGCCATAGAATTTTGTACTTAATTCATTTGTTTTCTTTTGTTCTTTAACCTGAGCTATTGCTTTATCATAAGCGTCAGCAAATTCCTGCTCTTTTTTATTGAACAGTGGCCATGTTTTTATAACAGCAAATTCGTTATAGACAACGTCATCTTTTAGGTTATAATATGGACCATCTTCTGCAAGTACTTGTTGTTTAAATGGGCCTTCAATCATGACACCACCATCAACACGACCTTCATTTACCCACTGCACTACATCGACAGTAAAGGCGTCACCAGCCTCAAGTTTTACTTTATTATCTGGATTTGCCGTATTATATTCATCGATAATTGTATATTGAGCATTATTTGCAGCAATTGGTGCTAAAGAATAGCCCTTTTTGGCAAAATCCGCTAATGTTTTCACACCTTCATCTTCTTTACGCAAAACTATACCTGCGCTACTTAAACCTAAGAATTCCTTCGGGAAAATAAATTTCTCTGTACGTTCCTGAGTAAAGAATGCGTTTTTAACCCCTACTTGATATTTCCCTTGCTCCACACCAATTAATAAATCATCACTTGTTGTACCTACATACTCAAATTGATAGTCAGGTAACAATTCATCTACTAATTTCATTACTTCTACATCATAACCAGTTGGATTTCCATTATCGTCAATGTAACTAATAGGCTTTGACGCTTGATCGTAGGCTACTTTTACTGTACGTACCTTTTCACCATCACCCGCATCTTTATCTGCAGACTCTCCTGAATTACAACCTGCTAATAATGCTATAGAGGCCAAACCAATTGCAGCAAATTGAAAAATCTTATTCTTCTTCATATGTCATTTCTCCTTATTTTTCACGTGATTTAATGATTGATTTTCATATAATTTCTGCTGTTCAATAGCGGCAGTCGCTAATTTAATTATCGTCATATCATCCATCGGTGGATTATGAAGCCCTGCACGAACATTGCGGTAATAACGCTGTAATGGATTGGATAGTTGCAAGCTTTTCGCCCCCACTACACGCATCGCTTTGTCGACTATATCTATTGCCATGTTTGTTACTGTGTGTTTAGCAATTGCCATTTCATTTGTTATTAGTCCACGTCTAGCAGGATCATCGTAAGCCTCAGCCACTCCGTATAAGACAAAACGAGCTTGATGGAGCTTTAATTCAATATCCCCTAAAAGCTGTTGTACGTTTGGCAACGTACAAATTGGCGCATTCAGGCTATTCGGTTGATGGTGATTAGCAAAATGAATAGCATAATCACGGGCTGCTTGTGCAATACCTAAGTAAGTTGCTGGGATATGGAGTATCCAGCCATTTATTTTGCCACCACTCGGATGACTTGGTAACTCTACTAAATGTTCAGTTGCAACAAGCACATCCTTTAATACAAGGTCGTGGCTGCTTGTGCCTCGCATTGCAGACATCTCCCAATTCTCCTCAATGGATAGACCTGCTGCATCCTTATGAATGAGGAAGAAGCCAACTTGCTGCTTTTCTTCAATCCAAGCGGAGGTAAGGAAATAATCGAGCACCGGAGACGCAGTCGTAAAAATCTTGCGCCCATTTATTAGCCAGCCTCCTTTAGTAGAAATGGCATTTGTCCCTGGCCGCCCTCCTCGCGTTGGACTACCTGTTGCCGCCTCACTAACCGCTCTATTAATCATGGCCCCTCTCTTTATTTCTTCAGCAAAAGCTATTAATAGATCATCAGTCCATAGTTTAGTTTCATAAATTTCACCGACAACACCTAATGTCCACCCAAGGGAAAGAGAGGCATTTTCGTCATAGCTTGCTAGCGTCTCTTGTACGAGGACCATATCATAGACAGATAACCCTTCTCCGCCATATTGTTTCGGTAAAGTAAGTTGAGGATAGCCAATTTGTAAAAGTAACCGATGTGCTTCGAACGGAAAACGAGATTGCTCATCTACCTCAACAGCCTCTGCCTTGATTGGCTCAGCTATAGCAGCTAGCTGATCTAGCCAATATCGTTGTCGCTCTGTTTTTACAAATAAATTCTTCAAATGAATCTCCTTCTTCCCAATATATATAAATCGTATAAATTTACTAAGGATTGATAATGAAAAAAAATCTCTTGCTACATGAATGTAGTGAGATACTATTTGGTACTGAATTTTCTGATTCGTTGACACTTATAATACTTTTCGCATTAGAAAATGTCAATGGGTGATATTCAAGTTTTTTTGTAAGTTTAATATGTATTACAAAGTTTCAACTTTTACCTTTGATTTATGCACCAAGCTTTTCTTACAACATATGCTAAGACTAATGAAAGAGGTGCATATATGACCAATAATTTAAATTCACCACTAAACGGTGGAATCATAACCCATTCTGCTCCACAAGTTATTCAAACTAAGTTTGGAGATATTAACGGGGATGGTTTTTTTGAAACCATTTTTTTAATGGGCACTAAACAGCCTGATAGTCCTTTCTGGAGAAATCTAACACTGTCTATTTTTGATGGTCAAACACGACAAATGGAGCAAATTCCATTGAAACAAAATATGGGCTATAATCCGACTATTTTCTTGGGCGATTTTACTGGTAATCATATTGAGGATATTCTGGTTGTGTCTGATACAGGAGGTAGCGGCGGAATTGTAAATGGTGAGATTTTTTCCTCCATCAACAATCAAGTTCGTTCCATCTTTGATGCAGAATCTTTTAATAATAAACTTAAATATAAGGTCAATTATGTAGATCATTATAAGGCTGTTGTTCAGAGTTTTAATCCTGCTATTAAATACACAATTGATTTACAGTATAAAGGAGCCGACTACTTAGCTGAAATTTATAATCCAGATGGCACCTTGAAGCAACCGATTGAAGGCTGGGTAGATCCTTTTGGAGGACTATATCCTGTTGATTACGACCGAGATGGAACGTATGAAATTTTAGGATATCAAGAAATTGCAGGTAGATATCATGCTGATGGATTAGGCTATGTAGAAAATATTTTAAAATGGAATGGCCATGAATTTGTAATAGATCGACAAACGGTTGGTATTTTTGGTGAAGATTTATCATAGACCACAAATCTAGCTATTAAATAAGCTAAAACAGGAATCTGCTCATTTTTACTTAACTCTAACAAAAAACAAGCAGATTCCGTTATTTACTTTTTCTTTTCAACCAAGGCAAAGTAGTTATTTTCAGGGTCAGCAAAATTAAAAACCCTACCCATTGGCATCATGACTAGATCTCCTACTTTAACGCCCTTTGCCTGAAAATCTTGATACATCTCTTCAATTTTATCAGCGTAAAACATAATAGAAGGTGTTCCTAAATTTAGATCAGGTTGCATTTTAGCAATAATTTCTTTGTTGTGAAGCACAAAGGATGTTTGAGCTTCCTTAGTTGGTGCAATTTCAATCCAGCGTATGCCTGCCTCTTCCTGTTCAGAAATGACAACAAACCCCACTTTTTCTGTCCAAAATTTCACAATTGCATCTTGATCATTAACATATAACATTACCTGTCCAATTTGATGAATCATGTCTTCATTCCCTCCTCTTTTGAGCATTAGTATACATCAAAAAGCGGCTTTATATAGCTTCTAATGCCATCAATTTAGGGAAATTTCGAAAAATTGATAATGATATACATTACTAAGAAATAATTAATTCAAAGTACTTAACTTTTCTTTTATTTCTGATAGAATGAGTATTATTTACCTTTAAGGGAAAAGTATAGAATAAAATATTATGTGAGGATAATACAATTGAAACAACTAAGTTTAAGAAAAAAGCTTATTTTTTCGTTTTTAGCCATGCTTCTCATTCCAACACTATTGATTGGAATAGTATCTTACCAAAGTGCTGAACAGCAAATTTCAGAGGAACAACGGGCAAGTGCGACTGAAAGTGTGCGCATTCTAAATTCCAATATTACAAACATGATTGAACCCAAATTGAAAGATGTACAATATTTTTCACAAAAATTTAGTGAAACTTACTTTCAAGACGAGAGTACTTTAGAACTAAAGTCATTATTAAGTGAATATGTAAACATGCACCCTGAAGTAGATCTGATATATATTGGAACTGCTGAAGGCAAACTATTTGATCAGCCTGTTCAAGAGTATCCTGATGGCTTCGATCCTCGGACAAGGCCTTGGTATAAGCAGGCTTTAGCTAATAATGGGAAGACCTCAATTACTGCACCATATGTTACACAATCTACAGGTGACATTGTCATTACAATTACTCAGGCATTACCAGATGGTTCCGGTGTATTAGGATTAGATCTAAATATTTCTACATTAAGTGACATTACGAATAATATACGTATTGGAGAAACGGGCTTCGCTTCTCTTTTAGATAACAATCAAATTTACATTGCTCAGCCAGATAAAGAAAGTGGTACAGAGGCAACGGAAAGCTACATTACAAAAATTTATGAGCAGGAAAGCGGTACGATCATTGAAAAAGACCGTCACTTACAATTTATTACGAATGAGTTAACTGGGTGGAAGGTAATTGGTACGATGTTTACTGCGGAAGCTGCAAAAGCTGCGGCATCCACATTAAATATAAATTTAATTATCATTATTGTTTCCATTCTCGTTGGCGTTATTTTCATGCTCTTCATGATAAAGTCTATTGTTAACCCAATTAATCAATTGAAGCAAAGCGCATTAAAAATTAGCGACGGTAATTTAACGGAGTTTATTGAAATCCATTCTAAAGATGAAATTGGTCAGCTTGGAGAAGCCTTTATCTCTATGAAGGTGAGCTTAAAAAAATTAATTCGTAATGTTGATCAAAGCTCACAACATGTCCAAACAGCCGCTCAAAATTTATCTGCTAATGCAGAACAAAACATCGCTACCTCAGAGCAAGTTGCTGATGCCATGCACCAAATGGCAATTAGTACAGAAAAACAAACTACAGGTATTGATCAGAATGCCATTTCAGTTGAAGAAATTGCTAAAGGCGTTGTTGAAGTAGCAGACAGTTCCATGCAGGTTTCTGACCTATCTAGCCATGCTATCCAATTGGCAGAAGAAGGTGGACAATCTGTCAAACAAACTGTACAGCAAATGAATTCTATCCATAATTCTGTAACGCAATCAGATACAATGATTAAAGCACTATATGATCGCACGAAAGAAATCGGGTCCATTTTAGAAATGATTAGTGCTATATCAGTTCAAACGAATTTATTAGCACTTAATGCAGCTATAGAAGCTGCTAGAGCAGGAGAACATGGCAAAGGCTTCGCGGTAGTGGCTGATGAAGTACGTAAATTAGCAGAGCAATCTCATCAATCAGCAGAGCAAATTTCTGCGCTCATTACTACTATTCAGCAAGATACAGCAAAATCTGTAGAGACAATGGTCAAAGCATCGACAGATGTTCAAGAGGGCTTACAATTGACAGAAGATACAAGTAGAAAATTCGCGAGTATTATCGAAAGTCTTCGAAACATCGCGCCGAAAATGGAGGATATTTCAGCATCTGCTCAAGAAATGGCTGCCGTTGTAGAAGAAGTATCAGCGACCGCTATTGAACTTTCCGATCACGCAAAATTAAATGCTGCTGCTACAGAAGAAGTTGCCGCTTCCACGGAACAAACTTTATCTTCTATGCAAGATATGGCTTCGTCTGCCAAAACCCTACTCGATATGGCGGATGAATTGCAGGGTTATGTCAATCGTTTTAAATATTAATTATTTAACTGCTAAATCTGAGTTCAAGATAGTATTGAACTCAGATTTTTTCTATTCCAAAAAGATAGAAAATTACAAAATAGGATATTTTTCTACAAATAATAGCGTTACATAACTTTATTTTACAGATTTTTCGGAAAATTGTGTTGATTATTATTCATTTTCCTCTTAGAATCAGATTAAACATTTGAACGACTTAGGAGACTACTAGTGTAATAAAACCAATCAAGTAGTTAGTTGTATTACACTTCAATATTGTCGTTTAAGGAGGAATACTATATGAAACGAATTAGTTTAAGAAAGAAACTCATCTTTGCATTTTTAGTCATACTTCTCATTCCCGCACTTTTAATCGGGTATACCTCCTTTAAAAGTACCAAAAATCAAATACTCGCAGAGCAGCAAGCAAGCGCCAAGGAAAGTGTGCGTATGCTTAATAGTAATATTACTAATACAATTGCTCCTAGAGTTCATGATATCGAATATTTTGCCAAGAAAATAAATCAGTCTTATTTACAAGATGATAAAAAAGCTGAATTAAAAGGTCTTTTTCAGGAATATATAAATACACACCCAGAAGTCGAGCTAGTATACATAGGGACTGCTGATGGGCGAATCATTGATGAACCTGTCCATGACTATGCAAGTGATTATGATCCTCGTAAACGTCCTTGGTATATAGAAGCCATTGATAATAAAGGGCATGTATCCATCACTTCTCCATATATCTCAAAATCAACCAATAACATCGTTGTGACAATTATGCAAGCTCTTCCTGATGATTCTGGCGTAATTGCCTTAGATTTAAATATCTCTCTTCTAAGTGCACTGACAGATCAAACACGTATTGGAGAAACGGGCTTTGCCTCTCTGTTAGATAATAATAAGTTATATATTGCTCAAAAAGATAAGGAAAGCGGCACAGAGGCAACGGAAAATTATGTTTCAAAAATTTACGAAAAGCAGGAAGGTATTATTACTGAAGGTGACCGTCATTTACGCTTTGAAACAAATGAAATCACAGGCTGGAAGATAATTGGTACAATGTTCATTGCAGAGGCTACTAACGCTGCTACCTCAACCTTTACTATTACATTACTCATTATTGGTATTTCTATTATTGTTGGTATTATCTTTATGCTCTCAATGATTAAATCTATTGTTAACCCAATTAAACAACTACAGCAAAGTGCTCTTAAAATTAGTGAAGGTGATTTGACAGAGTATATTGATATTCATACGAAAGATGAAATAGGACAGCTTGCTGAAGCATTTGTCTCAATGAAAGTTAGCTTAAAAAGACTGATCCGCAATGTTGATCAAAGCTCACAACATGTTCAAACCTCGGCACAAGGTCTTTCAGCGAATGCTGAGCAAAATATCGCTGCATCTGAGCAAGTGACAGAGGCTATGCAACAGGTAGCGATTAGTACGGAAAAACAAACAACGGGAATCGATCAAAATGCTGTTTCTATTGAGGAGATTGCAAAGGGTGTTGTAGAGGTAGCAGATAGTGCTCTACAAGTTTCAGACCTATCCAGCCAGGCCATCCAATTAGCGGAGGAAGGTAGTCAATCTGTTGAGCACACTGTTAATCAAATGGTATCCATTCATGATTCTGTGGCTCAATCCGATACGATGATTAAATCCTTATTTGATCGTACAAAAGAAATTGGCTCCATTATAGAAATTATTAGCGCAATTTCAGACCAAACAAACCTTCTTGCTCTTAATGCTGCTATTGAAGCAGCACGAGCAGGTGAACACGGTAAAGGCTTTGCAGTTGTAGCAGATGAAGTACGTAAACTAGCGGAGCAATCTCATCAATCAGCAGAGCAAATTTCTACTCTAATTACAGGTATACAACAAGATACCGCTAAATCTGTACAAACGATGACGAAAGCTTCTGCAGACGTTCAAGAAGGTTTACAGCTATCCGAGGATACGAAAAAGAAATTTTCAAGTATCGTTGGAAGTCTTCGTGAAATTGCTCCTAAAATGGAGGATATATCAGCTTCAGCACAAGAAATGTCTGCCGTTGTAGAGGAGGTATCCGCAACTGCTATTGAACTGTCAGACCATGCCAAACTAAACGCAGCTGCATCTGAAGAGGTTGCCGCTTCAACGGAACAAACATTATCTTCCATGCAGGAAATCGCCTCTTCTGCTAAAACATTGCTTGATATGGCAGATGAATTACAAGGCTATGTAGACCGTTTTAATTACTAAATAATACAGCACGATGATACTTGGTTTAGCCCCATCATCGTGCTTTTATCATGTTATTTCATTATTCATTTACCTCATGGCTAAATTGCCATTCAACGCCAAATTTATCTGTAAGTGAGCCGTAACATTTGCTCCAAAATGTTTCTTGAAGCTCCATTCTCACGTTACCACCTTCTTTAAGCTTATCAAATGCTTGACGCATTTGCTCTTCATCATCGGATACAACAGCTAATGTGACATTATTCCCTGTGGAAAATGGCATGCCTGGAAATGTATCTGAGAACATAATTCTACTACCGAATACAATAAGTCGTGTATGCATGACAAGATCTTTTGCTTCTTCTGGTAATGGATAGTCTGGATTTTGTGGTGTCTCTCCAAACGTCATAATTTCAGCCTTGTCCGTATTAAAAACGTCTTCGTAAAACGCAACTGCCTCTCGACAATTTCCATTAAAATTCAAATAAACCTCTACTGCCATTTTCAACACTCCTTTGTCATTTTTTGAAACAATTCTATTGTACATGGATTACAAAACATAACACAAATTATAACTAGAATATTTCATCTTCAAAGTAAGTTTGCTCCTTTCTTTTTAAATTTTTTATTTATTTTCACAAAAGCTTTGACATTTACTCAAAAATCATGTAAATTACCAAATGGCGAACAATTTAAATTAAATCTTAAAAAATATTCGTATTTTAGGAGTGTATATAATGGATAACGTATTTGACTATGAGGATATTCAACTTATTCCCGCAAAATGTATTGTAGAAAGTCGTTCAGAATGTGATACTTCTGTTACTTTAGGTGGTCACACTTTTAAACTGCCAGTAGTACCTGCAAATATGCAAACAATTATCGATGAAAATCTTGCTAAGAAACTTGCTGAAAACGGTTACTTTTACATCATGCACCGTTTCCAACCAGAAACTCGTCGAAACTTTATTCTAGAAATGCAAGGAAATGGCTTAATTGCTTCTATTAGCGTTGGTGTAAAAGAAGAGGAATATACATTTATCGAAGAATTAGCAGCTGCTAATTTAGTACCTGATTTTATTACAATTGATATTGCACACGGTCATTCAAATGCTGTTATTCGTATGATTCAGCATATTAAAAAGCATTTGCCAAAAAGCTTTGTCATTGCAGGTAATGTAGGGACACCTGAAGCGGTGCGTGAGCTTGAAAATGCTGGTGCAGATGCAACAAAAGTTGGGATTGGACCAGGTAAAGTATGTATTACTAAAATCAAAACAGGTTTTGGTACTGGCGGCTGGCAACTAGCTGCACTACGTTGGTGTGCAAAGGCTGCTACAAAGCCAATTATTGCTGATGGTGGCATTCGTACACATGGAGATATCGCTAAATCTGTACGGTTTGGTGCTTCAATGGTAATGATCGGTTCATTATTCGCTGGTCATGAAGAGTCACCTGGTGAAACAATCGAAATCGAAGGTAGAACAGTGAAGGAATACTTCGGCTCTGCTTCTGAATTCCAAAAAGGCGAACGTAAAAACGTCGAAGGTAAGAAAATGTACGTTGAACATAAAGGTAGCATCAAAGATACATTAATCGAGATGCAACAAGATTTACAGTCATCTATTTCATATGCTGGTGGCACAAAGCTAGAGGCTATTCGCAATGTTGATTATGTGATCGTGAAGAATTCTATTTTCAATGGAGACAAAGTATACTAATCGATGTAAATCCGCTATATTAAGCTTCAACATCACCCCAATTAAGAGCTGCTTTTTACTCTTGGTTGGGGTGATTTTTTTGGGACTCTTCACTTAAAAGACAATATTTATTTTCAGAATTTTCTATTTTATTAAAAAATTATATATTATAATAGAACTATAATGAAGGAATGAAGGAACGGGGGTTGTATCTTATGAAATCAGTACGTAATAAACTTGTTAGTCTCGCTATTATCGTTATTCTACTATCAACAGGCCTAGTTGGAACCGTCAATTATATGGTCGTGAAAGGAGAACTCGATCAGGTAGGTAGAGATAGTCTTAAAAACGGCACACTTGGCATACTTGAACTTATTGCACAGTTAGATACTCAAGTTCAAAATGGGAAATTAACGCTAGAGGAAGCTCAGGAAAGTGCTAGAACACAGATCGTTGGTCATAAAAATGAAGATAACAAAAGATCCATTGATAATCCCGTTAAATATGGAGATAATTTTTATTTCTATGCTTTCCGAGATAGTGGTATGGTTGAAACCCACCCCTCTCTAGAAGGACAAAATATCTCAGATTTACAAACAGAGGATGGGCGCTATTTTGTACGAGAAATGATTGAAGCAGCAAATGCTGGAGGAGGATATGTACGTTATGATTGGGCCCTTCCCTCAAATCCTGAAATTGTTGCGCCTAAGATTACTTATGTAGAAAAGGACAAGCATTGGGGCTGGATTATAGCAGCTGGTACATACGAAATGGACTTTAATGCGGGTACAAATAATGTTTTATATTACACACTAGGCATGACCTTCCTTGCAACGATTATTGGTGTATCACTCTTCTGGTTCTTCTCTGGACGAATGACAACCTATATACGAAAAATTATGGTCATTACATCTGATATTGCTAAAGGCAAGCTAACTGGTGATGACATACCTGTTACTACAGAAGATGAACTCGGTATACTAGCTAGTAACGTGAATAATATGAAACGTAGCTTATACGAAATGGTCAACAATACAAAGGATAGCGCGTCCCAAATGCGCGTTTCTTCAGAAATGCTGAGTGCCATTACTGAGGAGACGACTGCCTCTGCTGATGAAATTCATCAAGCCATCAATGATATATCTAAGGGAGCTGTAGTACAAGCTGAGGAAGCAGAAATGGCCATTAGTAAAGTAGAAACATTGTCCTCACTTATCTCAAATGCTACAGATAAATATAGTGAGATTACAGAAAATATGAATATCATTAATCAATCTCAAGAAAACGGTAGACAAAAAGTAGATGTATTACTTCAAAATTCAAGTGAGTTTACGCAAGTGATTGAGGAATTGAGAACAACTTTTTCAAGTTTGACGAGCCAAATGAAAGAAATTCATCAAGTCGTACAAACAATTACATCCATTTCTGAACAAACAAATCTATTAGCACTAAATGCAAGTATTGAAGCAGCCCGTGCAGGTGAACATGGCAAAGGGTTTGCTGTCGTAGCTGAGGAAGTCCGTCATTTATCTGAGGATACGAATGAAGCCACGAATCGGGTTAGAAATCTATTACAGCGTATTGAGGTCGATACCGCTAATTCAGATTCAAAAATGATACACACGCTCCAACTGTCACAAAATCAGGCAATGTCGATTACGGAAGTAAAGGGAGCCTTTACTTTCCTAGCAGACTCCATTCATGACATTACAAAGCACCTTGTTTCTTTAGACAAAGGAATGAATGACATGGCGGAAAATCGAATAGTCGTGATGAACGCCATCAATGAAATAGCAAGTGTCGCTACACAATCTGCCGCAGCTACTGAACAAATTAATGCTTCTATTGACGAACAAAAGTCAGCGGTGACATCTATCATGCACTCCTCTATGGAGCTTCATACAGAGGCAGAGCGTATGTACGACTTGGTAGAACGCTTTACATGATAAAATACTATATAAAAAAGAATGCTACGCATATCCGTAGCATTCCTCTTTTACATTATAGTTTGTTAATTACTGCGTGGATTGTTTCCTTAAGCTCTGCATCGTGATCTGCTAGATCTACAAGGTTTCCTAGACGTTCACGTAATACAGGACGCTCAATTACTAGCTTTTCATCAAGTACTTGTACCAGTAGCTCGATAATAAGTCGATCACGAACATTTAACGCTTCTTCTAAACGTTCTGGTGTAATTTTCGCATCAGTTTTTGCAGCTTTTGCCATTTTAAAAACCCCTTTTATATTTTATATTCATGCACATCTATTTTAGCATACCACTAAATTATTTTGAAAACTTTCTTTCATTAAAATATACCAAAACTTTACAAAATCATAAGAAAAGATTTACGACAAATTGTTATATTTATATCATAATACACAGCTACTCGACCATATGATGATGTATTTACAAAACTCGATTGGAGGAATGGGATGAATCAAAAAAATACGACTTATTTACAGCTCATTAAAGTTGTGCCAAAATCTCTACAGCTCTTTCTCAATGTTTGCCTTGTACTATTAGCACTCATTCTCTGTTTTTTGTTATTTAAGGAGCTAATTGAATTTCTTAAAATATTACTATTCGCTAAGGAAGATGGTGATTATAAACTATTCCTTGCCAATATTCTTATTTTCTTTTTATATTTCGAATTCATCACAATGATCATTAAATATTTTAAGGAGGATTACCATTTTCCACTTCGATATTTTATCTATATAGGTATCACAGCGATGATTCGATTAATTATTGTGGAGCATGATCATCCTCTAAATACGTTAATTTATTCATTAATTATCCTCATACTAATCATAAGCTACTTTATTATCAATATAACGCCACTTGAAAGGCCAACACGTTCTTCCATTCTCATCAAAAAAGATTAAAAGCCCTCACGCCCATTCTAAAATGCCGATATACATGTGGGCTTTTCAAACACATAGAAGAATTGCTGTAAAGCCTGTAAATACTGATTATCGCTAATCTGTATTCGACTCAGCATAAATAGCTCTTGGACCGTTACGACGCCCATTACTAGTGATGAAAGCTCAGCTACATCTATCGTTACTTCAACATCATAGCTATCACTTTCTAGCAATTTAATTGTACCGTTAACAGCCTCAACAATAAGTTGCTGATTATTTTTTGCCAGTAACGAATCCATAACATTCAATTTAAATGTCAAAGTGACACCGTTAAAATTGCGTGTTAGGAGCTCATCAAAAAAGCCCTTCACATTTATGATACGGTACATTAGACCAACTCCTGACACGGCACTTGCGTGATATACACTTGGAATTAAATGATTTGTACCATTTCTTACATCCTCTAAAAAGAAATGGACATTTTCTTCTTGTGTATTCCATTCGATTCGGGTTACTTGATCCGCTTGACTGTTTAAAAATGTACTAAGCTCTAGCAAAGCCTCAGGAGTTTCATAGATCCACTCTTTAATGACCAAATTATTGAGCATAAAATTACTATCGCTTTGTTTATTAAAAGAAAAGGCAATATAGCCCTGAACTGTACCTTCCTGTTCCATTGCAATCACATAGTTATCTGGATTATTAAAAATAAAAGATAGTTCCGATTGTGTTTTAAGAAACATCCCATGTTTTTTTGCTACTACCCTGTTGTAGCAATCTACTAGCTGTTGTTGATCTTCAACTGTCAAATATTTAAGGTGCTTTTTGGTTGGTCCTTTAGGGAAGCTCGAAGGCTCAACCAAGTATTGATAGATTTTCGGTCCATAGCCAAAACCCATTTTCTTATAAAAATCTGGTCTAAACGGATACAAAGCCACAAAATGAATATTTTTTTCTAAAAAGATGTTAAAGAAATGTTGGATTAATTCTTTTGCAGCCTTCTCTTTTTTATGTAATAAATCAACTGCAACAAGTCCTACCCCACCAATTGGTAACATTTTAGAGAACAGATTCATTTGAAAGTCATGTAGTCGCATACCACCAATGAGTTTGTCCTTTTCCCAAAGTCCATAATAATGAAGAGATTCATCGTTGCTCTGATTTTGCATAAAATGCTTTTTCAGCTCTTCTTTTGTTGTATGTGTACCATTCAATCTTCCTGGATATGCACCTACAACGATATTTACAAAGGCTACAAAATCTTGCTCTTTTAATAATTTCTCTACAACCCTCATTATGTCCCCTCCATTTTCAAATTGTTGCATGTTGTTCACGAATTTTTCATATTAATTTTTATACCCCATAATAACATATATTACCACGACCAATTAATGAGTACTGAAAATGATTAAAGGAGGAAAATGTATGACTTTAATTGATTCATATATTCACGAAGTGACTAAAAGGCTACATAAAAATAAACGTGAGATAATCAAGGTTGAACTAAAGGCTACTATTGAGGATATGTTGCCAGAGCAATATACAGAATCTGAGGTGAAGGAAGTACTTAGGAAGCTTGGAAGCCCTTCAGAAGTTGCTGCAAGCTATCAGGTTACTCCCCACTTTTTAATTGGTCCAAAGAATTTTGAACAATATACAAGAACCATCAAGCTAATTATTCCTTGGGCAATTCTTATTACGATCATTGTTCAAATAATAGAGAAGATGGTTCTCTATTCTGGAGAAGAAGCACTTCTCACAACCATTATTACAGCATTTGTAGGGATTATTGTTGCAATTATTGCTGTGTTATTTCAAGTTTTGTTTTGGGTTACGGTTATTTTTATTATTAAGGACCGTTCTGGGGCTGAAAAGTTTTCGATCCCTTTTCTGAGAGATACCAAGCCATGGTCACCTGATGATTTAATACAAATTAAAAAGATTCCCAAAGATAAAATCATTCCTATAAGTGATACGATTTTTAGCCTTTTAGGAATACTTATTTTTTCTTTTGTTTACTGGAATGCCTATCGTCTTTTAGGTATTTATACAACGAATGACAACGGCAGCTTGAAATTTGTTATGCCTATCTTTAATCAAAATATTTTACAAGCGTTTGTTCCCATGGTCTTACTATGTATTATCCTAAGTCTAACTTTAACCTTATTAAAATGGCGTGCAGGACAGTGGACAATGCCTATCGCCATCACTAATGCACTACTTCAAAGTGTAGGAACAATTGTGTTTATTTTAATAGCGATACACCAAGATTTTATTCACAGCGCCTCTATTCCTTATATTGCGGCTATAACAGAAACAACCTCAGCTAAAGTTGCCTTCACTATTGATAAAATCCTACTTGTCAGTATAATTATTGCTGTTTTAGCAAATGCATTTGATATCTACCAAGGATTTAAAAAAGCGAAAATATAAATTCCTTTTAATTCATGTATTTAGTAAATCACACATTCAAATCGCCAAAATACCTTTATTCTTTGATGTTTTGTATAATGATAAAGTTGAAAGTATTTTATATACATGAAAAATAATCTGCACAATTCAATCAGAGTAAGGGGAAAGTACTATGACCATTCTTCTAGTTGATGACAATCAAGTCAATTTATTTGTCATTGAGAAAATACTAAAAAATGCAGGTTATGAAAACTGTGTTTCTCTTTCATCTGCTTATGAGCTATTTGATTATTTACAATTAGATGCACCCAATCCGACAGGAAATTCAGTAGATTTAATTTTGTTAGATATTATGATGCCGGAAGTAGATGGTATTGAGGCCTGCAAACGCATTAAGCAAAATGAGAGATTAAAAGATATTCAAATCATTTTTGTTACAGCACTTGAGGATAAAAACAAACTGGCAGAAGCCCTAGACATTGGTGGTGTAGATTATATTACTAAACCAATTAATAAAACAGAGTTGCTTGCCAGAATGCGTGTTGCCTTACGTTTAAAGGCAGAATTAGACTGGCACACACAGCATGAAAAGAAAATACAATATGAACTAGATTTAGCAACCCATGTACAAAGGAGTCTTCTTAGCCCACCGTTAAATGAGAAGGACATCCGTATTGAAGTTTCTTATTTACCATCCTCTAATTTGGCAGGAGATATGTATTATTGGTACAAAATAGACGATCATCGTTATGCCATTATATTATTGGATATGATGGGTCACGGTATATCGGCAGCGTTGGTTTGTATGTTCATCTCCTCTGTTCTAAGAGAGGCGGTTAAGCAATTGGTGGAACCTGAACTTGTCATCCAAGAACTGAATCGTTATATGACGCTATTACAAGATGGGAAAGAGAATAATCTTTATTATTTTACAGCGATTTATTTAATCATTGATACAGAGCAAAAAACAGTCGAGTACATAAATGCTGGCCATCCTCCTGGATATGCACTAATCGATGAAAAATCATGTATTCCATTAGATCAGGGTAGCTGTGCAGTCGGTTTCTTCGATGAAATAAAAGTAAAAAAGCAATCTATTCAATATGAGCATGACATTCAAATCGTGTTATTTACAGACGGTGTATTAGAGGCAATGGGACCCTGTGAATTAGAATCAGAAAAGCATTTGCAAACGCTAACATCCTCCAAGTGGGATTATTCACAATGCCTAATCGATAACCTTTTGCCTAAGGATAAACAAGAGAATCAGCCTGATGACATGTGTGTTTTAATGATTCAAGCTAGCACTAAAACTATATAAAAAAGCAGAGGCTATCCGTTAAAGATAGCCTCTTACTCATTAATACATTTTTTGATAAATTCTTTCGTTTCCAGAAATCTCCTTATACTTTGAAATAACCTCTTCAAATCGCAATGTTTCTTTATCCCCTAAGCATAAAAAACCTTTGTCACTTAGACTTTCATAAAATAATTGATGTACCTGGCTCTGCAGCTTAGGTGAAAAATAAATAAGAACATTTCTGCACAGAACAACATGAAATTCATTAAATGAATGATCTGTTACTAAATTATGTTGAGCAAAAATAATATTTTTCAATAATGTTGGATGAAAGTAAGCATATTGATAATCTGTTTGATAGTATTCTGAAAAAGCATGGGCACCTCCAGCAAGCATATAGTTTTTTGTATATGCCTGCATTTTATGAATTGGAAAGGCCCCCTTCTTAGCTTTTTCCAATACTTGCTCGTTCATATCTGTTGCATAAATTACAGATCTCTCTATTAGCCCCTCTTCTTGAAGCAAGATAGCCATAGAATATACTTCTTCACCTGTTGCACAACCTGCATGCCAAATACGGATTTCTGGATATTCTCGTAAAACAGGGATGACCGTTTCACGAAAGGCCTTAAAAAAGCTTGGGTTGCGGAACATCTCTGTTACATTTATCGAAAAATCGTTTAATATCTGCTCTAAAAATTCTTTATCATGAATGACCTTTTCTTGTACACGTGAAATCGTTGGGATGTTATTTATCCCCATCCTATTGTAGATTCTGCGCGAAATGGATGAACGATTATATTGACGAAAATCATAGCCCGATAAACGATAAATAGCCTCTAGTAACAAATCAATTTCTAAATTTGTATGCTTATTTAATTGTATATTTTGCTCCAAAGGCTGAAATTGTTCCATGTTCATTAACTCCCCTTAGAAACTAACCATACTCTTAAAACTGATATTAATTGATCTAAATTTAATGGCTTACTAATATAATCAGATGCACCTGCCTGCAATGATTTATCACGGTCATTTTTCATCGCTTTAGCAGTCAATGCAATGATTGGCAAATCGATACGTTTCATTTGCTGACGAATAATAGTCATCGCTTCATAGCCATCCATATTAGGCATCATTATATCCATCAGAACAAGATCGATATCTGGATTAGCCTGCAAGACCTCTAAACATTCTAGCCCATCTTTGGCAACTAGAATGTGCATGCCTCTTTTTTCTAATGCCGTTTTTAACGCATAAATATTACGGTTATCATCATCAACTATTAAAATATTTTTCCCTTGAAACACCTCAACCTCAAGTTGAAGGGCTTCTTCCATTGCTACTGGCTGCTCTTTGATTTGTTCCTCTTCCACCGTCGTAACAGCCACTTCGTTCATGGCAAGCTTTTGGCAGTGCTCCTCTTCAATTCCATTTGGTAGGCTCGGAAGCGTTAACATAAAACTACTACCTTGCCCTTCAGTACTTTGTAAAGTAATCCAGCCACCAAGTAATTTGGCAAATTCCTTACAAATAGAAAGACCAAGACCCGTTCCACCATATTTTCGGACCGTAGCTCCATCTGCTTGCTGGAATGATTCAAAAATCAGCTGGTGTTTGTCTTTTGGAATACCTATTCCTGTATCTGAAACTGTAATTTCTAACCAATCAGTACTTATATCCTGCATATTGTTTGTTAGTTGTTCTGGTGTAAGCTGGTTAATGTCTAATGTGACAGAACCCTGCTCAGTAAATTTAAAGGCATTCGATAATAAATTCTTTAAGATTTGCTGGAATCTCTTCTCATCCGTATAGAATACATCCACTACATGATCTGCCTTTGAAATATGGAATGCTAAGTTTTTCTTCCTCGCAACTGGTGAGAAGGTATGTTCAATTTGTACAGGTACTTCGCTCATATTCACTTCGTTAAAAATAATATCAAGCTTCCCTGCCTCGACTTTAGATAAATCTAATATGTCATTGATTAAAGCAAGTAAGTCCTCTCCTGAAGAATGAATAACTTTAGCAAACTCTGCTTCCTCGTCTGTTAGATTGTGTTGGCTATTTTCTGCTAGCATTTCCGATAATATTAATATGCTGTTTAAAGGTGTTCTTAATTCATGTGACATATTCGCTAAAAATTCGGATTTGTAATTGGAATTAAGGATAAGCTGCTCTGCACTTTCTTCTAATTCCTTCTTCGCTTTCTCTAGCTCTCTTGATTTGGACTCTGCCTCTTTCGTGCGTTCCTCAAGCTGTTCATTAATCATTGTCAGCTCTTCCGTCTGCATTTGTAATTCCTCAGATTGTGTCTGAAGCTCCTCTGATTGAACCTGTAATTCCTCAGTCATTGCTCTTGATTCATTCAATAGACGAACAATTTCCATACGCCCTAAAACGCTATTCACTGTTAGCCCAAAGGTTTCAGTGACCTGTCTCACGAGTTCTTGCTGTAACTTACTGAACTTAGCCATTGTTGCTATTTCAACAACCGCTATAACTTCATTTTCAAAAATGACAGGAATCAATAAAATATTTTGTGGTCTAATCTCACCTAATCCCGTTTTGATTAAACGATAGTCTCTCGGAATATTGTCATAGAATAGTACTCTTTTTTCTAATGCACATTGACCGATTAACCCTTGTCCTATTTTGAAACTCTCCATACCAACACCATCATCCGTGTCAGCAAAAGCAGCCTTTTTCACAAACTGTACTTGGTTCTCTGTAACTTCCCGAACATAAAATGCGCCAAGGGATGCTTGGGTTTTTTGTGCTACTTCTGATAGGAAAGTCTCCGCTAATTTTGTAATTGCTGAAATACCTTGATAATTTGTCACGATTTCAGCTACATTGCTTTGTAGCCACTCTCTTTTTTCAACTGACTCTAAAAGTGTATTCGTTGCATTAGCAAGTTCATTCACTTCATCATTTGTATTCACATGAATTCTTCTTGTGAAATCACCTTTTGTAGCTGCTATTTCTTGAATTGTTTGTGTTACTTCCGTTATCGTTTTTACAATTGAACGGGAAATGCCACTAGCGATGGCAATGGCTATTGTAGAGACTAAAATTAAGATCCCAAATAAAGCACTAGTTAATTTACTATTTCGCTTGTCTAACTGACTAGCCTTCGCCTGTGTATAAGCATTTTCAGTGGCACGGAATGAATCGAATAATTTGCGCATTTTTTCCATATCCTGACGACCATTATCCACTTTAAAAAAATCATTTACTGCTTCTACATCATTATCCTTTTTATATTGAATAGTTGGTTCCCCTGACGTTGCAATCCAATGTTCAATTGTTTCCTCTATCTCTTTAAGTTTGTCCTGCTGAGCTGGTTTATCTTTCATTTGTTGATAGAGTTCATTAAAATCTATTTTCCAATTTTCAGCTGCATTATCGTAGGGTTCCAAATAACTTTGCTTACCCGTAATGATGAAAGCTCGCTGACTTGATTCCATATCCAATATATATTTTTCAATTTCATTCGTTAAAGTTAGAACATTGGAATCGTACTTAATAATAAAATTTCTTTCCTTCTGCAAAGATGTAATTTGATTATTTAATATGACAACCGTCGCAAGTAGGCAAAGAATGATTACGATATAACCTAATGAAATCTTTGAGCGTATACCCAATTTTAATCTATTTAACATTTGGTTTTCCTACCTTTACCTTTCTTTTACTTTAGTATGATTACTAGTATACATGTAAAAATAACTAATTATCTCCTATTTTAGATTCTTAATAAAGAAGTTTTGCTGAATTTGTATCAATAAGTCTATGCATTTATCATATACATTTTATATTGAACCATTTCTAATTTAATTAAGGAGAGAAAACATGTGGATATTATCGTAAGACCAGGAGATTCACTTTGGCATTTCAGTGAGGTATTTAAAATTCCTCTTCAACTCATTTTAGATTCTAATGAAAATATAAATCCCCAATTTTTAAGAGTTGGACAACGGGTTCGTATTCCTGGTTTTGTGACCAACAACTATCAAATTAAACAAGGAGACTCTTTTTGGCAGATTGCCCAGAGCCGAAACCTTCCCCTAGTCGCCCTCTTGCTTGTTAATCCTGAGTTCAGTCCAAATCGATTACAAATCGGTCAAATGATTCGCATACCTCAACGTATCACATGGCGTTTAGTTGAAGGTAAGCAAAATTACACGTATACCCATATGATGAACGATCTCAAAAAGCTCCTTGACGCATATCCTTTTCTTCATAGCTCAAACATTGGCAGCTCCGTTTTAGGGAAAGAGCTACCTGAGCTGTCAATTGGCCATGGTGCAAAACGTGTACACTATAATGGCTCATTCCATGCAAACGAATGGATTACTACACCTATTATTCTAACATTTTTAAATGACTATTTGCTTGCCCTCACCAATCAAAGTAGTATTCGCGGAATTTCTCCATTTTCTCTTTATCAGCAAACATTCCTTTCTATCGTTCCAATGGTAAATCCTGATGGCGTAGATTTAGTAATACAAGGTCCACCAAATGATGAAGCATTAAGAAATCAACTAATTGCATGGAATAATGATAACGCTGATTTTTCTGGCTGGAAAGCAAATATTCATGGAATTGATTTGAATGACCAATTCCCTGCCAAATGGGAGCTGGAAAGTGCCCGTAATCCAAAAACACCAGGGCCAAGAGATTATGGTGGTGAAAGACCACTATCTGAACCTGAAGCCATTGCAATGGCTGATTTGACCAAGCAACGTGATTTTTCAAGAGTATTAGCCTTTCATACACAGGGACGTGTCATATATTGGGGCTTTGAAAATCTAGAGCCCCCAGAATCAGAGGTGCTTGTAAATGAATTTAGTAGAGTAAGTGGCTATGAGCCCGTTCAATCTGCTGGAAGCTATGCTGGTTATAAGGATTGGTTTATTCAAGATTGGCGTAGACCAGGCTTCACTGTTGAATTAGGAAGTGGTACAAATCCTTTACCAATCAGCCAGTTTGATGACATTTACGAGGAGTCTTTAGGGATTTTCCTTGCTGCATTGTATATGTAAAAAGAGTACTCGAACTCCATTCGCTATGAAATAGTCCTTTTGGGCTTTTCAGCGAATGGGTTTTTTTATTGAAAATCTCATCATCATTGTAAAAAAAGGGGAATAAATTACTTTGACAGACAGAGTAATGTTTGCTACTATTACTCTGACAGATAGAGCAATAAAAAAAGTAGGTGACTTATGGTTCGCAGTGATATTATCCGAGGACATTTGGATTCGATTATTTTGCGGTTAATTTCAGAAAAAGACCGTTATGGCTACGAAATTTCTCAGGAAATAAGTCTCCGTACAAACAATCGGTTTCAAATCAAGGAAGCAACTTTGTATGCAGTTTTTCAACGTCTCGAAAAAAAAGAAATTATTGAAGCCTATTATGGAGATGTCTCACATGGAGGCAAAAGAAAGTATTACCGTATTACATCATTAGGTAAGGCCTATTTAAATGAGCTAGTGAAAGAATGGTCGGAAGTAAAGGAAATAATCGATTTATTTATGGAGGGCTTAGAATGAAAAGAATAAAAAACCATATTGATGAGCTTTTTAAAGACATTCCTCGAACTAACGAAACGGAAATGGTTAAACAGGAAATCATTGAAAATCTTGAAGAAAAAGTATTTTATTTGATGGACCAAGGTAAAGAACAAGAGGATGCCATTAATAAAGCCATTGTAGAATTTGGAGATATCGAAGACTTAAAGCAAGAGTTAGGTGTTAAAGAACCAGCAAAAAAAACATGGCCAAATTAAACTTAGAATTTTCAATTTGGGGTAGTGGCTTAATCATTGCATTTTTTATTTTTATTAATCTTTATTACACACCACATACTATTTGGGCAATCTATCCGATTTTCGCCATTCTTTGGTGGCCTTTATCGATGTACTTTGTGTGGTCTCGTAAGAAATGGGGTGAATAAACATGAGGAATTTTATTAACTTTTCTATAGTGGGGAGCTTGATGACAATGATTTTTTTAGGGGCTGTTAATTATACGACATCTCCTCAAACAATGTGGTTTGTATATCCATGCTTATTGCTACTGCTTTGGCCTATTACGTTATTCTTTATGGCTAAAAAATTGTATAAACAATACTCAATTGTTTGTAGTGCCTTAATTATTACATTTCTAATAGTTGAAAATTATATTTACGCACCAGATCATTTATGGTTTGTCTATGCGATTTATCCTATTATCTGGTGGCCAATCCTCATGTACTTAGATGAAAAGGCAAAAACGTTAAAAACAGCCCTAATTGGATGTGCTTCTACCATCATCTATTACTCTATATTGAATATAATTGTATCTCCTCAATACCCTTGGGCAATTTATCCTGCTTTTTTAGTGATATGGTGGCCTCTAGCTTTATATCACGCGCAACGAAAAACCTTTGTAGCATTCTCCGTTACAGCTACGATACTAATTAGTATCTTTTTCATTACAGTAAATGTTGTTTCTTCACCAAGCGTTATATGGGCGATTTACCCTATTTTTGTGACACTTTGGTGGCCTCTGAGTATGTATTTTTATGTGTATAAAAGAAAAATGTATCATGCTAGCTTTATGAAACGCATGTAAAGTAGGGATTGTATGAAAAGGATTAAAAAGTTCATTAAATATCTTGTCTTGATTATGACCTCCTTACTATTATTAGCACTTGTATTTCCAACATGGACATCATCTATAGAAGACCTGAATAGCATCAGTACGCTAGAACAGGTAGAAATTAACGGCAGTGATCATGAAATCATGATACGGGGCAATAACAAAAATAATCCTGTCATCATCTTTGTCCATGGCGGACCAGGTTGCTCTGAAATACCCTACGCTAAAAAATATCAAGATTTATTGGAAACCGAATTTACAGTGGTAAATTATGATCAAAGGGCTAGTGGGAAGTCTTATCATTTTTTTGAGGACTACTCAAATCTTTCATCTGATTTGCTTGTGGAGGATTTACTAGCACTGACTGACTATATTGCTAATCATCTAGATAAAGAAAAAATTATCTTAATTGGTCATTCCTACGGTACCTATATTGCCACACAAGCAGCTGCTAAAGCTCCTGATAAATATGAGGCCTATGTAGGGATTGGTCAAATGAGTAATACCGTTGAAAGTGAGATGGACAGTTTACACTTTACGATCAAACAGGCTCAGCTTAAGAGTAACACAGAGGATGTTGCACATTTACAGAGGTTAATGGAGGAAATTAGTAGTGGTAAAACATTTACGCCTCGTCATTTAGTGAGCAAATACGGTGGAGCTACAAGACTTATTACTAACCCTGATGGAAATATGTTAGGGATGCTTTTTAGTACCGAATATAATTTGTTAGATATTATTCGATATAGCAAGGGGATATCCCTATCCCAAGAAGTTTTAGTAAACGAAGTCCTACAGTCCCCACTTCCTGCGAAAGTCAATTCACTGACTCTTCCTTTCTATTTTGTAATGGGGGATTATGATTATCAAACATCATCGAATAGCGCTAAAAAGTACTTCGACCAAATTATCGCGAAGAAAAAAGAATTCATAGCATATGAACAATCTGCTCACTACCCCCAGTTCGAAGAAAAAGAGAGATTTTTCGAATGGATGCGTATGACTTTTAAAAAATAAATATTTCTTAAAGTAATTCTACACTTGGTAGCATTTATTTAATTGCTATATAATTTAATTATTAAATATTTTAGCGGACGTGATTATATGCCAGAAAATCTAAACAATGTAGAAATTATTATGAAAGAAATGCTGGAAATACAGCAGAAGTCGAAAATGTTTGTAGATCTTCTATCTGAAGGAGAAGCGTTATCACAAAACCAATTAATATTACTCCTACAGCTAAAAATAAATAATGGGATGAAGGCAACAGAAATTGCTGAATTCTTTAGTGTAACACCCGGAGCTGTAACTTCTATGTGCGATAAACTGGAAAAACTCGAACTCATACAAAGAATTAGAGAAAATAATGATCGACGTGTGGTCAAAATGGCTTTAACCAATATTGGTGACATGAAGGTTCAAGAAATCTTTTTAAAGTTTTCTCAGGATAAACTCATAGACATGGCCAATATCTTACGCGAAGTAAACCAATTAATGAATAAAATTTTTTAGGATTTCAACAAATTGAAATCCTTTTTTTATTGTTTAATTTAAGCAGTGCTTTTGTTCTTGACAAATGGAAGTAGCATATAATTTAATTAATATATATTTTAATTATTAAAATATATATTAATTAAATTATAATGAGGTGACTTTATGTTTCAAAAACTCCGTACCCTTACACAAACGAATGGCACAGTTAAACATTTGGATGCTAATTATGAACAATTAAACATTCGAGGAGCTGTATCGTTACAACAAGAAGTACACTTAATAAAAGTGTCCACTCATGGTCATAGCTCCTTCTATTATCCAGTTACAGCGCAGATATTTAATAGCTCTGGCTCGTGTAAGTTAAAGGATTTTTGTCAAATCGGAGAACTCACAAATGCTGGGAATATTAAAATACGTAATGGTTTTATCCAAAAAATCAATAGTTCTGGAAAGCTAATGGTTGAAGAGAAATTACAGAGCGAGCAATTTGATGCCATTGGAATAGTCAAGGCTGAGGAAATAGTCGCTAATCACTTTCATTTGAAGTTATCGGGAGAAAGCGGAATTGACAGGTTAAGGGCTGAAAATGTGGTAATAGAAAAGGATAGGATAACTCTTCTTCCGTTATTTAAAAAAATATTACGTTGTCACACAATTAGTGGAAAACACCTACAATTATCTAATACAAATGCAGAGTTTGTGGAAGGGGAAGTCGTCCATGTTGGGGAAAATAGTGTGATTGGGACACTTTACTATACGGATGATTATTCGATAGCTTCGAATTCAAAGGTGCACCACATTATACGGAGGGAAAAAGAATGATACTTCTAAAAATGCTAAAGACTTTTTTTTGCTCATTAGCTTTAGTGGTATTATCTGTACTTTATGTTGGATTACTTTTAAGCGCTGGCTTATCCATACTCGCTGGTTTTTTACGAACATTCGGAGTCAATCAAATTAAAATGGGCCTTTGGTATGGCGTAGAACTTCCTGTTATGTTCAGCATCCCCTTCGCCCTATTAATAGCTCTTCTATTGTTCTTTTGTACCACATATATTAAACGTTCTATTGTTTTTTGTTTGTCAAATCTTCGAATATAAAGCAATAAAAAAGTAAGCATATTTTTTAAATAGAATATGCTTACTCTCAACGACTTTAAATAAGTTGCTTCACAATTTTATCAGCAGTTTTAAGCATTGTTAAAGCTCTCCTTCAAGAAAACGGATAAGGTATACTTCAGGTCTACCAATAAATTCTTTAAAACTACATAAGTTAGCATACTCCTCATGCTCCACATCATAGCACCCTATTTGGCCTTCTCCTTTTGGATTCCAGACTATTTGCAAATCAGAGTAATTGTCGATATTTGCGGAAAGAAGGAGGAGCTTTCGATGACCTAGCTTCATCTCAATTGTATCAGTTAGTTTGAAAAAATCGATAAAGTGAATGTCATAATCATTTGGTGCAAGCTCAAGAAGCAGTCGATCTCCTGTCAGAAAATTAATCAATTCATCTGGTAACTTGTATTTTTTCAATGTCTCTTTTTTGTTTTCAATAGTATGGAGTTCTATTGGTTCTAGAGCCTTTAAGTAATTTGCTAGTTCCATATTTTTCATACGTACAGCAATTGTATAAGCTCTCTCACCATCTTTCTCCGCTAAAGTGACGTTTGCACCTCGTTCAATCAAATAGTTCACCATAGCTATATTTCCCATTCTTGTTGCAACTGTTAATGGTGTTGCTTCATAGGGATAGACCATATCAGGCATTTGATAATTAATATCTACTCCTTGATCAAGTAAATAAGTGACTGTTTTTTTATCAAAATTCGACACAGCCTGACGCAATACAGGACCTCCATGCTGCTTTATATCAAGCCCAAGTTCATGAATAAGAGGGATATTTCTTTTATTGCCATAGTAGGCCTGAGAATAGGCTCCAGAGCCCACTTGGTTATAGCCATCTAATTTTGCTCCTTGTTCAACAAGGTAACGTACTATATTTTCTTTACAATATCGAACAGCTCTTAAAAAAGAAGGATTTTTTTCCACATTTAAATTAACCCCATATCCAACTAATAATTTTACTACATCCAATCTTTGTGCAATCAACGCTAAATCCAATGGGCTTAATGATGTATGCTGACTTAAACATATCTCTTCTTCAATATTCCAGCCTTTATCCCTCGCAACTCGCAAAGCTGTAATATTGCCAGTATAGATATACATTGCAAGCTCTGGTAGTGCTGAAAATGTTCCAATATCTTGTAGCTTAATCATCTATAGATTGGCTCCCTTCTTATTGTATATACAAAGTATAGAAAACTACCATCTTTATCACAATGGGACATAAAGCTATAGTGTTATAAAATAAAGGGCAAGATTTATAGCAAATTTGATGGTTCTTTTATTAAAAAGAAGGCAATTGGATTTAAAATTTCCCAGGAAAGAATTTATTCAAATTAAAAAGAGCTCTCAATCAGAATAGATTGAGAGCTCTTTCTTAAACGCTTACCATGACTTATTTTTATTTTAAGCCAAGTGCTTTATCTGTTGTTGCATTTATTTCTTTTAGAAGCTCAGGGTTTTCTGCTAATGATAGACCATAAGATGGAATCATTTCTTTAATTTTTGGTTCCCACTCCTTGATATGTTGAGGGAAACATTTATTAAGAACCTCAAGCATAACATGTACAGCCGTAGATGCACCTGGTGAAGCTCCTAGTAAAGCTGCAATCGAGCCATCAGAAGCACTTACAACTTCTGTACCGAATTGAAGTGTTCCTTTACCGCCAGCTTCTGTATCTTTAATTACTTGTACACGTTGTCCAGCTACGATAATATCCCAATCATCACTTTTTGCATTTGGAATGAACTCACGTAACTCTTCCATACGTTGTTCTTTTGAAAGCATAAGCTGTTGGATTAAATACTTTGTTAAGCCCATCTCTTTCACGCCCGCAGCTAATAAAGTTGTGATATTATGCGGTTTTACAGAAGCAAATAAATCCATATTTGAACCTGTTTTTAAGAACTTAGGAGAGAAACCTGCGAACGGTCCAAATAGTAATGATTTCTTGTTATCAATATAACGTGTGTCAAGATGCGGAACTGACATTGGTGGAGCACCAACTTTTGCTTTTCCGTATACTTTTGCATGATGTTGTTCAGCTATTTCTGGATTATTACATGCTAAGAATAAACCGCTAATTGGGAATCCACCAATATGTTTCCCTTCAGGAATACCTGATTTTTGTAGTAATTCTAAGCTTCCTCCACCAGCTCCAAGGAAGACAAATTTTGCTGAATGATATTCCATTTTACAGCCATCTAAATCGTGCACACGTACTTCCCATGTACCATCACTAGCTTGTTTTAAACTTTCAACACTATGGTTATAGTTAACATCTACATCTTTTGCTTTTAAATGATCAATTAACATACGTGTTAAAGCACCAAAGTTAACATCTGTACCAGTGTCAATTTTCGTTGCAGCAATGTCTTCACCAGCAGGACGATTTTCCATAATAAGTGGAATCCATTTTTTTAGTGTTTCAGGGTCATTAGAAAATTCCATTCCTTCAAATAAAGGATTTTTTGTCATCGTTTCATGGCGTTTCTTTAGAAACTCAACATTTTCTTTCCCTTGTACTAAACTCATATGTGGTAAAGGCATAATGAAGTCTTGTGGATTATTGATCAGCTTATTGTTTACAAGATACGACCAAAACTGTCTTGAAACATGGAACTGTTCATTAACATTAATCGCTTTTTTGATATCGATTGATCCGTCTTTTTTCTCTGATGTGTAGTTCAGCTCACATAATGCAGCATGTCCAGTTCCCGCATTGTTTAATTCGTGAGAACTTTCCTCGCCTGCTTTTTCAAGCTTTTCAAACACTGTAATTTTCCAATCTGGTGCTAATTCTTTGAGTAATGTTCCCAAAGTTGCACTCATGATTCCGGCACCAATTAAGATAACATCTGATTTAATTTGTCTGTTACTCATTTTTACCTTCCTTATATGTTAAGATTTGCAGAAAGGATGTAAGCACTCCCACTTTAGAAGTACTGTAGCCATGGAGCAACCTCGGAGCACACCATTTCTGTATCAATTATTACCTTATTGCAGTTTATCACAATTAGTTCAAGAATAAAATATCAACTATTTATATGAGAGTTATCAGCTTTTTTCGAGCCTTTCCAATCATAATTCAAGCAAAAAAATCACTTTTTGTTCTAGATAAAAATTGAATTATTTAAGCTTATTTGGAATAATCGGCCTAAAAATGGTTGACATTTTCATAAAAAATAGGTTCTTTTTATTATTATATCTGTATAATAACATATAAATATGAAGCTCGTCTTGTATCTGAACTAACTTTTCTTACCCCAAAGATTAACTTTCGATTGGGCTTTTTATATGCCAGCCATCTATTTGAAAACCGCCCATTTGTATGAACACATACCTTACTACTGCTTCATATGACGCCATCATCTTTTCAGCATTGTCCTCATGCATTGCTCTCATAAAAATTTCTCTAAAGTCCTCATCTGGAAATGCTGACTTACTATATTTTTGCAGGTAAATTGGATCTTCAAGATAGGCATAGATTTGATAAAAGGGTATCGTTTCATGGTTTAAAAACTGACTGTACACCAAAAATAAATTGGCTAATGAGTTATGGTAGGTAAAGGAAAAGTCCATTCTATCCTGCTCATAACAATCCTTTAAATTATCTAGTGTATCCCACAATTCATATTTTTTTATTTCTAAGACCGTTTTATTCATTGTTTTATACTTTTCTTTGAGCCATTCCTCTGCTTCAAATTTTAAATCTTTTATTATTCCAGTATAATCAAATAAAATTCTACCTGTTTTAAATTGGACCATCGACATGGTTCTTCTTTTGTTAAAATCATCTTGAAAATACCCACGAATTTGACTTGGTGGATTCGCAAAGTATTCAATTAAAAAACCATCAATAACACGATTCCCTCTTTCCCTCCATCCCACATTATCTGCCAAAATAATATGGACATCGATATCAGAGCGCTTAGAAGGATTTCCAGTAATATAGCTCCCACATACGAGCGCTCCTACAACTTCCTCTTTATCTTGCCATTCTTTCAGGAACGTTTCTAAGGCTATTTTCCATTTTGCCATTGATCATTCACTCCCTTTTTAATTGATTTATTTCTATAATACTATTGAAAAAACAGAAAACCTCTAATACGTTTTCTGTTTTTATCTACTTCTTATTTAATTTCTTTAACAGTTAATTTCTTTTGGCTAACTTCATAAGTGACTACCACGTTTTTAATAATCGCCGTATCATCATAGGAGAGACTAGCTTCAAATTCTATGGTAGCATCTCCCTTCCATCTAAGATGATCCACATAGCTATAGTTTTCATGATCTGTTCGAATCCAAGTATCTAACCCTTGCTCAGCACCATATTTAACCCTTGAAGATTCTACTAACTCTGGGCTTACCATTCGCTCTTCCACATTGATGACTTCAACAAATTCACTTTTATTAGAGTTCGTGACAATAGTAATTAATTTCTGATCAGGTGAAGGAATTATCTCTTTAATATACATTGATGGACTGGAGAAGCTAGAATATGCCTCTAGCACATCATCTTTTATACGCCAAAGAACATTTTGGCTTCCGTAATCTGAATAATTATTGAATAAAGTAAAGAAGACGCTCCCATCTGCTAATTTATATACCTGCTGACTTTTAAAGCTTCCCGATAAAATATCGACAGCAAAAATAGCCGAATTTGCAATTTTTTTGTTATCACTTTGTATAAATGGCTGAATAGCCTTTAACGCCTTATTTCTCAACTTTTCATCATTATAGCTCTCTACTAGTCTATTTATTGCAATATAGATATACTCCTCTTTGTCACTATCTAGAGCTTTTAGAAATTTATCTGCATCATATTTTGTAGCTGGCATTAGTTCCATATCCTCTGCTGATAAATAACGAATATAAAGCTCATTATTTTGATGTTTATAGTAAGCTGCTGCTATTGTGGCAGTAGAAACTGAGCTTACGATCATCATACTTATTACCACAGCGAGCCATTTTTTAGAAAAACTTTTCTTCTTTACTTCATAGTTGGCGGCTTCAATTAATTCTTCCTCTATAAATCCAATTTCACGATATAACTCCTCTTTTTTCATATATATAATCCCTCGCTTTCCAAATAAAATCTTAGTTTATTACGTGTCCTAAATAAGTTGGACTTAACTTTACTACTACTCATTTGAAAGTGTAAGGAAATATCTTTTATAGTATAGGAGTACCAATATCGTTGAATAAATATATTTCTAGATTGTTCATCTAAGGTATATAAAAATCGGCTAATGTATTGAGCAAATTCACCCGCTTCATAGGATGTTTCTACCGTATGAGAAGAAGCTAGACATTCTTCCAGCTCTGTGAGAATGACCTCAAACTCATTGTTTCTCTTTTTGGCTGTATTATAGCTATGCTTATCAAGTGCAATATTACGTATGATTCTCCCTAAAAAAATAGATAGTTTTCTTGGTATCTGTGGAGGGATTGTGTTCCATGCAGCTAGGTAGGCATCATTCTCACATTCTTCAACATCCCTCAAATTTGCCAAGATTCTTCTTGCTATTACTCTACAATATGCTCCATATTTTTTCCTTGTTTCCAAAATAGCCTGCTGTGAGCGTTGTATATATAAAGCAACTATTTTTTCATCGTCCATTTGCATTTTCTCCTTTTATATACTCTTACTTATAAAGTAGATAATCCAAACAATTGGTTGCATGTTGTGGCAAAAATTCTGCTAATGAAAAAACCGCACTCTTTTAGGTACGGTTCTCCACATTTCAAAATAAATTAGATAAAAATATTTGTATTGATGTAGGTAATAGCTGAAAGAATAATCCCTCATATTTAATATCCAGTATACCAGCGACGACAATAACAACAAAAATTAACAATAGAAAGATTTTCTTATTTTTAGAAATCCAATTCAATAGATGCCACTCCTCTGATCTAATCGTTAGCATGTTAAGTATAAGTCGATTGCTATCAAATAGCATCCTATTAATTGTCTGTCACCTAATTTTACAATGCTACATAAATTAAAATGATACGCTAAAAACGAGAAATATGTAAGAAGGGAATGGGTATGGTCAATTTTAAATCTTTTCGAGGTGTTATCACTCAAATCAATGATTTTCCTGTTGGACAAAACGGAGATAAGAACGGTTGTTATAAAATAATGACCTTAGAAGATGGTGCTGGTGGGGTCGTCAATTTTATTATTTCTCCCTCCACCTATTTTGTTAATCGTGAAATTGTCACAACTGGTGAATGGGTAACAGGATATTATGATGGAGATGCACCTGTACCGATGATTTACCCGCCACAATACCGTGCTTTAATTATTGTAAAAGAAAGCAACTATCATAATGTAAAGGTAGATTTCTTTAATCAACAATTACTGAGTAGTGATGGACAATTACAATTAAACCTTTCTCCTACTACGATTATTTCACTTAAAAATGGGCAGCCTTTTACCAATAGTCCTGCCAATCGAAACCTCATTGTTGTTTATGGCCCTACCACTAGGAGTATTCCTGCTCAAACTACTCCCTACGAAATCATTGTTTGGTGTTAATTTAATCACATTTAAACAACGGCTTAAACCTCACTACGTGAATTTAAGCCGTTGTTGACTGTTATTCATTATCATTTTTCATTTCATGTAATTGTTGTTTAATCTGCTCTAGATATTCTTTATTTTGCTGAACCGTATCCAAATGCTCACCATATTGTTCTGCATTGAAACGTGCATTTTCAGCATGCTTAATTTGATTAAATGCATGTTCTATTGCTATTTCCTCTGGATGTGATTTTGCATGCTTTAATAGACGATCCGCCTTTTGCACGGAGTTACTAAACAATGTGCTAGGATGATCCTGCTTCCAACTTGTATCGGAGTGCTTAGCCAATGTATATATCTTCCCTTCTTAAAAATGTTTTCATTGTTCTAGATGTAGTATTATGAAATGCTCTGATAATATGTATGGAAGAAAATAAACACAATATTTCCCAGGCTATAATCAAAGAACTAAGGCATATGCCTTAGTCCTTCTCTCAATGTCATGAATAGTTGTCAAATATAAATTAGTGCCATGCAGTCCTCTCACTGACTGGTTGCTTGATACCCGTTTTTCCTTTGGTTTCAGCAAAGTTATTGATTTGTGCTGAAGCTGAATCAAGCTCAAATTCAGCACCAAACTCCTCACGATGAAGTGTCTGACGCTGTTGATTTGTTTTATTTGCACTTTTCGTACCATTTGATCTGTTACGATTTGTATCCATATTTGACATAACCATCCTTCATCGATTATTTGAAAAGCTATAAAACCTTGTATAAGCTTTACGAACTTTTCATTCTAAAGTTTGTCCAAGGAGGAAAAAAGAATGTGCATTAATTATTATTTTTAGCTAAGTATAGAGTTGAGGAATTTTCAATTTTTGATTGTTAGTAAGTCGCTTGCAATCTTATTTTCTTTCTGACTATAATACTTGTATACAAGTATACTCAAAATCAAAAAGGGTGATATTATGAGCGAATATAATGATTATTTATATCCACAAAAATGGCTTTCTAAGGCTTCTACAGGTGATCGCGTAGCCTATGAACTTAGAATGCGTATTATTTCAGGTTTAATTGAAAGCGGTACCATTCTTTCAGAAAACAAACTGGCAGCTGATTTTGAAGTAAGCCGTTCACCCATTCGTGAAGCCTTAAGAATATTAGCTTCTGAAAATATCATTCGATTAGAGAAAATGGGTGCTGTTGTCATTGGTTTATCTGAAAAAGAGATTGAAGAAATTTATGATGTTCGATTGCTGATTGAAACATTTGTGTTTGAACGTCTCATAAAAATGGATACAACTAGCTTAGCACTAGAACTTAGCAAAACATTAGAAATGATGAAAGTTGCCATTAAGTATAACGATGCAGACGAATTTTCTTATCAGGATGTTATGTTCCATGAGACAATTATTCGTTCCATCGGACATTCCTATATCACCATGATTTGGAATAATTTAAAGCCAGTAATGGAAGGCTTGATTTTACTATCTATGCGCATGCGCTTTAAAGAGAAATATGAGGATTTTACTCGTATTGTGAAAAATCATGAGCTCTATATTGACGCTATTAGAGCCAAAGATCGAGAGCTTATGATTCAATCCTTACATGAAAATTTTGATGATGTTCAAGGCAAAGTAGAAGATTTATGGCGGTCACAGCAAATGCTATCTAAAGGGGTTGAGCCACAAAATGACTAACTATATGTTAGGTGTTGATATAGGGACTACTAGCACTAAGGCCGTATTATTTAGTCAACATGGGAAGGTTATTCAACAAGAAAATATTGGGTATCCATTATATACACCGGATATTTCGACAGCAGAACAAAATCCAGAAGAAATCTTTCAAGCTGTACTACAAGCCATTACCAACATTATGAAAGTCCATTCAGATAAACCATTACTATTTGTTTCCTTTAGTAGTGCTATGCATAGTGTGATCGCTATGGACGAAAATGATCAACCGTTAACACCTGTCATCACTTGGGCGGATAATCGTAGTGAAGCATGGGCACATAAAATTAAAACTGACTGGAATGGCCATGAAATTTATAAAAGAACAGGTACACCTATTCATCCAATGTCACCACTAAGCAAAATTACTTGGCTTGTGCATGAACATCCTGAAATTGCGCGCAAAACGAAGAAATATATCGGTATTAAAGAATACATTTTTAAAAAGTTTTTTGATCAATATGTCGTCGATTATTCATTAGCTTCGTGTATGGGTATGATGAATCTCCATACATTAGATTGGGACGAAGAAGCTTTAGCTGTTGCAGGTATTGCGAAAGCACAATTATCCACACTCGTACCAACAACTCAACTATTTTTAAATTGCAATGACCTTTTAGCTAAGCAAATGGGTATTGACCCACAAACACCTTTTGTCATTGGTGCAAGTGATGGCGTGCTCTCTAATCTAGGTGTGAACGCCATTCGAGAAGGCGAAATTGCTGTCACTATTGGGACAAGCGGTGCTATCCGTACCATAATTGATAGGCCCAAAACAGATGTAAAGGGTAGAATTTTTTGCTATGCACTAACAGAAAACCATTGGGTCATTGGTGGACCCGTAAACAATGGTGGTATGGTATTACGCTGGATTCGCGATGAGTTTGCCTCTTCTGAGATTGAAACAGCTAAAAGACTAGGTATTGATCCATATGAAGTGTTAACGAAAATTGCTGAACGTGTTAGACCTGGTGCTGATGGGCTGCTATTCCATCCCTATCTATCAGGTGAACGTGCGCCTTTATGGAATCCAGATGTCCGCGGTTCATTTTTTGGTTTAACCATGTCTCATAAAAAAGAACATATGATACGAGCTGCCCTCGAAGGGGTTATCTACAATTTATATACTGTCTATTTAGCATTACTGGAGTGTATGGAAAGCCCTGTCACTCGTATTCAAGCAACAGGCGGGTTTTCACGCTCTGAGATTTGGAGACAAATGATGGCGGATATTTTTGAATCCGAAGTGGTAGTACCTGAAAGCTATGAAAGCTCCTGTCTAGGCGCTTGTATTTTAGGCTTATATGCTACAGGAAAAATTGATTCCTTTGACGTTGTCGCTGATATGGTTGGTGACACTTATAAACATACGCCAATCGAAGAAGCAGCCAAAGAATATAGACAGCTACTCCCAATTTTCATTCGTTTATCTAGAGTTTTAGCAGATGACTATACGTCAATTGCTCAGTATCAAAGGAGCTTAATTAAGCCCGACTAAAGAGGAGGAGAATACATGCCATTAGTTATTGTAGGTATTGGTATTATTGCGCTGTTAATTTTAATAATGGGCTTTAAATTAAATACGTTTATTTCATTAATCATTGTTTCATTCGGTGTTGCTTTAGCTCTTGGGATGCCTTTAGATATTATCGTAAAAACGATTGAAGCAGGGTTAGGCGGAACATTAGGTCACTTGGCCTTAATATTTGGTCTTGGAGCGATGCTAGGAAAATTAATTGCCGATTCTGGGGGTGCACAGCGTATTGCCATGACCCTTGTGAATAAATTTGGAGAAAAGAACATTCAATGGGCAGTCGTAGCAGCATCCTTTATTATCGGTATCGCACTTTTCTTTGAAGTAGGTCTTGTGCTATTAATCCCAATTGTCTTCGCTATTTCAAGACAATTAAAGGTTTCTATTTTATATTTAGGAATTCCAATGACCGCAGCCTTATCTGTCACACATGGATTTTTACCACCACATCCTGGACCAACTGTTATTGCTGGCGAATTTGGGGCAAATATTGGTGAGGTGTTGCTTTATGGCTTTATCATCGCCATTCCGACTGTTATTTTAGCAGGACCATTATTTACAAAATTAGCGAAAAGGTTAGTGCCTGAATCATTCAACAAAACTGGAAATATTGCTTCTCTCGGTGAACAAAAAACATTTGAACTAGAGGACACACCGAGTTTTGGAATAAGTGTTTTTACTGCACTATTACCCGTTATTTTAATGTCCATTGCTACTATTATTACACTGTTACAAAAAACAATTGGCTTTGAAGACAATGGCTTCTTAGCAGGTATCCGCTTCATCGGTGAAGCTGGTACATCCATGTTAATTTCCTTATTAGTTGCCATCTATACAATGGGTATCGCAAGGAAAATTCCTATTAAGCAAGTAATGGAGTCATGTACAACAGCAATATCCCATATCGGTATGATGCTCTTAATTATTGGGGGCGGTGGTGCCTTCAAACAAGTTTTAATTGATGGTGGTGTCGGTGATTATGTAGCTGAACTCTTCCATGGAACTACCTTATCGCCAATTTTACTAGCATGGATTATTGCGGCTATTTTACGCATTTCATTAGGGTCAGCTACGGTTGCTGCTTTAACAACAGCTGGGTTAGTCATTCCAATGTTAGGTCAAAGTGATGTAAACCTTGCCTTGGTCGTGTTGGCAACAGGTGCAGGAAGCTTAATTGCTTCACATGTTAATGATGCAGGTTTCTGGATGTTTAAAGAATATTTTGGATTGAGCATGAAGGAAACATTCGCTACTTGGACCTTGCTAGAAACAATTGTATCTGTGGCTGGTTTAGGGTTTATTTTATTACTTAGTTTATTTGTTTAAAAAATGTTTAAAAAGGAGCAAGTACAATGTTAAATACAATTGGCGTTATTGGATTAGGTGTTATGGGCAGTAATATCGCTTTAAACATGGCTAATAAGGGCGAGCAAGTAGCCGTTTATAATTACACACGAGATTTAACCGACAAGCTTCTACAAAAAGTTGAAGGACAAGCGCTTACTCCTTACTATGAAATAGAAGAGTTTGTACAAGCTTTAGAAAAACCAAGAAAGATTTTTTTGATGGTGACAGCTGGAAATGCTATTGATTCAGTTATTCAATCAGTAGTGCCTTTCCTTGAAAAGGGCGATGTCATTATGGATGGCGGCAACTCTCATTATAAAGATACAGAGCGTAGATACGATGAACTTAAAGCTTTAGGAATTGGGTATTTAGGGATTGGTATTTCTGGTGGTGAAGAAGGAGCTTTGACAGGACCATCTATTATGCCTGGTGGTGATCAAGAGGTCTATAACAAAGTAGCACCTATACTGACAAAGATTGCAGCACAAGTGAATGATACACCATGCTGTACGTATATTGGTCCCAAGGGCGCAGGACACTTCGTCAAAATGGTACACAATGGAATCGAGTATGCAGATATGCAACTCATTGCGGAGGCTTATACGTTTTTAAGAAAAAATATAGGATTATCCGTTGAGGAAATTGCTACTATCTTTGAAACATGGAATCAGGGCGAATTGAAAAGCTATTTAATCGAAATAACAGCTGAAATCTTAAGGAAAAAAGATGAGATAACAGGATTACCACTCATTGATATGATACTTGATAAAGCTGGTCAAAAAGGTACTGGGAAATGGACAAGCCTGCAATCTATAGACAATGGTATTCCTACATCAATTATTACGGAGGCCTTATTCGCTCGCTATATTTCATCATTAAAAGAGGAACGAATTCAAGCAGAGGCAATACTATCTGGACCAAATTATAAACAGCAAAATTTAGATAGAGATGTCTGGATTGAATACGTCCGCCAAGCCCTATATATGGGGAAAATATGTGCTTATGCGCAAGGATTTACACAATATAAAATGACATCAGAGCTTTATGAATGGCGTTTACCATTAAAAGAAATTGCATTAATTTTCCGTAGTGGTTGTATTATTCGAGCAGAATTTTTAAATGTTATTAGTGAAGCCTATCAAAAGCAACCTTCGCTAAATAATTTATTAATTGACCCATACTTTGCAGAAAAGACGATGGACTATCAAAATGGATTAAGAAAAATAGTTTGTGAAGGCATCCAAGCAGGAAACGCGTTCCCTTGCTTAAGTGCTTCTCTCACATATTACGATAGTTATCGAACAGGTTCATCTAATGCTAATATGTTACAGGCACAACGTGATTATTTCGGTGCGCATACGTATGAACGAATTGATGCACAAGGTGTTTTCCATACAAATTGGTAAGTAAAAAGCTAACATATACATCATTGCCTCAATGATTGTATATGTTAGCTTTTTTATTCTAGAAAAACATGTACTCGGTTACGTCCTGCTTGTTTTGCCGCATACAGTGCTTTGTCCGCATTGTTTAATAGCTGATACAGTGTCTCTTGTCCCTTTGTACCTTCTGCTACACCACAGCTAATAGTAGTACGAATTGCTCCCTCAGTAGTCATAAGTGGCTGGGATTCTACGCTATTACAGAGCAAATTAGCTAATGCTTGCCCCTCTAATAATGTAGAGTCCTTGAGTGCAAGAACAAATTCCTCACCGCCATACCGTGCAAACAGTTCTCCTTTTTTCAACACACTCTGACAAACCTTTACGACATGAACTAGTAATTGATCACCGATAGCATGCCCATACGTATCATTGACGTTTTTAAAATGATCGATGTCCATTAAAATGACAGTAAAAGCTGAGGATGATTCTCTTGCCTCGCTGTAAGCATGATTACATTGTTGAAAAAAAGCTCGACGATTATAAATTTGTGTAAGTTCATCGTAAAAAGCGAGTTGCTCTAACTGTCTTTGTAGCTCCTTCAACTCTGTTATATCAGTGAAAATAAGTAATAACCCCTTACCATGATTAACATGTTGCAGCTCTGTAACACGCACTTGATAAGTATGATCAGAAAGCACCATCTCGATGTCTTGCGTATTCACCACTGCCTCCAATGTAAATGGCATCAATTGTCCAGTTACTTCAATCCATGTTTCCCCAATATCCCTACCAATCATGAATCTAGTTAGCTGAGGAAATACCTTGCTGCAGGCTTGATTAAACTCTATTAATCGAGCAGATTCATCTAACACAATAACCCCATCATTGATACTATGAAATATTGCATCCTTGGCAACAGGCATCACCCTAAATAATCGTGAGGAATTAATAGACCATAAATATAAAAATGAAGAAGCCCATAATACCATAGGAACAGGATCAACTCCTTGAGGTGTTAAGCCCAATAAATAGATGAATGCTGTTATCATAGGAATAAGTTGACCACACATTAAGGCAATTAATTGTTGCCGGTAGGCCTTAGTAGTCTCTTTCCAATGGATTAATACTAATAAGAAGGATACGAACATACAGCCAAAAGTAAATATGCCATGAATGATATACCATATACCAATTTCCTGATGAACATAAGGTGCCCCTAATATAGGATCTATTTCAAATACTCTATAATGAAAATGGTGTATATCATTTGTAGCAACCATGATTAAGCTAATAAATGGAATGGCAAGAAGAGCCATTATCTTTTTCCTTGTCAGATGAAAGCCTAGGTATTGCATGATAAACAATAATCCGAGAGGCGTTGAAAAAGCCATACCTACATATTGGATGGCCGTCCAAACCTTTATGGCACTCAATGTTGTAGCGATTAAACCAAAAGCAGAGGCAAAACAATATACCGCAATTAATGCGGTATAACTAATAAACAATTGAGCAATTTTTGTATAATTGTAGCGTTTTAGAAATACGTATAAACATAAATACAAATTTAGTACACCTGATGTACAGCTAAGAGTAATGAAAGCAGTCAATTGCGAATTCATGTCTATGTACCTCTTTATATTTTTAATTTTAATGTAGCATACATATAAAATTTTGTGGATTTATTTATCGATTAATTTTTTAAGGAGTAACGAATATGATCAATAAGAATAACTCAGAAATCATTTTCTTTTCTGATCCAGTTGAAAATCTAACCCACCCCTTTTATAACAAACAAATTGTATTCACAGGCGCCCTTTCTACCATGACACGATCCGAAGCCGCCAAACAAGTAAAAGCCTATGGAGGGTATTTACAGGGAGCTGTTACACAACATACTGATTTCGTTGTTCTTGGTAATAAACGTAGGGGTATAAGCGCCAAGCAGCATAAAGCTGAGCAGCTAATTCATCAGGGGCAAGACATTCAAATATTAATAGAAGATGATTTTTTATGGCTTATTTCGATCCCAAAGAAAGATGATAAGTAAAAAGAGTATGTAAGGTTGTTCTTCTTACATACTCTTTAAATTTTTTACTTTATCGGAACGGTACAGCAATAGGCTTTAATGTATATGGCTCTTTTATCGGTTCTAATGCCCCTGTACTATCCTTAATTTTGTATAGACCTACTACAGGGGTAATCATAATCGAGGTAGCTTGTTCATCAAATTTGTTTACAACAATACGTGGAAAATTTTCACGCCCTTTGAAATCTGTAGTATGACTAGTTCCTCTAAAATGAATGACATTATAATCATTCCCTAAATCATCTGTCACAATATAGTCAATGAAAACTCCTCGCCAAGCTTCATTTTCTTTTCCCACCAAGACTTCTTCGGAAAGATAAAATGTTGTAGCGATAGGTGTTTTCGTTATTTTAAAAGCTTCAATTTTTATACCTTCCCCTTCTGTTTTCATACTATCCTTTTCCACCCTTATTGTTTTACTTTCAAGCTTCTCTAAAGTAAATTCAAATGCCCAGTCCCCTGCTACTGAATTATTTACATTATTTAAATCAACAATTTGATTTCCTTGAAAATTAATGTGAACTTCCTCGGGCTTAGAGCCTCTAATGAGTTCAAAAATATACAATACTGCATACTCATTGCTGTTTATCTTTTGAACCATATAATTTGTTGAAGAGCCTCCATATCGATACCTATTTCCAAATTCCTTAGCAGTTAGTTCACGATTGTCACCATATAAAACTGGCCTTTCTCCTAAATCCTTTTCACTTTTAATAGTGTAAGCAATAGTAATATTTTCGCCATCATATACAGCATCTGTGACAGTGACTTCAACTTCATTACTTTCTTGGCTCACTCCGACACTTGTAGAATACTGATCATAATTGTTAAATACATACCTTTCATCATCAATAAACAATTCGAATATACTTCCGATAAACGGTAAATTTGCAGCAAATGTAGGAAACGTATAACCAAGTGTCATGCTGGATGCAATAAAAAAAGTAGCTGCAACAATAAAATTTTTAATGAAATGCCTTTTCTTTTTGACCCTCATGACATTTCTTTTCACTCTCTCTTTTTCAAGCGAGCTCACTTCCATCGGCTCTATATTTATATCAAGATTTAAATCATTAAATTGTTTATACAGCTTTTTCATGTCATACTTCCCCCCAAACGAATTTGCTGTAATCGTTTTTTCCCACGATATAATCGATTATCAATAGCGGCTTTTGTTAAACCACAATGAGTAGCAATTTCTTCGTTTTTCATATTTAAAAAGTATTTCATCGTAAAAATATCACGGTCTAATTGCTCTAATTGCGTCATCATGATGAGCACTTCCTCCGTTGTTGTCTTGATTAAGTATTCCTCTTCAGCCGATATTGCGACTTCACCTGTTTCATTTAGCTCATAAAAATATGGCGTTTTAGACAACCTTCTTTGTTTCGAAATGGCTTTAAACTTTGCTATCGTGCAAATCCATCTTCTAAAATCCTCTTTATCGCCTCTAAATTGTTTAGCATTTTCATAAGCCCCTAGAAATGTATCACTAATACATTCCTCTATTATTTGAGGATCATTATAGGATTTTAGAGCATTATAAATAATCGCTTTGATAATCCCCATATATTCATCAATGACATATTGAAGTGCTTCTTCTCGTTTTTTCTTAAGATGTTTTATAAAATTTTCATCTGTTACCCTCATGCAAACACCCTTTCTTCCACAAACATAAAGGATCCTTTATATAAAACATCGCTCAATCTTAAATTTCTTCTCATATTACTCAAAAATATTTATAATTTCAATTTTTTAACAAATATAAAAGGCTAAATCTCATTGATTTAGCCTTTTTAATGTTTATAGTATAGATTTTAACCAATAGCATTGGGACGAAAACTATTTGTTTACCTTAGGTGCTGGATAATCAAAGCCCTTTGTATCCACCTCTACCTTTTTCATCTGCTGATCTTCTAGTGGTTTATTTGTAGCATCTCGCTCTGCTCCAACAATGGCATCAACTGTTTCCATACCTGCAATCACCTTGCCAAAAGCAGCATATTTCCCATCAAGATGTGATGCTTCCTTTACCATAATGAAAAATTGTGAGCTTGCTGAGTTTGGATCATCTGAACGAGCCATCGAAATAACACCACGTTCATGCTTCATATTATTTTCAAATCCATTTGAGGTAAACTCACCATCAATCGAATAATCAGGTCCTCCAGTACCATTCCCTTTAGGATCTCCACCCTGAATCATAAAATCAGGAATAACTCGATGGAAAATAAGACCATCATAGAATCCATCTTTTACTAAAGCAATAAAGTTAGCCACTGTATTTGGTGCTACAGTAGGCTCCAATTCAATAACAATTTTTTCATCATTGCTCATCGTAATCGTCACAATTGGATTTTCCCTCACTTTTGACGCATAATCCACTGCTTCTTGTGTTTCTTTAGCTGTGTTTCCCTCAGTTTTCTCACTATCCTTAGCTGTACCACAGCCTGTCAAAACAACAATAATGGCTAGCAGAGATAGCATAAAATACAAATCTTTATTACGTACGAACATATCCTTTCAACTCCTCTTGTTAAGCATCCATTCATTATAAAACTATCCAAACTGTAGGACAAATCCAAGAGAGACAATGACAGAATATTCCTGCCATTGTCTCTTTTTATTTCTACTATATTAATTTCGTAGGTTGCTATTAATTCACATTATTTTTAATAAATCATAATCCCCTTGTCTAATACAGATTGATTTTGTACCTGATTCCCTAAAATATATAGCTTTTTTAAGTTAGGCAAATTCACTAAAGGTTCTACATTCGAAATAGCATTATTTTCTAAATGAAGCACCTCTATTTGTTGCCAATTTCCCAAGAAATTTAACGATTGTAGTGAATTATCTTGTAAAGTGAATGAACGTAAATTTGTAAAGCCAGCAAAGTAAGGCATGATCTTATCTACTTCTTGCACCCATTCCCCATTACCAATTTGAATGGAAACATCATTTAAAGTTAAATGCTCCAGCACGTTGTTCGTAAATGGCTTGCTATTCACCTGAAAATTACATTCATGACAGTTTAGCATTTTTACATGCTGTAAATTGAATAAGTCATTGGTTTCATAAAAGAGAGTCTCATTTAAATTGATTGCTTGCAAATGAGGTAGGTCATTTAATGAACGAATACCATTAAGAGTTCCATACTCCATGACTGTAAGCTGTTCTAGCTGTGGATATTTCAGTAGCTCTGCACCATTCAATTGCGAATCTGATCCACTTATAGAAACCGTCAAATCTCTTAAAGCGGGTGCCTCTAGCTTTGGTAAAAATGAACTCTTCAGCTCTGCCTTTTTCAAATGGGGCGCTACAATCGATGAAATATCACCATGATAGCCAGTTAACGATAACTCCGTCAATGACGTTAGACTGTTAACCATATCCAACAATTCCACTTGACCAGGAGAAGCTAAACGTAGCTTTGTTAAAGATGACATATTTCTAAGTCTATCTAAATTGATGATATTCATGTTTTCAAGATCTAAAGATTGTAGTTTAGGCATGTTTTGTATAAAATCAAGCGTTTTTAAATTTCTTACTGACGTAAGCTTCAATTCTTGTAATTGAGTCAATGAGTAAAGTGGGCTAAAATCCGTAGCTTCACTAATGTCTATTGCTAACGATTCTAGATTAGTTAGTGTAGACAGCCACTTTAAATCATTAATTGATTTTAAGGAAAGTGATTTCAGCGATAATTTATTTAGAATCTGAAAATCTGTCACCTCTTCAGCCACATAAGATAGTTCTAGCGATTGAAGATTGGGGAACTCTAATAATAAAGCAAGTTCATCATTACTTCTAATTTGGATAGAGAACTCTTTAACATTTGACTTATCACTAAAATATCCTGCGATTTTACTAAATGATTCATTAAAACTACCTGTATAACTTTTTAAGTTTTCAAGATGTTGGAAGCTTACTTTTTCACTTTGTGATATTTCATAATCATTCATGAGCTTTAAAACCGTTAATCCAGTAAAGGCCTCAAAGTCCTTTTGTTCAATTTTTTGCGTATTTAATAATTTATCCATAATGATATAAGTAGAAATTTTAGCTTCCTTATTTGTAAAAGGATCTTCTAGACTATAATCAAAATGCCATTGATCATCAGAATAGTAGGCAGCCAAATATCGAATACTTGCAATCTCTTCTTTTGCTGGCATCGTCCCACCTTTATCAAAAATATCTTTTAAAAAGAACAGAAGAACTTCACTTTCAGGCACTGTTCGAACGGATAGTTCTTCACGGTTTCCATCCTCTGTTTGATTACTATTTAAAAGAAAATACCCAAGGAATAGACACATCATGACAATTGGTATCATAAAGAGCAGCTTTAAATTTGTTTTTGGACGGGATGGTGTATGAGGAGAAGCTGTCCCATAATAATTATTAATCGTTTGATCAACATAATAAATTTTATTCTCTTTCAACATGATTTCCGTATCACAAAAAGGACATTTGAATGTTTGCTCTTCTTTATATTCAATTTTCCCATTACAATTTGGACAATTTAATTTAATAAATTCCACTGGCAGCCCCCCAGCACTATTTTTCCATTAAGCTTAGTTGTCTAAAAAATAAATGTCAATATTTACGAAATATAGGCAAGCAATCTAAAACTAAATTTTAAGTGCCTAGTCAGCTTTTTGAATTCTCCATAACAGCAGAATTGGAAACATCTAACTAAATTTACAATAACCCTATACTTGGATTATTAAAGTTTGCCCAGGCTATATCACTGTTAATGTACCTAACCATTCTATAGGCTACTGGCTTAAAACCGCACTTAGGCCAAAATGTCGATGCAGCAAGATTAGTTATTCTCCAATCTGTAATGATATTCTCATAGCCCGCCTCTTTCATCCTTCTATAGCCTTCATTCATCAGCTTTTTTCCCACGCCTCTTCCCATTTGAGAAGAGTAAGTACCTGCAATCGTTAGCTCTATTGCATGCTCAGGTGTCATCAAATCTGAATGTATAGGATAATATTTTTGAAATCCTAATTCCTGCCCATCCTTTACTGCAACGAAACATGTATCATCATTCTCCTCTACTATATTTTTATATGAGTCTTTTATGCTCATGACAACCTCAGGGAATACAGGCTCAAATGTAGGTGCGGAATTTTGATACGATTGAATGATCTTAGACATTTTCCCCAGCATTTCACTATCCATTTTATTTGCAACCCTAATCTCTGCATTACATATATTCTCAAATGGTTTATAATCCCCAATGTTCATGACCCCATGTACTTGTTGTATAGAAAAGCTTAATCGTTGGTAGGCATCATAGTAAGCCTGATTTCCAAGAGGGATGATCGTGTAATGCATAAAGCAACCTTGCTCTAGCCATACCACTGAAATCTCTGCATATAATTTTCTAATAAGCTCAGCGGATTGATCCTTTCTGATTGCCAATCCTTCATAGGGTACCCATACATGTCTGCCTCTTAGAGAGTCATTCTTGATGACTCCGATTAAATATCCTACTAGGTCATCTTTAATAAATGCTCCAATCCCCTTAATAGTATTATGAGCAAATAAGTTTTCAAGCATATTTGTTATATGTTCAGCATGAAGACAGCTGTTGTTTAGAAATGGATATACTTCACCCTCAAGGCTCTGTCTATTTTCGAGTAACTCAGCCATTGTGGGTACATCATTCACATCGATTGTTTTATATTTATATTTTCCCACTTCAACTCTCCCCCTAAATTTCTACATTATATTACATATTATATCATTATAGATAATACAGGATTTTGTTGGATATTTTTAATTACTTTCTAATCTATGAGAGCCAAAGTCTAATTACAATGATGAATTTCTATCCTTAAGCTAAGCCAATTAACTATGTAGAAATAAAATAAATATGATATCTTTTTGCAAGGTAGTATTTTGGAAAGAGAGGATTTTTAGCAATGAATCAAAAAAATTTCTGGCTTGATTTACCACGGCCATTCTTCATTTTAGCTCCAATGGAGGATGTGACAGATGTTGTATTTCGTCATGTCATTCAAGAAGCAGGGAGACCCGATGTATATTTTACGGAATTCACCAATACGACGAGCTATTGTCATCCAGATGGGTTAGATAATGTGCGTAACCGCTTAGCTTTTACAGAAGATGAACAGCCTATTGTTGCACATATTTGGGGGGACAACCCTGAACATTTTCGTCAAATGAGTATTGGTATGAAGGAACTAGGCTTTAAGGGAATTGATATTAATATGGGCTGCCCAGTTGATAATGTAGCAGAAAGAGGAAAAGGAGCTGGATTAATTCTTTATCCTGAACGAGCCGCAGATATTATTCAAGCAGCCAAAGCAGGGGGCTTACCCGTTAGTGTCAAAACAAGACTTGGCTTTACGGATGTAGCAGAATGGCGTGAGTGGCTTACACATATTTTAAAACAGGATATCGCCAATCTTTCTATTCATCTCCGTACAAGGGAAGAGATGAGCAAGGTCGCTGCACATTGGGAATTAATTGGAGATATCAAAAAACTACGTGATGAAGTTGCTCCCAACACATTACTGACGATCAACGGTGATATTCCTGATCGTTTAACAGGTCTAAAACTAGTTGAGCAATACGGTATCGATGGTGTAATGATTGGGCGCGGGGTGTTTTCAAACCCATTTGCCTTTGAAAAGGAACCTAAAGAGCATAGTGCCAAAGAATACCTTAATTTACTATACTTACACCTTAATCTTCATGACCACTATTCCAAGGAATTCGAAACACGTTCATTTAAAGCATTACAACGTTTCTTTAAAATATATGTACGTGGCTTCAAAGGGGCTAGTCAATTGAGAGTTCAATTACTGGGTGCACATTCTACGGATGAAGTCCGTGAATTACTAGCTACGTATATTGCCCACAAACTAAAGGAGAAAAAATAAGAGGAGATTGGCTATCGCCACTCTCCTTTTTATTTGCTTTTACTTGTAATCAAATCCTTCTTTAGAGGAGAATTGTCTAAAACAAACACTAGCATATAGGGAAAACTAATCTAATTTCTCATAAAAACATTTTATGATATGATGTTTAAATTGTGTGTCTACTAAGTAACACCGTTATATTCATCAAAGAAAGAGGTATTTATGCATCATACACAGTTATCCAAACAACATTGGTTACTTATCTTAACACTTGCATTATTAACATTTGTTCTCGGGACAAGCGAATTTGTTATTGTTGGGATCTTAACTGAAATTTCTTCAAGCCTTCATATGACAAATGCAAAAGCAGGCACACTCGTTTCTGCGTTCGCCATCACATTTGCCATCGCTACACCACTCGTGATGTCAGCAACAAGCCATTTTCCAAAGCGTAAATGGATGTTGTTTTTGATAGGTTCCTTCATTGCCTTAAATGCTCTGTGTGTAATTTCAACGAGCTATATTATGCTCCTTATACTTCGGGTTATGACCGCGATTGTAACAGGTGTATTGATCTCTCTAGCCATGATTGTTGCAAGCGAAACCATGCCAATTAATAAACGCGGCCTTGCTATATCATTTGTTTTCGGTGGTTTTACACTGGCCAATGTAGTTGGAGTACCCATTGGAATTGTAATCGCTGAATGGTACGGCTGGAATGCCACTTTTATGTTAACCACTCTTCTCGGAGGGTTGGCGTTTGCGGCATCTTTTTTTGTCTTACCTACTCGACTCAGCCAAGTACGAAGCTCAATACGGGATCAATTTTCTTTAATGATTCAGCCTCGAATTTTAATTGCCTTTTTCATTCCTGCTCTCGGGTTTGGTGCAACCTATGCAGTCTTTACGTACCTTGTTCCTATTTTAAAGGGAATGGGTGCACCAAATAATTCTATAAGTTTAATCTTATTCGGCTACGGCTTTCTTTCGATTTTCAGCAACATTCTTGCCGGTAAAATTGCCACTCACAATGCCATCGGCCGACTTCGGTTTGTCTTTCTCGCACAAGCTATTGTATTGACAAGCTTATTTTGGACAACAAACCATTTTATTTTAGGATTAGCGAACATCGGACTAATGTCACTAATGGCCATCCTCTTAACAACATCTACTCAACTTTATTTAATAGATTTGGCCGAAATTTATAAACCAGATGCTAAAGGACTCGCTGCTTCTCTTATGCCCGTGGCAAGTAACGTAGGCATCGCTTTTGGGTCTGCATTAGGCGGCATTGTATATCATCAAGGAAATTTGATGAATGTCACATGGGTCGGTGGTATAGTTGCCGTCAGTGCAAGTCTACTAACTTTCTTTAGTTATCATTTAGACCTTAAACAAAAGAAAACAGCATAAAAAATGCAAGAGGTACCTTAGAAAGAATATAAATCAAACAGACCCATTCGAATAAAGCGAATGGGTCTGCTTACATGTAATCCGTATCTTCATAATAAGGAATAATTATTCTGAAATAATATATTCCCCTTTCATTGGACCAATTTTATTTAAAATAATTGCACCAATCATTTGTATAATTGTCTTCACAATAATTTGCCCCAAAATGGCGGCAGGTACCGCTTCCCATGGCAATATATTGGCACCAAGTGGACTTAAGCCGATTACTACGAAAATTGCAGAATCTAGAAATCCTCCAACAATACCACTGTAGAACACACGCCAAGCCATTGGTAATTTTAATCGAGTATAAATTTCAGTATCAGCCGTTTCAGCGACAACAAATGATAGTGCTGAGGCTACTACAATTAAAAGTGTATCACCTAGTAGGAATGACACCACAGCTGATAAAATTAAAGCTGTAATAATAAATAAATACGTCTTTTTTCTACCATATTTATTTTGTACTAGATCCCGAAAAATAAAGGTTGCCCCAATTAAAAGCGTTCCCATTGGGACAATAAACATACCAAAATGGAATGGTGCAAATGCTGCCGTTACCACATTAGCAATAACAATAGATAATAAATAAAATAATATTCTCAAACTATTACTCCTCAAGTAAATTTAATTTTTGTAAGAGTACCCTACACGCCTCTTTTATTTCCCCAAACAAGGGCATGTAACTGTGGCAGTACCTTAACATCTCTTAAATCCTCATCCTTCATTACTCTATCAATTAGTGCACGATATTTATCCAATAAATGCATTATTAATAGTGAATCATCAGTTGTCGTGAGATTATCATTACCGACTTGAAGATAAAAGGGAATCATGGGATATCGATGGTGAATTTGTTTAGCATAATCGTAATCCTCTTGATTAAAAACGACTATTTTAAGGGATACATGGTGATTATTGTTTCGATATTCAAGTTTTTCGAAGATATAAGAAAGCACCGAGTAATCTGTGGTCATCCCAGAGCTAGGTGGTTTTGGTGAAATTGTCAGTTCATCAACCTCATACATCCATTTTTGCCACCTACTCCCCTGTGTTTCCACCCCAATTTGTATATCATTTTCTTTTAAAATGGCAATAAGCTCTGCTAGATTCGGATTGAGTGCAGGATTACCCCCTGAAATCGTAACAAATGAAAAACCATTGCCTCCAAGCCGCTTCAGCTCAGCCCAAATCTCTTCCGCTGTCATTTGGACAATAAGGTGCTTTCCACTGCCATCCCACGTAAACGATGAATCACACCAAGAACAGGAATAATCGCAGCCCGCAGTTCTTACAAACATTGTCTTCTGGCCAACGATCATACCCTCTCCTTGAATCGTTGGCCCAAAAATCTCGATAACAGGTACTTTACTCAACTTCCATCCACTCCCTTCTAGCTTCTGCATAGCTTGTTGGAGTCTCGTAAAGCCTGATAAACTCTACACGTACACCGTTATATCCTTCATCACGCAAGGCCTCAGTCAACTTTTCGTAAATCCAAACAACAATGTTCTCTGCCGTCGTATTCATGAGTGGAAGCGTTTCATTTAAATAACGGTGATCCAAATGAATCCCTATTTTTTGTTTCCATATTTCTTTTATATCGCCGAAATCGATCATCAAACCACGTTCATCAGTGTAGCCACTCAGTCCTAATATGACTCGATAGGTATGCCCGTGTAGATTTTTACATTTCCCTTCATAATGATGTAGATGATGGGCAGCATCGAAGGTAAATTCTTTGCTTATGAGAACACGCTTTGCATGATATTTCAATTGATTTCTTTGAATATCCACATCAATTCTCTGGAGTCTCTCAACGATTTTAAAATCTGACATGCCTTAAGACTCCTTCCTATAACTTAAATACTCATCAAGCCCTTTATTTCGTAATTTACATGCTGGGCATTCACCACATCCATCTGCTATAACACCGTTATAGCAAGTCAACGTTCTTTGTCGTACAAACTCAAGTGCCCCAAGCTGATCAGCTAATTCCCATGTTTGTGCCTTATTCAGCCACATCAAGGGTGTATCAATCACAAAGGAATCATCCATCGATAAATTTAACGTTACATTTAAGGATTTAATAAAGACATCTCGGCAATCCGGATAGCCACTAAAATCAGTTTCACAAACACCTGTTACAATATGCTTTGCCCCTACTTGGCTCGCTAAAACGCCCGCAAATGAAAGAAAAAGGAGATTGCGGCCAGGCACAAAAGTCGATGGGAGCTCACCATTTTCTCCGTCCTTCACCTTTATGTCTTGTCGTGTCAATGCATTCGGAGCAAGTTGATTCAGGAGAGACATATCAAGTATGTGATGCTTGATACCAAGCTCCTCTGTTATCACCTTCGCACAGTCAATTTCAAGACGGTGCCTTTGACCATAATCGAAAGTTACTGCCTCAATCTCTTCAAAGCGTTCTTTTGCCCAGAACAAACAAGTTGTGCTGTCCTGACCTCCACTAAATACTACAATTGCTTTTTCCTTTTTCATCTATAAAAACTCCCTTATATCGAAAAAACAGCACTCTAAGAAAAAGTGCTGCTTTCTTCTTAGTTTTTTTAAGAGGGTAGCTAAAAACCTCTGTCTTGCTTCATTTATCGATTATCAATTTTTTCTGGGTTAAGATCGTGGTTCATTAAACGATAATTGGCGATTTCTTCGTATTTAGTTTCTGGCTTCCCATAGTTACACCATGGATCAATCGAGATACCCCCACGTGGAGTAAATTTCCCCCAAACCTCTATATATCTTGGATCAAGTAATGCAATTAAATCATTCATAATGATATTCACGCAATCTTCATGGAAATCGCCGTGATTTCTAAAACTGAATAAATACAACTTTAGAGATTTACTTTCAACAATTTTTTTATCTGGGATATATGAAATGTACATCGTAGCAAAATCCGGCTGATTTGTAAGCGGACATAAACTAGTAAACTCTGGGCAATTAAACTTAACAAAATAATCTCGATTAGCATGAAGATTATCCACTGCCTCTAATACCTCAGGTGCATAATCATAGGAATACTTTGTACCTTGATTACCTAATAGGGTCAAATCCTTTAATCCTTCTTCATGACTTCTGCCAGACATAAAAAAACCTCCTTGTAAAATGTTTCCCAACACTTTTCAAGAGAGGCATCACCAATCATTCTATTTAAAACATAAGTAAACAGATAAAAAAAAGCCACGTCCGATATGGACATGGCATATTGTCATGTTTCCATAGTTTTTTATAGAGGGTATCAGCTATGAACCTCTCCCGTTCTAGTCCGGGCATTCTTTTCTTCAATATCGTACAAAAAATAATACAGGACGTCAAATAGATTTTTTATAAAACTCTTAAATGATAAAAAGTACGAATTACTGTAAGTCTATACTCATTTGAAAGTTCTACTTTTTTATTAAATTACTAGGAAAATAGAATTAATCCATTTTTGACAAAGTAATACTAATTATCAATATTTTGAGATTTTTCAATATTCCGATATTCGAATTATCTCACCTGTGATAAATTGGAAATATCACATTAAACTGAAAAGTGTGATAATTAAGAGCGGAGGGAGAAATGAGATTTGAAAAAGTTTAAGTTTACGAAGTTTTTAAGTAGTATGATAGCTTTCTTTATGGTGCTTTTTCTATTGGTTCCATTATCGAGTGCTAATGCTGAAGATTCGAAGCCATTCAAGCAGGATAGCCAAAGTGAAAGTATACTTCAATTAAAGGCGGCTATCGCTGAACAGCTAAGCTTGTCTAAAGATGGTCCAACTCTTCACGAAAGCTTACAAAATGTATCAGGCAATCAAGAAGTTGCAGTCATCGTACATTTATCTGAAAAGCCTGTGGCACTAGAGCAAGGAATGAGCCAATTGAAAGGCCAAAAGTTCTCTAATGCGCGAGCAAATGAAGTTCGATCAAATGTAAAATCTCAACAAGCACAAGTTAAGAAAGAATTAGCTACTAAAAATGTTCAAATGACTCAAGGCTACACATTTGATACTGTTTTAAACGGTTTTGCAGCAACTGTGAAAGCAAATGATCTCCCAAAGCTGCTTTCAATAGAAGGAATAACATTAATTGAACCTGATGCAATTGTTTACGCATCTGAAGATAATACAATGAAATCATCAGAACTGATTAAGGAAGATCAATTAGAGGCTCAAATGAATACAAGTATTTCTTTCCTCGGCATCGAACAGCTTTGGAATGAAGGAATTGAAGGACAAGGTATAAAGGTAGCAGTATTAGATACTGGTATTGACACAGATCACCCTGAGTTCGCCGGAATTTACAAGGGTGGGAAAAACTTCATTCCAAATTCATCAACTTACACAAAGCCTCGGGCAGATGACGATGCATCGGAAACCTTGCCTTCTGAGCGTCCTGCTGGAACACCTGAATTTAATGAAAAGGGAAGCTCGTTCTATACTTCTCACGGTACTCATGTTGCTGGAACTATTGCAGCAATTGGAGCTAACAATTTCGGCATTAAAGGAATTGCTCCAAAAGTAGACCTTTATGCTTACCGTGTTCTTGGTGCATATGGAAGTGGGGCTACATCTGGTATTGTTAAAGCAATTGAAACGGCTGTCACAGAAAAAATGGACATAATCAACCTCTCTCTTGGTGGGGGGGCTAACTCTGAAACGGACGCTGGTTCATTTGCTATTAATAATGCAATGATGGCTGGAACAATCGGAGTAATTGCAACAGGGAACTCCGGCCCAAATCGAGGGACAATGGGCACGCCTGCAACCGCTCGTTTAGGAATTGCTGTGGGTAACACAACAAATCCTGAAACAATGTATAACGGTGAAGTGAATGTTACAGTTGGTGACTACAACTTAACAAAACAGCTCCCATTAATGGGAACAACTTTTGGAAGGGATTTAGCAACACAGCTTCAAGGAGAATTTGACCTAGTTGCTATTCCTGGAAACGGAGAAGTAAAAGACTATGAGGGAATCGATGTAGAAGGTAAAGTGGCATTAATCTCTCGTGGCAGTATCGCATTTGTTGATAAAATTGCGAATGCAAAGGCAAATGGAGCAGTCGCCACAATTATTCATAACTTTGCTGGTGGAACAAATGCACCTAATATTTCAGGTACATTCCTGGGTGATTCTTTTGCTTTTCTACCAACATTTGATATGTCCCAAACGGATGGCAATGCAATTCGTGCTGCATTAGCCGGTGGAACTGGAAAAGTTAGCTTTAGTCAATTTACTTCCACAAAGACACTGGGAGATGAAGTAAACGATTCAAGTTCCCGTGGCCCATCTACGCCAAACTTTGATATTAAACCAGATGTAAGTGCACCTGGAACAAACATTATGTCAACGATTCCAATGTATAAAAAGGACTTCCCTAATGCAGATTATGCAGAGGCATATGATCGTAAAACAGGAACCTCTATGGCAACACCGCATATTACAGGTATTGTTGCATTACTTAAACAAGCAAATCCTGATTGGAATGCGTTCGATATAAAAGTGGCGCTTTCTAATACAGCAAAGGTTTTAGATAAAACAAAATACGATGTGTTCTCTCAAGGTGCAGGTCGTGTAAATGCTTATGCTGCAGCACATCCAGAAATTCTTGCCTATGCATTGGATAGTGCAATTTTAGATGGAACAGGAGCTGTTTCAGAAAACTTAAAAGGGACAGTTACTTTTGGTCCACAATCACTTAAAGACCAGGATATTTCCGTAACGAAACAAGTTTTAGTAAAAGATATAAAGGGGAACGGCGGTAATTATAATGTATCAATTGATGTGACAAAATCATTTGGTGATGCAACTGTTACAGTCGACCAGCCAACATTTAATCTAGTTGGTGAGCAAGTGTTAAATCTTACATTAACGGCTTCACAAGCTACAGCTCCAAACGGCTCGGAAATACTGGGGTATATTCACATCAGCGGTGGTGCTACAGAAATTTCATTGCCATTCGCAGCTGACTTTGGAAGCGAGGCAGTAACTGAAATTAAAGATTTAAAGATTACAGAAACAGATCTATCCTTTAATGGAGATGGCGTGAAGGATTCAGCTGTACTTTCATTTACATTAACTGGCGATGTAACAACTAACTATATCGAGCTATGGGATATTATGAATCCTCAAGGTGGAGAATATGGTGATGGCTACATCGGTTATCTACATGCAGGTACTGCGCTAGGAAAAGGCTCTTATACGCTGAATATCGCTGGGCAATACAAACCATGGGGAACAGAACCTGCCACAACAATTCCAGATGGTCTCTATACTATTGACTTTACTGGTCTTGCGGCATCAGGGGTAGTTTCCGATTATGTTGGACCAATTATCGTGAAAACAACTAAACCAGAAATTACTGGTTCAGTAGCTGAAGGTGTCGCTACAGGAAAGGTAACAGATAAGTATATCGACTACAATGAAGAGTTATATTTATATGGTTTAAACTACAATTTAAATGATAAATTAAAAGCTTCCTATATTGCGACTGTGAATGGCGAAATACAAGCGCCAGTTCCTTTTGAATTAAATCAAGACGGTAGCTTCACATTCCCAGTAACAACAGAAACTAATGCTGTATCAGTAAAAATTCAAGACGCTGCAGGGAATGTTGGTGAAGCATTAATATTTGAAAAAGATGTAGTTGAACCAAAAGTAACACTTTCTGTCAATCCAACTGAGCTAGACCTAACAGCTGGGGAATCTGCACAACTTACAGTAACAGAGACAACTACTCCTCCAGAAGGTGAAGCAACAGAGGAAGATGTAACTTCAAAAGCTACTTATGTTGTGGGAGATGAAAATGTTGCAACAATAGCAAATGGATTAGTAACTGCTATAGGTGAGGGCACGACTACGATTACTATTTCATATGGTGATCATGAAGTTACGGTAAATGTTACAGTAAAAGCACCTGTTGTAGAAACACCAATCGTAACACTAGAAATTGACCAAGCTCAGGTTGAAACTAGAATAGGTAAAGAGGTTATGGTTAAGATTACTGAAGTAACTACTTTTGAGGGTAGAACAACAGAAAAAGATGTTACTACGCTTACAACCTACGAAGTAGCAAATGATAAAATAGCTACTGTAAAAGCAGGGGCTGTAAAAGGTAAAGGTCAAGGGACTACGACAATTACAGCAACGTATGGTGACCACACATTAACATTTGATGTATTGGTTGAAAAGCCGGGCAATGGTAATGGTAATGGCAACGGCAATGGCAATGGCAATGGCAACGGCAATGGCAATGGTAATGGCAACGGCAATGGTAATGGCAATGGCAATGGCAACGGCAATGGTAATGGCAACGGCAATGGTAATAATGAAGTTACCGAAGTTAAGTTATAATTAAATAAGTACTGTTCCAGCAAAAAGAGAAATTGCGCTTTGCAATTTCTCCTTTTGCTATTTAAATTTCACTTACTCATGATAAGGTTGGCTGTAACGGGTCTATGTGCAGTTTTTCTGTACAAGCTTTATCTAGTAATCATATATTTAATGCAAACCCATAAGAGATCCAAACCTTACCATTCAGAACCTTTTAGTTTTATTTAAGCATTGTCGCAGTTAAAAATTCCCGTGTTCTCTCCTCTTTTGGATGATTGAAAAATTGTTCAGGTGTGCCGCGTTCAATAATTCTCCCATCATGCATATAGACAATCCAATCAGCTACCTCTTTTGCGAATCCCATTTCATGGGTTACAACAACCATAGTCATTCCTTCTTCAGCCAAATCTTTCATGGTTGTTAAAACCTCTCCCACAAGCTCAGGATCGAGTGCCGATGTTGGCTCATCAAAAAGCATAATGTCTGGTTCCATCGCAAGTGCTCTAGCAATCGCCACCCGTTGCTTTTGCCCCCCTGATAGTTTACTAGGATAGACATCCGACTTATCCTCCAAACCTACTTTTTTCAGTAATTGTTTTGCTTTGATGATAGCTTTTTCTTTGTCTACACCCTTTACCATAACAGGTGCTTCAATAATATTTTCTAAAACCGTTTTATGTGGGAATAAGTTGAAATTTTGAAACACCATCCCAACCTTTTCTCTAATCTTGTTAAGATCATCTGTCCGTGGATTGACTTCATTTCCCTCAATTATAATATTGCCATTATCTTTTCTTTCTAAAAAGTTCAAGCAGCGAAGGAGGGTGCTTTTTCCTGACCCACTCGATCCTATTAGACAAACAACATCGCTCTCGTAGACTGTCATGTCGATATTTTTCAATACATGTAAGTCTCCAAACGATTTATTCAATTTACTTATTTTAATCATTTCCTTAGTGTCCAATTTTTTCAGCTCCTATCTGTCGCTTACTGCTAATTTTAGTTCAGTTCGGTTCACTACAAATGTCATCAACGCTACCAGCAATAAATAGTAGACTGCTACAATGAGTAAGTAGGTCATTTCATCGAAATTATTCGACCCAAGTGTTGTCGCCACATTAAACAGCTCATTCATGGAGATAAATGCGGCTAACGATGAATCTTTTAAACTGATGATAAATTGATTGCCTAAAGGCGGCAACGCTCTACGGAATGCCTGTGGGAGAATAATCCTTCTTAATGTCAGTGTCTTTGTCATTCCCAACGAGCGTCCTGCTTCAAATTGGCCATTATCGACTGACTGAATTGCTCCACGAAGGATTTCAGAAATATAAGCTCCATTATGTAGCGCTAGAGCAAGTGAAGCAGCCCAAAAATCAGGAAGAAGGAAAATCCCGCTAATTCCGAAGTAGAGGATAAATATTTGAACAATCAGTGGTGTTCCTCGAACCAAATAGACATATATATCTGAAATAAGTTCTAAAATTTTTATATTAGAAATTTTTAATAAGGCAAAGACTAGTCCGATGATGATTCCCAGTAAGATAGAAACCACCGTCAGCTCTAATGTTAAAAGCATAGCTTTAAAGAATACACCTTTTGTTTCGATTAGTATTTGAAAAAAATGCGAAAAACTTGGCAAAGTACTACTTCCTTTCTTTTATAGCATTGGTTTATTCTGATTTTTTGGTAATGTCCTCACCAAAATATTTGATACTGATTTGAGTCAATGTTCCATTTTCCCGAAGTTGTTCCAAAGATTCATTAACTCGCTTCACTAGCTTTGGATTATCCTGAGGCAACACAATCGCTTGTTCACTGCGATTAATTAATTGCTGTCCCTTAATCTTAAAACCTTCCTTTTCAGCAGTTTTTCCTGTAACAAAATCTGTGATTACTGCATCATGACGCCCACTACTCAACGCCTTTAATGCCGTAATATCGCTGTCATATGTTTTGATGTTGTCTGTATACTTGGAAGCTGTATCGGCATATGTTGATCCTTTTGCAACAGCTACTTCCTTTCCCTCTAAATCTTCAACAGTCCTAATTTTACTATCCGGTCTGGTGAAAATTTTCGGTCCTGAATAATAATAGGGGGTAGAGAAAGAAACATGTTTACTCCGCTGCGGGTTAATCGTGTGACTTGCAACGGCTGCATCCGCTCTTCCTGTTTTCACCCCTTCCACAATCCCTTTGAACTTGATTCGTTTCTGAACCGGCTCAAGGCCCATTTCCTTTGCAATCGCTTCTCCAACCTCAATATCAAAGCCCGACATTGTAAGATCGTCATTTATATAACTAAATGGCTTAAATTCACCAGAAGTAGCAAAAACAAATTGATTTTTATTGATCAGTTCAGATCCATCTTCAAGCTTCTGCTTCTCTCCACAACCAGATAACAAGCAGACTACGATTGTGCTAAAGACCAATAGTAACTTTTTACTCAACAACATGTTGCTATAACTCCTTTCTCTTTCGTTTATTCCTACAATACCTCTTGCTATATAACTTGCTTATGCTAGTTAATACCCAATCCACTCCCAATAAAACAAAAAAGTATCAGGCACTTTTAATAGCGCCTGATACTTTTTCTACAAAGTTCTCATTATATAATTATCTTTCAAGTCATCTCTTTCCTCTAAAACATATAGCTTTTTAGATGTATAGAACTAAGAAAACCGCACTTACTTGTGATATGGTTCCCCCTTCATAATCCTAAAACTACGGTAAATCTGCTCGACTAGCACAAGCTTCATGAGCTGGTGGGGAAGTGTCATCTTACCAAAAGACTGCTGTTCGTCGGCTCGTTTTAGGACATCTTCGTGTAGGCCAAGGGAGCCGCCGATGACGAAGGCGATTTTGCTTTTGCCGTAGGTCATGAGGGATTCGATGTCGGCAGCCATTTGTTCGGAGGTTTTCATTTTGCCGTTGATGGCTAGGGCGATTACGTAAGCATCTGGGCTAATTTTCGCCAGGATGCGTTCGCCCTCTTTTTTCTTGACGATATCCATTTCAGCTTCACTTAGTTGTTCAGGTGCCTTTTCGTCTGGCACTTCAACCAAATCCATTTTTGCATAGCCGCCAAGACGTTTTACGTACTCATCGATCCCCATTTTTAAGTACTTTTCTTTTAGCTTGCCGACTGATACAATCGTTATATTCACACGTTATCCACCTTTACAATTCATTTACAAACAAATTATCCACAAAAGTTATCAACATATCCACATGTCATTTCTATATATTGTGTAAAGTTATTTACTTGATACAATATATTCTGCTGCCTGTTCACAGTAGCTACACTTTGTGGATAACTTTTTATCCTCTTCGATTTTATCCATAATTGGGAACACTTTTTGTTCTGCTACAAACATGTCTAAAGCGTGATCTATATGGCTTTCACAGCTGTACTTTTCCATTTTTTGATGTCTCCTTATTTTCCGAAATTTCCACAAACTTATTCACAAATCAGTCTATGTTATCCACAATCTATTGTAACAAAGTAATAGCAGGTATGGAAGAAGTGCCTTTTACTCCCGATTTGCTGTGCGGAAATAGTATTCACAATTTTCTAGTTATCCACAATATTTCATAAAAGTATTTTCTCCATCCTCATAAAAAAGCGATGAAGACCGATTAGATCTCCATCGCTTTTCATATTCTTTACAATGTATTACCGTTTGTTAATGTTAGTGATAGCTCGACTAATTTACCTTGACGGTACACTTTTAATGTTAGCTTATCACCAATTTTTTTGTCATTATATAAATGCTTGCGTAAATCAATGGTTGTTTCAATTTTTTGACCATCCATCTCTACAATAACATCGTATTGTTGAACCCCTGCTTTTAAGGCTGGTGAGTTATTCATGACATCTGTTACAACAACACCTGTTGTCACCTCTGCAGGTAATTTTAATGTTTGTTGCTGATAGAATGATGGCACATCTGTTAAATCTGCAAGTGAAACTCCCATTGTTGGACGTTTCATTTCTCCATTTTTCTCTAGCTCCTCGATAATTGGAATAGCTGAATTAATTGGAATAGAGAACCCTAAACCTTCAACTGAGGATTCAGCGATTTTCATGGAGTTAATTCCTACTAATTCTCCAGCTAAGTTTACAAGTGCTCCACCACTATTCCCTGGGTTAATCGCAGCATCTGTTTGCAAGACTTCTTGTTGCCAATCTTCTGTGCCATCACCATTTAAGTCTACTGGTACAGAACGGTCTTTACCTGAAACAACACCAGTTGTCACAGAACCATAGAAGTCTAAACCAAGTGGGTTACCAATGGCAATCACTGTTTCACCTTGTTTTAATACATCCGAATTCCCGAATGTCGCAACTGTTTTAACATTTTTAGAGTTAATAGAAATAACTGCAAGGTCCGTCCAAACATCGTGACCCACTAATTGTGCAGGTTCTTTTGTTCCGTCTGGCATTGTGACCTCTAACTGCTTTGCCCCTTCAATAACATGGTTATTTGTGATGATAAAGGCTTTGTCACCTTCAATTTTATAAACAACACCTGAACCGCTTCCTGCTTCTTTTGTTGTCGTTGATGGTGGGCTCCAAAAACCTCCGCTTGTGACTTCTTGAATATTTGTGATACCGACAACTGCTTGTGAGGCTTTATCAACTGCAGTTGTCACATCTGTTGTTACTTCTGTAGCTACCTGATTAATTGTTGTGTTATTTTTTCCTGTATTACTTGTTGTTGTTCCAGGCATTTGATTGACAAGTCCTGGTAGCATAAGCCACACAAGTAAAGCACCTATAATGACACCGACCAGACCACTAAAGAAATAGCCGCCTTTACCTCCTCCACCTTTCTTTTTCATGCGCTTAGTCTGCATTTCTTGCTCCTCGCGCTCTAGTCTTTCTTGAAGAGGTGATTTCGGTACTTCATCCTTTTTAAGGAAATCACTGTTTTTATCATCATCTTGGAAATAGCTCATGTTCGTCATCCTTTCCTTTAAGTGCTATCTAATTAGTTGTTACCCTAATCTTACGATTCAAACATTAAAATCAGATGAAAAACAAATAAAATAGGCATAAAAAAAGCTGCTCAATGCATTTTTTTATGCGTTGAACAGCTTCAAATTTTATCTAAATAGCCTATGATTAAACCGTCACCAATTTTGTTGGTTCTTCTGCATCCGTATCAAATAGATGAACATGCTCACCAACAAGGATGCCACAAGATTGTAAGGTTTGTGCGACACTCATACGTGCTAGCTCTTTCATATTATTATCTTTACTTAAATGTGAAAGATAAATATTGGTCGTCTTATCAAATACAACCTCACTCATTGCAATTGCTGCATCCTCATTAGACACATGTCCTACATCACTTAAAATACGACGTTTAATAGACCAAGGATAGCGTCCCATTTGTAGCATATTGACATCATGATTACTTTCAAAGACAAAAGAATCAGCGCCTCGAATAATTCCTTTCATACGATCACTGACATAGCCTGTATCTGTAATAATAACAAGCTTGCGATCATTTTCATGAAAAGTATAGAACATTGGATCTGCTGCATCGTGTGAAACAGCAAAGGATTCAACAGCTAAAGAACCAAAATGCTTCACTGTATCCATTTCAAATTCAAAACGTTGCTCTACTGGAATGTCCCCAATAAGCCCATCCATTGCCTGCCACGTTTTGGCATTTGCATAAATTGGTACATTATATTTCCGTGATAGTACACCAATTCCTTTAATATGATCACTATGCTCATGTGTAACAAAGATACCACTGAGCTGCTTCATATTACGGTCGATTTTTGTAAATAACTGCTCCATCTTTTTCCCACTAAGACCCGCATCAACGATAAAAGCATGATCGTCATTCTCTACATAAATCGAATTCCCTGTACTGCCACTTGCTAAAACACTAAATCGCATTATTCAACTCCCCAGTCTTCTTCTTCGCTCTCTTGCTTGTCCTCCTGGATTTCGATGACTTTACCTTCTACTGCATTCACAAAGTACTCCTCTTTTGTTCCATCAGATAATTTCACTTGAACTTCCCATGTTGGCACCAATACCTGAGTTCGTGTCAATTTAACAAGCGTTGAGTAACCTAGTTTCATTTGTGTAATGCGAGAATCTGGCTTGAGCGGTCCCTTTGCATACAAAGTTTGAATTATTTGAAGTGGTGGAATAACTGTTTCCTGCTGTTCCATTTCTTCAATATTATCAATCATTGTTTGTTCATACATTGTTACTTCGTTATTAGCATTCCATTTTATTTTTAATGAACCACTATAATAGAACATTCGATTGTTTGTCTTTTGGAAAAAAATCGCGACTCGTTCTTCGCGGTCTACTTTCCATAAAGCATAAGATGCACCTTCAATGATGTTTGCCAGGGCAAAATCTGTAAAGCTTGCATCATCACTTACATTACGTAATTTAACAGGCCTCATAAAAATAACACGAGCCTTTGTATTATTATCATCCTTAAATTTAACTTGCTGGTTACTATTACTAAATTCGTCTGGTGTGAATTTATGCACTTGAGCTGTCATATACGAAGCAGATTCAATATTATTTGGTAATGTACCATACGTAATATTATCATCCTTTAAACGGGCTTCTATTGTTCTTTCACCTGGTACCTCAATATCTTTCGCTTCATTATAGCGATTGACATAAAGTGAATACAAGAAGATGTTCAGTATTAAAAAAACGAATATAAAAATAGATTTTGTTCTATTCCAATCCATTTTTAACACCTCCTAATACTTCAGGAGTCAGTTTAGTCCATGTACCATTACGAATAACAAACCAACAAGGTTCAAATATAAATATATTCTGTTCTTGATTTTGTGTTAAATAATAGCCTAAGACGATTTCGTCGATATCAGACAGAGGAATACTGTTAGCGCTTTTTAATCTCTCTGCGATCTCCGCACCTGATGCTAATTCTTTGATTTCTTTCTCCAATGATATATCCATATCCAATGAGAAGTATGGACGCTTATAATGGAAAATTCGACTATCTCCCCAAATCGTTGTCATTCGTGTAATAACATGATTGCTATAGACAGGGAAACCTTGCAAATACATTTGATAGTCTATTTGATTTTTATTGGTATTGGATGCAGCATAGCGGAAATCTGCCGTAAATCCTCCATGCTCATTAATAAATTCAAAGCTATCCTTTAAAAGCTTGGATGGCTCGACTCTAATACTACTTTCTGCAGCAGGATAAACATAGTTTAATGATTTAAGATTTGTTTCTAAGGTCATTAACGACATACCATCTGTATATTTTTCAGAGGATGCACTTTCCACATTCCGCTGCACAATATTTGGATCTGGGAATAATACATTTTTAAATAGTTCTGGCGTAATATCCTCAATAAAATACGTATATTTTACAGATTCAATATTACTGTTCGCCAAATAAAGAGATGTATAGCCTTCTCTTTCTACTTCTTTAAAAACCTCATATTTTTTGGCAGGCTCTATGACTTCCTGTATAAATTGATTCATGTTTGGCACACTGACATGTGAGCGGAATAATGATTGGTTATTACCACTAATGTAATACAACATCAATTCTTTACTATTGTAATTACTCCAATCTATAATCATACGATTGAACGTTGTTTCTGGTAATTCCTTATCAGTGAACTGAAAGGTTGTGTTAAAAGCTGAAAAAGGAATCTCTCCTGTAAAAAATATTGTCATTCGATGATCTGCGCCAATAATTTGATTCACATAGTTTGCAGAAAGATTATTGTTTACAGACACCAAATCTAAAACATTCCAGCCTTTAAATACTTTCATCATGTCTTTCATAGCTGCATTAGAAACTGTGCCTGTAAACTCTTCTTCAGATCGGAAAATAGCCTTGTATGGTCGAATAATATCCTCCATATCCTTTTGCGGCTTAATTAAAATTTCCTCGCCCTCTGTTTTTTCAATATATTTATAATCAGGTGTATAGGTCCAAATTAAAAAAGTTAAAATCACACTCAGCATAACAAGTAGAAATAATACAACAGATTTAACTGGCTCTATATATTTCATTCCCACTCACCTGCCTCACCAAATTCATCTGCATCATATGGTAATGTGAAGAAAATTGTTGTACCCTGTCCTTCTTCACTTTCAGCCCAAATCTTACCGCCGTGTGCTTCAATCATTTCCCGCGCAATAGCTAATCCCAAGCCTGTTCCTCCCATAGAACGAGCACGGGCACGATCCACACGATAGAAGCGATCAAAAATACGGCCAACATTTTCTTTAGGAATACCCATGCCATCATCTGAAATCATGACTTTCAACATGTCATCCTGTCCCGTAAAGCCAAAGCGAATATTGCCACCATCTGGAGAATATTTAATAGCATTGGAAATGATATTATCAATAACCTGTGTGATTTTATCCGTATCAATTTCTACATAAAAGGAGGTTTCAGGGAATAATCGTTCAAAATGTACCTTGTCAGACTTAGACATTTCAAATCTGTCTATAATGCGGTTAAAGAATGAATTAAATAAGACAATATCTTTATTCAACTCGTAATCTGAACTATCCATTCTTGATAACTGCAGTAAATCATTTACTAGACGAATCATACGCTCTGTTTCGGTTTGTGTCACATTTAAAAACGTAGGAGCAATATTTTCATCTTTCCATGCACCATCTGCAAGTGCCTCTAAATAACTGCGCATTGTTGTTAATGGCGTTCTTAACTCATGTGATACATTCGATACGAATTCCCGACGATCCATTTCAATCTTTTCTTGCTCTGTTATATCGTGCAAAACAGTAATCAGACCATTAATAAAGCCTGTTTCTTTTTGAATAACAGAGAAATTAGCACGAAGTATATAGGGAGCATCCGCTGTACTGAAGTTTAAATTCACGGCATCATTCATATGAATTAAGTCTTCAAAACTATATTCCTGATCAATCCCCAATACAGAGGCGATAGGACGCCCTAATGTAATATCTCTTGAAATATGCAGTAATTCCAATGCAGGGTCATTAATGAGAATAATACGTCCCTTACGATCTGTTGCAATTACACCATCTGTCATATTACTTAGAACTGAATCGAGCTTTCGACGTTCAGCTTCTGTGGTCGATTGTGCTTCCTGCAAACGATTGGTTAGATGATTAAAGGTGATGGCTAGCTGGCCGATTTCATCTGTACCATATACACGTACCTTTCGAGAGTAGTTCCCCTTCGCCATTGCCTGAGCCTGCTTTCGCATATCAGCAATAGGCTGTGTAATCGTTCTTGCCACAAGAATACCTAAGAAGATGGTAATGACCAAGGACATTGCCGTACCACCAAGGAAAATCTGATTAATATCATTCATTTGTTCAAAAACTGATTCAATATTGGCTTCAATATAGAGTACACCAATGATTTCATCGTCTGGTCCTGCACCCGCACGAATGGGATTCGCTAATACCCACACACGATTTCTCGTCTTATTGTCCAGCTTAATAATATCAAACAATGTTTCGGCAGATATCGCTCGACGTACAAGGTCAGTATTAGAGCGCTGACCTATTAAATTTTGGTTTTCAAGCTCAGATGTTGCAAGTATTCTTTGTCTATTGTCAATGACACGAATTTCTAAAATATCACCATTTGAAACATCCCTTAAACCAGTAGAAAACTCCATAACAATTGACTTTAGGCTCTCCTCTAGTTTAGGCATGCTTTCATCGCGTTCCTTTAAAATTTCCTCACGAAGACTATATTGCATCAAGTCAACTCGCTGAAAAATGGAATCTTGGAAGTTGCTCTTCAAATTTCTTTCTAATTCACGAGCGAAATAGATACCGATAATTTGTAAAGCAAGCAATATTAATAAAATATAAATCAGCACTAGTTTGACATGAATGGATTTAAAGAAGCTCACTTTCTGCATTCCTATTACTCCTGTTCAGGATTTCGTAAATAATAACCTACACCACGTCGTGTGACAATCCAAGCGGGATGACTAGGATTATCCTCAATTTTTTCACGTAAACGGCGAATTGTTACATCAACAGTTCGTACATCACCAAAGTAATCATAGCCCCATACTGTTTGTAGGAGATGCTCCCGTGTCATTACTTGTCCAATATGTTTCCCTAAATAATGAAGTAACTCAAATTCTCGATGTGTCAATTCAATTGCTTCATCACGCTTCATTACTAAATAAGCATCTGGTTGAATAACAAGTGAACCTACGACAATCTCATTCGACTCTTCCTCAGCCTCTTCTGCTGTTGGAGCGACTACTTGTAAACGGCGCATATTGGCCTTTACACGTGCAATCAGCTCTCTTGTACTAAATGGCTTTGTAACATAATCATCTGCACCCATCTCTAATCCTAATACTTTATCAATCTCAGAGCCTTTAGCTGTTAGCATAATAATCGGAAAATCGTATTTTTTACGTACTTCTCTACAAACTTCCATTCCATCACGCTTTGGCAGCATAATATCTAAAAGCATTAAATCTGGTTGCTCTTCCTCTACTTTCTTTAATGCCTCATCACCATCATAAGCACAAATAACTTTATAGCCTTCTTTTATTAAATTAAATTGCAAAATATCTGCGATTGGTTTCTCATCATCAACAACTAAAATTGTTTTATTCATACATACTCTCCCTTTCGCTTCTTATCTATTCTTAAACAATGTGTATTTGTAAATTCACTACTCTTAACTCTATCATGCTTTCGGATTCTATGCATTAATCGATATTCAATCCCTCTAATACTGTGACAAAAAGCGATGTAATTCAACAATTATTTCTCGGGAAATAATAGAAAAAGACAGTCCATTATTCGGACTGCCTTCTATTCAACATGTTTTATCGGCCTACATAAGATAACGGATTTTCTAATGAACCGTTCTTTTCAACTTCAAAGTGCAAATGTGTACCTGTCGAATTTCCAGTGGAACCCATAATACCAATCACAGAACCTTTTTCCACTACTTGTCCGACTTCAACATTAATTGAAGATAAATGTCCATAAAGTGTTGTAAAACCATTATTGTGATTAATAACAATACGATTACCATAGGTGCCAGAAGTGCCAGCAGCAACAACTACACCATTATCAGCAGCTAAAATATTATAGTTACTTGGTCGAGCGATATCGATACCACGATGGAAGGCTCCCCAACGTTCACCCATACCACTTGAAATATAACCCCCGACTGCTGGCCATGCAAATTCTCCAGTTCCACGTGAAGAAATAACCTTTGTACCAACTACTTCAATTTCATCTACTGGTTGTTGAAGTATTTTTTCCTCTAAGGCAACTTTTGATGTCTGTGTACCATTTTCAGATGTTAATGCATAAGTTGTTTCTTTTTTTCCATTAACACCTTCTTGCTTGATGACCTTTTCACCTTTATACATTGTAGGATCTTCTTCAATTACTTTTTTAAACGGAATGACTTCCGCAACTTTCTTTTCCTTTTTTACTTCAAGTGTTACAAATGGCTTTGCCACAGTAACATTTATTTCTTGTCCAATTTGTAAAACTGTATCTACAGTAATACCAGGATTTAGAGCTAGTAGTTCACTTGTTGTTAAATTATGTTTTTTAGCAACTGACCCTAACACGTCTCCTGATTCAATTTTATATGTTTCTTGCTCAAGATAGCCTGTCATTAAAAACTTCACGGCTTGCTCAGGTGATAATATATCAGTTGGTGTCACTTTTTGTGATAACCCTGAAACGCCTTGTTTAAAGGAAACATTTAGAAGTCTAGCCTCACCATCTTTTAATTCTGGTAGATTATTGCTAGCTTGGCGTTTTGATAAGTTATCTAATTCTTGCTGAGAAACATATTGTAGCTTTAACATTTGAACAGTTTTCTCATAAGCTTCCGTATTCTTTAGTGATACTACTGGTTTATGATTTACTAATAATGTAAAGGCATCTGATTTGGCCACTAAAGATTGCTTAAGTTTTGATAATGTTTCTGCATCTTTTGTTTCATTTGTAAATACTTGTTCTGGGATTATTTTAACAGCTGAGCTAGCATCAATGGATAAACCTTTGAATTGCTGACTTGCCATTTTCTCTTTTGATGCAATTATTTCTTGAATTGCTTTCTCATCAGATACTGCACCAATATATTCATTCCCCACATAGACGTGGTAAATTTTATTTAAGTTTTCTTTGTTATATTCCTTAGCAAATCCCATGTTAATTGTTAGGCTTGTCATTAAAACTACAACGATTGAAGCCTTTTTAAAAGAAGAAAAATTGTAGGTGAATCTATTGTTTTCTTCTTTTCTCTTCCAAAACGAATTCATCAATAAAGCCCCTTCCAACTTTACCCTACTGTAGGATGATTTACCCACAAGGATTTTTTGCACCCCTATAATGTACCATAAAGAAAATGACGTTTGAACGATTTCACTCTTTTGTAATGTAAATGTATTATTTATCTACTTATTGTTACATAGAATATATTTTATATAGTTTATAAATACTGTAATTTTATTCATATATTGGTTCTCAAAATTAATTTAACTATCATCTGTATACTATTCTCAAATTTTTTCAAGTGAATTTTGACTTAATACTTTTTACTTTTTTAATATTCCGATAAAATATATATAGAAGGTACACTATTTGATTGGAGCGATTAAATTGAGTGATTCACAAACCTCTGAGATCACAACAAAAGTGTTGAGACCTCAGAAAAATAGCATGCGTAAAGTTTTTGCAAGAATTATTATGGTTTCGCTAGGCGCGATTATAATGGCATTGGGCTTGGAACTGTTTTTAGTACCCAACCACATTATGGATGGTGGTATCGTGGGTGTTTCCATTATCACATCTCATTTATTAAAATTACCCCTTGGTATTTTCATCTTCATTTTAAACTTACCTTTTATTTTTTTAGGCTATAAACAAATTGGTAAAACCTTTGCATTGTCCACAGGTCTAGGTATTACCGTACTTTCATTTTCAACACTTGCCTTACATAATATCCATCCATTTACGGAAGACACATTATTGGCAACAGTTTTTGGAGGAATGATTTTAGGAGTTGGTGTCGGTATTGTCATTCGTTATGGAGGTTCATTGGATGGAACTGAAATATTAGCTATTTTAGCTAATAGCAAAACACCTTTTTCAGTTGGAGAAATCATCATGTTCTTCAATATCATTATTTTTACGGTGGCAGGATTTATTTTTAATTGGGAGCAAGCCATGTACTCCATCATTGCATACTATATTGCCTATAAAATGATTGATATTGTTATTCAAGGATTGGAAGAATCTAAATCTGTGTATATCATAAGTGATGACATTGATGAAATTGGACAAACGATTATGGATCGACTTGGTCGTGGCGTTACTTTCCTTCACGGAGAAGGAGCTTATACGGGGAATGACAAGAAAGTCATATTTACCGTTATTACTCGTTTAGAAGAATCTAAATTGAAAACAATCGTCGCTGAAATAGATGACAATGCTTTTCTAGCCATCGGTAATATCGCCGAGGTAAAAGGTGGTCGCTTTAAGAAGAAAGATATTCACTAAAAAAGGGCATGCCGCATTTGGCACGCCCTTTCATTTTATTTCATTATGCTTCCCAAACGTCCACTAACACGTTTGTTTGCTCACGTGCAGGTCCAACAGAGAAAGTAGCAATTTGAATGCCCGTTAGTTCGCTGATACGCTCCACATAGCGGCGTGCATTTTCAGGTAGCTCTTCTAAAGTTCTGCAGCTTGTTACATCCTCAGACCAGCCTGGAAGCTCCTCATAAATCGGCTCACATTGTTCAATGATATGAAGATTTGCTGGATACTCTGTGATTGTTTCACCTTTATAGTTATAGGCTGTACAAATTTTCACTGTTTCTAAGCCCGATAAAACATCGATAGAGTTAAGAGCAAGATGAGTAATGCCACTTACACGGCGTGAGTGACGTACAACGACTGTGTCGAACCAGCCTACACGACGTGGACGACCTGTTGTTGTACCATATTCGCGACCAACCTCACGAATTTGTTGACCTACTTCATCGAACAACTCCGTTGGGAATGGTCCATCTCCTACTCGAGATGTATAGGCCTTAGATACACCAATAACGCTTGTTACGCGTGATGGCCCAACACCTGCACCAATTGCTACTCCCCCAGCAACAGGATTTGAAGATGTTACATATGGATACGTACCTTGATCGACATCAAGTAAAATTCCTTGTGCACCTTCGAATAGCACTTTACCGCCCTCATCAAGGACATCGTTCAAAATTTTAGACGTGTCCGTAACATACTTAGCAATTTCTTGTCCGTAACCATAGTATTCCTCGAAAATTTCTTCGAATGTTACGCCTTCAACTTCATAGAATTTCTCAAATAACTTATTTTTAATGGCTAAATTATGACGTAGTTTTTCCTCAAAGATTTCCTTATCAAGTAAGTCAGCCATACGGATCCCAATACGTGCTACTTTATCTTGATAACAAGGTCCAATACCTTTACAAGTTGTGCCGATTTTATTGTCTCCACGACTTTCTTCATCCGCAATATCTTGTTTAATATGATAAGGCAAAATCACATGTGCACGATTAGAAATACGTAGATTATCTGTATTAATACCACGCTCTTGTAAACCTTTAAGCTCTGTTACTAATGATTTTGGATTCACAACTAATCCATTACCAATTACTGAAGTTTTATCTTTATAGAAGATCCCTGATGGAATTAAATGTAATTTATAAGTTTCACCATCAATTTTAATGGTATGTCCTGCATTATCTCCACCGGCAAAACGAGCGATGGCATCGGCTTTGTGCGAAAGGAAATCTGTAATTTTACCTTTTCCTTCGTCTCCCCACTGTGTTCCTACAACTACTACTGATGTCATAATCAGCACCTCCGTTAGATACCTTTGTATCTCAATTTTCAAGCCTCAATTATTGTAACAATGATAGAAACAACTCGTCAATAAAAAATAGCGAAAAAACACGAACATAAAATCAAAAAATCTGATTCAACGTTCGTGTTTAATAACAGAATGGTATGAATATTATCGAACATTCAGATTAATTTATTCTAAGGGTAATATTTCATTACTAATAGGCAACTTATCTGAATGACGAGTAACTTGACTAATCACGTGGCGGTGGCGGTGGCATTTGTGACCAATCCACATTAATGAATTTATTGAATTCTTTTTTAAAGGCCAATGTAACGGTTCCTGTTGGACCATTACGTTGTTTCGCAATGATAATTTCGATCATATTTTTATTCTCAGATTCTTTATCGTAATAATCATCACGGTATAAAAACGCAACAATATCAGCATCTTGCTCAATACTTCCCGATTCACGTAAGTCACTCATCATTGGCCGTTTATCCTGTCGTTGCTCAACACCACGAGACAACTGTGATAACGCAATAACAGGTACCTTTAATTCACGGGCTAATCCCTTTAAGGAACGAGAAATCTCTGATACCTCTTGCTGACGGTTTTCTCCTGGCTTGCCGCTCCCCTGAATCAACTGTAAATAATCAATTAAGATCATTCCTAGTCCATTCTCCTGAGCTAAACGACGACATTTTGCACGGATTTCATTGATACGTACACCTGGAGTATCATCAATAAAAATCCCTGAATTCGATAAACTACCCATTGCCATAGTTAGTTTACCCCAATCTTCTGTAGTTAAAGCACCTGTACGTAAAACTTGTGCATCTATATTTCCTTCTGCACAAAGCATACGCATGACCAGTTGCTCTGCACCCATCTCTAAAGAAAAGATTGCAACATTTTCACGAGCTTGTACAGCAACACTTTGCGCGACATTCAATGCAAAGGCTGTTTTCCCTACAGATGGACGAGCAGCAACAATGATTAAATCGTTGCGTTGAAAGCCTGCAGTAATGTTATCTAAATCACGGAAGCCAGTCGGGATACCCGTTACTTCTCCCTTTTGTGATTGCAGTTGCTCAATATTATCGAAAGTTTCCACTAGCACATCTTTAACATGCTTAAAGTCACCTGCATTCTTTCGATTGGCAACCTCCATCATTTTCTTCTCTGCCTCGCCTAATAATGCCTCTACTTCGTCTTCACGCGTATAGCCGTCCTCGACAATTTTCGTTGCCACTCGAATCAATCGTCGTAAGAGGGCCTTTTCCTCAACGATTTTGGCATAATGAGCGACATTGGCAGCTGTAGGGACAGCATTGGCGAGCTCTAGTAAATAAGAAAGCCCGCCAACGTCCTCAATCTCTTTTTTAGCTGATAATTCTTCTGTAACTGTTACAACATCTATCGCTTTTCCTTGATCACTCAAGCGCAACATCGTTTCGAAAATTTTCTTATGGGCATTTAAATAAAAATCATCTGCCAATAAAATTTCTGATGCTGTTATTAATGCCTGTGGCTCAAGGAAGATAGCACCGATAACCGATTGCTCCGCCTCCCGGTTATGCGGTGGAACGCGGTCCATCATCGGTTCACTCATGGATTGTCGCTCCTTATTCTTCCGTTACATGTACTTTTAACGTTGCTGATACTTCATGATGTAGTTTTACAGGAACATTTGTAAAGCCAAGTGAACGAATCCCATCAGGTAAAGTCATTTTACGTTTGTCAATTTTAATGCCGTGCACTTTTTGTAATGCATCAGCAATTTGCTTTGTAGATACTGAGCCAAATAAGCGGCCACCATCACCTGATTTTGCTTTTAGCTCAACTGTTAGTGCTTCTACTTTTTCCTTTAATGCTTGTGCTTCAGCTAATTCGGCAGCAGCATTTTTGGCCTCTAATTTCTTTTGCCCCTCTATTTGGCTTAAAGCTTGCGCATTTGCTTCCGCTGCATAGCCATTCTTGATTAGGAAATTTTGTGCATAGCCATCAGCTACGTTTTTAATTTCACCTTTTTTTCCTTTTCCTTTAACGTCTTTTAAAAATACTACTTTCATTAGTCAGAACTCCCTTCAAAGACCTCATTTATGGCCTCTTCTAAATGTTTTTTCACACCATCGATGGATTTAGCATCTATTTGGCAGGCAGCATTCGTTAAATGTCCACCACCGCCAAGCCTCTCCATAATTAGCTGTACATTGACCTCACCAAGTGAGCGTGCACTTATACCAATTTTGCCATCTGCCCGATGTGCAATGACAAAGGATGCACTAACATCCTTCATCGTTAGTAAAATATCTGCTGTTTGCGCAATTAAGACAGAGTCATACACTTTTGATTCCTCACCTACAGCAACAGCTACTCCTGGTTTTACGAACTTAACTGTTTGCACAATTTTGGAGCGCTCTATATATGTGTCCACGTCCTCCTTCAAGAGACGTTGGACCAATACTGTATCGGCACCATTTGTTCGTAAGTAAGAAGCTGCTTCAAATGTACGTGCTCCTGTTCGAAGTGTAAAGCTTTTGGTATCAACGATAATACCCGCTAGTAATGCAGTAGCTTCTAGCATATTAATTTTTGCACGCTTCGGCTGATATTCTAGTAACTCTGTCACTAGCTCTGCTGTGGACGACGCATATGGCTCCATATAAACGAGTGTAGGATTTTCGATAAAGTCCTCACTTCGACGATGATGGTCGATTACAACCACCTTTTCAGCTAATTTCAATAGGTGTGCATCAATTACTAAATTCGGCTTATGTGTATCAACAATAACGAGCAACGATTTCTCAGTCATTTTACCAGCGGCTTCCTCTGGTGTAAGGAAATTTTCATAGAAATCTGATTTACTCTCTATTTCATTCATTAATCGTGTAACGCTACCATTTAATTCATCAAAATTGATAATGACATAGCCCTTTACATCATTCATTTGTGCCATTTTCCGTACACCTACAGAAGCACCAATGGAGTCCATGTCAGGATTTTTATGTCCCATAACAAACACTTGGTCACTGTCTTGAATTAAATCGCGTAATGCATGTGAAATAACGCGCGCTCTAACACGTGTACGTTTTTCGACTGGATTTGTTTTTCCACCATAGAATTTAAGTTTTCCAGTAGGTTGCTTTATCGCCACTTGGTCTCCACCACGTCCTAATACAAGATCAAGACTTGATTGTGCCAACTCACCAAGCTCCACTAATGAGGATGAACCAGCTCCTACCCCAATACTTAATGTTAATGATAAATTCTTTTGAGCTGTTTTTTCTCGAATGGTATCTAATATAGCAAATTTTTTCTTTTCTAGCTCCGTTAAAATGGATTCATTTAATACTGCTAAGAAGCGATCAGATGATATTCGTTTGACAAACACACCATGCTCTGCAGCCCATTCATTGACAATTGAAGTAACCATTGTGTTGGTTAAACTACGTGGTTGATCGTCCATGGCTTGCGTAATTTCATCGTAATTATCGACAAACAATATAGCGATTACTGTACGGTCTGCATAGTATTGCTTTTCAATGGCAATCTGTTCAGTTATATCAAAGAAATACAGTAGTCGTTCCTCTTTTTTATAATAAACACGATATTTCCGATCACGTAGTGTAATCGTCGCCTCATTAGTCTCCTCGGTCTTCATTAATACATAGATGTCATCCGATATATTTACAATACCTTCTCCAACTAATGATTCCATATTTAAAATGCCTTGCATATATGGATTAGACCATTCGATTTCATACTGCTCATTAACCAGCAGTATCCCTATTGGCATTTCAAGCAGTGCCTCTTCCCCTACTTTTTTCATACGGAAGGAGATAGATTCAATGTGCTTTTCTGTTTCCTCAAAAGCTATCTTCTCTACTTTCCATGTGTAGGCCATCAGTAAAACAAAACCTACACCATAACCGATGCCTATCCCGATATTCCAAATACATAGAAGCACGAACGTCACAGTTCCAAATATGGAAAGAACAAAAAGCGGATAGCGAATTGGTCGTTTTCTAAATGTCCCCATTACAATCAGCCCCTTATTCTTTAGTCTTCCCCTTTACAAGTGAACGTACGTCAAAACCTAAATCAACAATACCGAGTAAGATCATAAAGGATGATAATGGAATTGCTAATAAAGTGGCTACCCATTTAACTCCATTTGGCATCCCCTTTTTAGAGATAAAATAATGGATAAAAGATATTCCTTGTAAAATCAGTAACAACCATAAAATATAAGAAACATTTAATACAATAATATCTAGTGTAGAGCCAGCCTCAGGACGCATGAATAAATTAATACATAAAACAATCATGTAATACCATAAAATAGAGCGTGGTAATCTCATATTTTGGAATGGAGCAAATTTTGGAACATCTACCCCTAGTCGTTTTAGAGCTGGTAAATTGACTGTAATGATAATAAATGCAGCAAAAAATGCTGAGATTGTTATCGTTGCAGGCATAGTCAGTTCAATTGTTTTAAAGATTGCCTCAAGCTGCTCTGGATTAATGGCTACTTGGCCTGTGACATTCTTCGCAAATTCATTAGATTGCTCATAATTTTTACGTGCCATCTCTAAACTCATGCTGATGAAGTCAATCCCTGAAAGCTTTACATAAGCAACATAAACAATTGCCATTGAAAGGAGATTAGCAATCCCCGTTGACATAAATAAATAAAGCTTACTCTTCTTCAAATAAATGGCGTTACCCATAACGACACCTACTAACCCTAAAATAAAGGCAAATGGCAGCATGGATATTCCACTCGTTATAGTGGTTAGGATACAGCCTACTATTGCTACGAGTATGGATGTGGAACGCTTGTAATTTGCGCTATACCAAGCAATCGGTAGTGGAGCGAATAATAAAGCTACTATAAAGATGAATGGTACATATGCAGAAATTAACATTAAGATTGTAAAAAGTGCAACCATCATTGAGCCTTGTACAAGCGCTTTTGTTTGATTATTCGGCATTGAAAACCTTCCTTTTTTTCAGTCAAACTTACTACCCTTTATTGTACCATTTTTTCATAGTATTGAACAAAAATCACTTAGATCACTATGTACATTGTCATTATTTTTTCAATTTTAATTCGAACTTTTACCTAAGTAGCTGATAATTTTCTTTTTAACCATAACAAAAAACCAGCATACCCGATACGAATATCGTAATATGCTGGTAGTTAAAATTGATGTAAGATCAGTTACCTTAATGTCATCAATCTTATTTATCTTCTGCTACGAATGGAAGTAATCCCATGATACTAACTAATTTAACTAAATTCAACATAAATTCCGTACCCAACAATACTACCAAGAGTAATTAGTATCCTCGTCAATGTTTGGTTTCTAATCTATCCTATAGATTTTTCTACTAGTTTTTCTTTTCTCTAGTTAACTTGGTTCTTTGTACAGTAGTATTATCATCTCGATTATTTTAATTAAGCTTTAATGAAATAGAATTTGATTCTTGAGTTACAACAATATCTTGTTGTTCAGAGCTTCCATCTGTATATTTTACAATTACTTTGATTATTATGTCGTCATCTATTACCAAATTGCCATCATGAGGAATTGCAAGTGAATATTTATATTTATCCTGTTCATTATACTTAACCGTATAGGTATTTCCAATTTCCTTTGTACCATTGTATATATCTGAACCAGGCGAACTTCCAATCATAAATATCTTTTCTGATAATAACCAGTCTTTGTCTGTATATTCTTTAGCTGTAAGTGTAACATCCTCTATAAACTTGCCTTTGCTAATGGTATAAGTGATTGAGTCGATATGTTCTCCACTTATATTTAGCATAAGCTTTGTAAAGATTAAATTACCTACATCTCCAGTTATATCAGTTGTACTACCTCTAGCTTCAGTTGATAATTCAAAAGTAGCTTTATCTGATGAAAGTTTGGTATTAGGCTGATTCGCATTATCACTCAATGCATAAGCTGTGATTGTAAAATTTGCGACTCGAAAGTTTTCGTTATTATCTAAAAATGGAATACCTATCATAATTAACAATAGGAATCCAAATGCACAAGCTACAGAAATCCGCCCTTTAAAATTTTTCTTTTCTATAATATTGCAATTCTTTTTCACACGATTTTTCATAGTTTTTGACATTTCAATAGAATTAACAGCTTCTTTAATCTTATCAAAGTTCATATTTCATTCTCCTTTCGATATCTTTCTCGAATAAGCTCTCTTCCACGTTGTAATCGCTTTTTAACTGCTGAAGTAGTAATGGCAAGTATTTTTGCTATTTCATCTACTTTATAGCCCTCTACATAATAAAGTAACAATACAATCTTATGTTTATTTGGCAATCTCATAAGATGTTCGATTAAACCATAGTTTTCATCATCCTTACAATATAGTTGCAAATCATTGATATCCATATGTTTACGAATAATATTGTACCTTCTCATATTTTTGCAACGATTTGTAGCAATAGTAATCAACCATGCTTTCTCATGTTCTGAATCGTTAAATGGTGTAGATTTAGTTAGATAGGTAATAAAAGTGTCTTGTACGACATCCTCTGCGTCATTCTCATTGCATAGAATAACAAGACACATTCTAAAAAGCATATTTCCATATTTATCAACAATTCGTTCTATATCTAGTTCGTTCGACCAAACTAATTGTTGCAACATCCATCAACTCCTTTCACTTATAACACACATGAAATTACCATTTGGTGACATTTTATATAAAATAATTTTAGAAAATAATCTTACCTAAAAACTGATCGATGCATAAAAATTGGAAAAATATTTTCCAATAGTCTTCTATCCGAATCTAATCTTATTATATTGTGTAATTAAGAATGTCATTTTAGGTACCTATCGTTGATCCTTTGCCATATCTATCGTTCCTTAAATAAAACAAGCCCACCGAATAGGTGAGCTTGAAATAATTTTACATTTGATAATTTATTCAACCCAAGCAGAAACTGTTCCCCTGTAATGTCCTCTCCAAGTGCCATTTGTAAGCTTTTCCGTTTTGTGAAGATTTATCCAATTTTTATACCATTAACATATATTCTAGGGGGTAAATATATGTTAATGATTAGATGAAAATCATTGAGTTGCGTATGCAGCTCTTTTTTCTTATTGAACTAACCTGGTGCTTTAAGTTCAATAACGATCTTCAACAATCGTGCACGATTGTTGAATAATCCTAACTTTCCTTTATAGCAACAATATTTGAGAAAACAGTATAAATAAAAAAAAGCACCACAAAGGTTATGAAAACCTTGTTGTGCTTTTATTAATAAATAAATTTTATTTATCTTCTGCTACGAATGGAAGTAATCCCATGATACGAGATACTTTGATAGCTGAAGTTAATTTACGTTGGTACTTAGCGCTAGTGCCAGTTACGCGACGTGGTAAAATTTTACCGCGCTCAGAGATGAATTTTTTTAATAAATCTACATCTTTATAGTCGATATGCGTAATGTTATTAGCAGTGAAGTAGCAAACTTTACGGCGTTTGCGGCCTCCGCGACGTGGTGCCATAGTGTGTCTCCTCCTTATCTTTTTTTATCATTTAGAAGCATTAGAATGGAAGATCATCCTCAGATACTTCTATTGGCCCTTTGCTATTCGCAAATGGATCCTCATCTACACGTGTATAATTCGGCTGATTCATAGGTGGTTGATTTTGCTGATACGAATCGCCGCCATAGGAACCCTGCCCTGGCATAGCGCCACCAAACTGTTGTTGTGGTTGACCACCGCCATATGACGGTTGGTTATTACCGTAAGTTTGTCCACCATATTGAGGAGCAGGAGCACCGCTACCATTACGGGGTTCTAAAAACTGTACGCTATCCGCCACGACATCTGTTGTGTATACGCGCTTACCATCTTGTCCTTCATAACTGCCTGTCTGGATACGACCTTCTACCCCAATTAAACTTCCTTTTCGCATGAAGTTCGCTAGGTTTTCAGCCTGTTTACGCCAAGCAACACAGCTAATGAAATCAGCTTCGCGTTCACCTTGTTGATTTGAGAATGCACGGTTTACAGCTACTGTAAATCTTGTAGACGCAACTCCATTCGGTGTATAACGTAGCTCAGGATCTTTTGTTAGTCTTCCAACTAATACGACACGGTTAATCATCAGAATACAACCTCCTTTTCAGCGTTTTGTAAAAAATTAATTATTAAGCTTCTTCGCGAACTGCAATGTGGCGAATGATGTCTTCGCTGATGTTAGCAAGACGTGTATACTCGTTGATTGCATCTGAAGTAGCGTTTACTTTTACGATTTGGTAGTAACCTTCGCGGAAGTCTTGAATTTCATAAGCTAAGCGGCGTTTGCCCCACTCTTTTGATTCGATGACTTCTGCACCGTTAGAAGTTAACATTTCGTTGAAACGTTCAACTAAAGCTTTCTTCGCTTCGTCTTCAATGTTCGGACGTACGATGTACATTAATTCGTATTTTCTCATCTGTTTACACCTCCTTATGGACTTAGGCTCTCCTAATTAAGGGAGCAAGGAGCAAGTAATTAATTATTACTCACATCAATGAATTGTAACATATAGGTACATGTCTTTCAAGTCACAAACTAATAATTCGTTATATAATGGCAGTATATTTCATTATCTATGAAAGGAGTGCCTTCATGTTAACCAACGATAAGGAGCCTATCGTTATCGAATTAGATTTAAAGAAGTTAATGATTGACAATCTTGTGATGACAAGTGGTCTTGTCATATTATTTATTGCCATCCAATATATTTGCTTTAAAGATTTCCATTTTTCTTTTTGGAAGATGATTGGTGGCACAGCACTATTTGTTGTGCTGTATATAATTTTTATTATCCTACACGAGGCTTTTCATTTAATTGGCTTTATGATTTTTGGCAAAGTTCCCTTTAAAGCTTTGAAATATGGCGTAAATTTAGAGCAAGGTATTGCCTATGCAACTACTGAGCAACCTCTCCCCAACCATGCTATGAAAAAAGCTTTATTACTGCCATTCTGGATGACTGGAGTACTCCCAACCATTGTTGGGTTTTATCTTAACAGTACTGTTTTAATATTGATAGGGGCGGTGTTAATAGCTGGAGCTGTAGGCGATTTTGCCATGTATAAAGAGCTACGCAAATATCCACGTAATGCTATCGTACAGGATGATCCTAAATTACCAAAGCTGTATGTTTATCTATTGCAGGAAAAGGATCATCATTAAAGTAAGACTACATAATTAAATAGAATCTGTAGATTAGAAATGAACAACTACAGATTCTATTTATACTTTAAGGAGTTAAAAATCCATGCTGGGCTGCTGTATATAAGTTTCTCCAAATACGGTTAATCGTAGATGTTTCTGTAATGGCATCCATACCGAGACTGCGTATTAAATTATTCGCTATCTCTAAGCATGCAGTAGCTATATCCTTAGCCAATTGAGTAAATTGTGATAATTCCTCTTCCGTTAATTGTTCACCTTTTTGATGCTGTTGCCAAAAGACAGATAATGTTGCATAAAACTGTTCCTCGCATTGCTTGAAACGTTTATGCTGCTGCATCCATAAAAATTGGAAGGCTCCAATTCGTTCAGTTCTGCTTCCATCATGATTTCGTTGCTTCATTAAAGCAAAAGCTTCTTCTAAAAAATTCTCTGTCATCCCAAGACAAACGCCTAAAAAAGAAGCCTCTGCAAAAGTGGTAAATGGAAAGCTATGTACTGAATTGCTATAATCATTTCTGATGACCCCTAATTGAAAAGTAGCTTCCTGTGGTACCCAAACATTGTTTACACGGATTGTATGACTAGCTGTTGCCTTTAAACCCATTGCAGACCAATCATTCAAAATTTCTACATCATGTGGATTTACTGAGCAGCTAATAATTTTTTCGGTTTTGATACCATCTTCTTCAATTAAACAATTCATCGTAAATGTTGATGCATAATTAGAGCCACTACAATACTTCCATTGCCCTGTTACATAATAGCCTCCAATTGTTTTTACAGCTATCCCTGTTGGATATCCACTCCCTGCTATAACTGCTTCTTTAGGAGAATAGATTTTTTCACAAATTTCCTTACTGAATGTTGGAATAAATGCGTTTCCACCTGTACCAATAGTAATGAGCCATCCAAAATTGCCATCAAGTGCAGACATCTGTTGAAATATCTTTACACCTTCTACTAAATTTAAATCCATACCACCTAATTCTCTTGGCGTGAACAATTTGAATAATCGTTGTTCATAAATATAATCTAAGACATCTTGTGGTAGCATCCCCAGCTGCTCAAACTCTAAACCACGTTCCTTAATTTGCACAGGATTCATTCATAAGTCGCCTCCATACATTAAAAATTCTGATAACGATGCAATCGAAAAAGGGCAACCATTTTAGATTGCCCTTGTAAGTTTTTTATACATTAAAGCGGAATAACATAATATCGCCATCTTGTACTTCATATTCTTTACCTTCAAGACGTACTTTACCAGCTTCCTTAGCCGCTGCTTGAGAACCTGCCTCAAGAAGATCATCATATGCCACTGTTTCTGCACGAATAAAGCCGCGTTCAAAGTCAGTATGAATAATACCTGCACATTGAGGTGCCTTCATTCCTTTACGGAACGTCCAGGCACGTACCTCCTGTACACCTGCAGTGAAGTAAGTAGCTAGACCTAATAAGTCATAAGAAGTACGAATTAGTTGATCTAAACCAGATTCTTTAATTCCTAATTCTTCTAAGAACATAGCTTTTTCTTCATCATCTAACTCAGAAATTTCTTCTTCAATTTTTGCACAAATAGTAATGACCTGTGCACCTTCAGCGGATGCATACTCACGTACTTTTTTCACATACTCGTTGTTGTCTGCATCTGCTACTTCATCTTCTGAAACGTTTGCTACATAAAGCATTGGTTTAATTGTTAGCAGATGAAGACCTTTAATTACCTTCAATTCATCATCTGATAACTCAGCTGCTCTAGCTGGTTTACCGTTTTCTAGTTGCTCTTTAATTTTTAGAAGCACTGGCTCCTCTAGCATAGCCTCTTTATCTTTTTGTTTCGCCATTTTGCTAACTCGTTGTAAACGTTTATCCACAGATTCTAAGTCAGCTAGTGCAAGCTCTAGATTAATAACTTCAATATCGTCAATTGGATCTACTGCACCAGAAACGTGAGTAATGTTTTCGTCTACAAAACAACGTACTACCTGACAAATTGCGTCTACTTCACGAATATGAGCTAGGAACTTATTTCCTAATCCTTCACCCTTGGAGGCACCTTTAACAATTCCAGCGATATCTGTAAATTCAAATGCAGTTGGCACAGTTTTTTTCGGTACCACTAATTCTGTTAATTTATCTAAACGTGCATCAGGTACTTCAACTATACCAACGTTTGGATCGATCGTTGCGAATGGATAGTTTGCAGCCAATGCGCCCGCTTTTGTTATTGCGTTAAATAATGTTGATTTTCCAACGTTAGGTAAACCAACGATTCCAGCTGTTAATGCCATGGATGGACACAACCTTTCTATACTCAGTTCAAATTTTCTCTCATATAACCTTATCTATTATATTGATTCACCCAGAAAAAGTCTAATATGCCTGATGTTACGACTCTTCCGCAGAAAATAAAACCTTTTTCATTTTTTTCTCAAATTCACGACGTGGAATCATGACACTATGCTGACATCCTTCGCATTTGATACGTACATCCGCCCCCATACGAATAATTTTCCATTTGTTGGTACCGCATGGATGTTGTTTTTTCATTTCAACAATATCATTTAAACCAAATTTTTTTGCCTCCATCTTACACACTTCTCCCCTCATCTTTGCCATAGAACATCATTTTTGGATAGACCATTGGTATATTATTTTCTTCAAAGAGTTTCGTAATATCGCGGCGTATGGTACGTGCTACTCCATATTGTTGCTGCGGTAATGTTTCAGCAACTATACGAATGGTTACTTCTGTCCCTTTAACATTTTGCACACCTAGAAATACTGGAGCTGCAATTAATTCTTTATGCATCTTAGGCAATGTCTCTAAATACTTATTAATAATCCCTTCTGCTTTCTCAAAGTCAGCATCCGTGGCCATTTGTAAATCTATAAAAATTTTGGAGTTGTTAACAGAATAATTGACGACTTCGCCTATGGCACCATTGGGAATGATGAACTGTTCACCAGTAGCACCATTAATTTTTGTTGTACGTAAGCCAATTTCTACAACTGTACCTTCTGCAGCATTTATTTTTATATAATCGCCTACACCAAACTGGTCTTCAAAAATAATAAAGAATCCAGTAATAACATCCTTTACTAAGCTTTGAGCTCCAAAACCTATTGCTAAACCAACAATTCCTGCACCCGCTAATAAACCTGCTACCTTTATATTTAAGGAAGAAAGTATACCAATGATTGCAGAGAAATAAACGACATAGGAAATCACGCTTTGTAATAATCTTGAAATTGTTCGTTGGCGTCGGTCTGAGTGGCTCAATGGTGAACGCATACGGATTAAAAACACTTTTTTAATAAATTTTTTACCTAATTTTACAGCGATCCACGATACTAATAGAATGAGCAAAATTTCTATAGATGCATCAATAACCTTTTCCCAAAGATCCTCAGATGTGAGCTTGTCCCAGTATTTCTCCATTAACTTTTTATTCTTTTCCATCATTACCACCTCTTGAATAACTTGCTAAAAATTTGCGTATACTGCATAAAAATTGAGCACTTCTAAAAATAAAAAGAAAGTGAGTTTTTTTATGAATACTATACCAAATTTGTTACTACCTTATTCCCTTCATCATGAGAGTAAAAATGCTGTTTGGCAATTAAGTACATTATTTTTAGAACATATACCGTTTCATCATGAAAGACTAATTTTTTGTTGTATTGGCAGTGACCGATGTACGGGTGATACACTTGGTCCATTAACTGGTAGCTTTTTAAAAAAATCTGTTAGCTTTCCTTATGAAATTGTAGGTTCCTTAGAAGATCCTTTACATGCTCTAAACCTAGATTCTACAATGCAACAGCTACACAATCATACTACAAAACCATTCATTATTGCGATTGATGCCTGTCTCGGCAGTGAGCAAAATGTTGGTCATATTTCAGTTCAAAGTGGACCCATTTTTCCTGGAAAAGCTGTAAAAAAAGAATTACCCCCAATTGGAGACATTTCCGTGAAAGGAATCGTCAATATTGGAGGCTTTATGGAAATGCTTGTTTTACAAAATACCAGACTTCATATTTCTTATGCAATGGCTGAAAAGCTTTCAAGAGCATTATTACTAGCTGCTCATCGTTATTCACTAAAAAATGTAAAAGATAGCCACCATAATACCAACAATGACGATACCTGGCAGCAAGTTAGCAGCTTTGATCTTAGCTAAACCTGCAATGTTTAACCCTATTGCCATAATCATAACCCCGCCAACAGCCGTCATTTCTGTAATGAACATTTGTAGTGCGGCATCAGGGATAAAGGAACTTATAACACCTGCAAAAAGAGCAATTAATCCTTGATAAACAAAGACAGGTATAGCGGATAGCATTACACCTATACCTAATGTCGATGCTAGAATAATGGATGTAAATCCATCTATTAATCCTTTAGTAATGAGTACATTATGATCATTACGAAGACCACTATCAAGAGCACCTATAACAGCCATTGATCCTACAACAAAAATTAGTGAGGCAGTGACAAAGCCCTCTGCTATGCTAATTTGATTTTGGTCATCCCTTTTTGTACGAAATAAACTCTCTACCCATTTACCAAGACGATTCATTTGTTTATCTAAATCTAACCACTCACCTACTACTGTACCTACCACTAAACTTACTACCAATATAATAAAATTATCACTTTCAAAGCCCATTTTTATCCCTAATAATGTGACGGCTAAACCAATAATAGAAAGAACCGTAGATTTCATAGATTCAGGGATATTTTTAAAAATGCGCCCTACTAATGCTCCTACTATAATTAACACAGCATTTATCAATGCCCCTAGTAATACCACACTTAAGCCTTCTTTCTCTCTAAAAAATAGAGAGCGCCTATTTGCTTGGCGCTCTGATTAAGTTATAGAAATATTATTTTATTCTTCCTGTATGTTTAATATTTCTAATATTCGTTCTAAATCATCTTCAGAATAAAATTCAATTTCTATTTTCCCTTTATTGCTTGTTTTCTTTATTTGAACATTTGTTCCAAAGTAGTCTCGTAATTGAGACTCCTTTGCAGTTACAAAGATATCTTTTTTCTTAGGAGGGATTGTTTCACGTGAAACTTCTTCATTTAAGTTTTGCACTAATAATTCAACTTGACGTACATTCAATCCTAGATTTATTACCTTATTAGCCACTTCTGATATTCTTCTTTTATTTTTTAAGCCGAGTAATGCCCGTCCCTGCCCCATCGATAAAGTTCCATCATTCATCAATTTACGTACATCTTCTGGTAATGCCAGTAGCCGAACGTGATTGGCAATATGTGGTCTACTTTTTCCTAATCGCTTCGATAACTCCTCCTGAGTTAAATGTAAGTTTTCCATTAAACTCTGATAGGCTTCTGCTTCTTCAATAACAGTTAAATCCTCACGTTGGAGGTTTTCTAAAATAGCAAGCTCCATCATTTGTGCATCTGATAGCTCTTTTATAATGACAGGAATAACCTCGAGGCCAGCTAATAGACAAGCTCTGTAACGACGCTCTCCCGCAACAATTTCAAACTTGCGTGCTTTTTTACGTACAGCAATTGGCTGCAAAATTCCATGTTCTTTAATAGAATCAGCTAATTCTTGTAAACTTTCTTCATCAAAAATTTTACGTGGCTGAAATGGGTTCGCAACAATTAAATCTAATTGGATTTCTTCCACTTGACCACTGTGTTCTAAAGACTCTCCTGGAAATAATGCCCCAATACCCTTTCCTAGACCTTTAGCCATTTTTAATCACTTCCCTCGCCATCTCTAAATAAACTTCTGCACCTCTAGATTTTGCATCATAAGTGATGATTGGTTGACCATGACTTGGTGCCTCACTTAATCGCACATTACGGGGGATTATTGTTTTATATACTTTATCTTGGAAATATTTTTTCACTTCCTCAATAACTTGTAAGCCTAAGTTTGTGCGTGCATCTAGCATTGTTAATAAAACGCCATCGATGTAAAGCTGTTGATTCAAATGCTTTTGAACGAGGCGAACTGTTGATAGTAATTGACTTAACCCTTCCAATGCATAATATTCACATTGTACAGGAATAATAAGCGCATCTGAAGCTGTTAACGCATTGATTGTTAAAAGCCCTAAAGATGGTGGACAGTCAATAATTATATAATCGAAATCCTCTTTCACATTTTGTAAGGCATGTTTTAAACGTACTTCTCGGGAAATAGTCGAAACCAATTCAATTTCTGCACCTGCAAGTGAGATTGTTGCTGGCACGATAGATAAATTTTCTACATTTGTTTTTTGAATGACATTTTGAACATCTTCATCATCAATGAGCACATCATAAATGCAACCCTGTATTTCCCCTTTATTAATACCAAGTCCACTTGTTGTATTCCCCTGCGGATCAGTATCAATTAAAAGCACTTTCTTACCTAAGTATGCTAGGCAAGCGCTCAAATTGACCGAAGTTGTTGTTTTACCTACGCCACCCTTTTGATTGGCGATTGCTATAATTCTACCCATTTAAAAGCACCTGCTTTCATCTATCAAAGTTTACTTTGACAAATCATTTGTAAAATCACTATTTAATCCGCTATCTAACTTTCATTCTATCAAAAAATTTGAAGAGAGTTGTATAAAATATTAAGAATAAATACAAAAAAGGAGATATCTCTATAAACCTTCTGAGATATCTCCCTTGTACAGTGATAAATTTGATCATAAATTATTTTTCCAAAATAATTTATTACACTTTTTTCTTTTTAGGAATCTTCACTGTAATTTGATAGTATTCTTCTGTATCTTCTTCTTCTGTTTTCACCGTAATCCCACTTTTCGTTACCATCGTTAACGACTGTTTGATGGTATTCAAAGCAATACGCACATCTTTACTTATAGCTTTACGTTTCGGCCTAGCTTTCTTTGGAATGGATTCTTCCTGCTCATCAGCTACAGGATGTAATATAGCTTGGATTTGCTCCTCTAACTGTCGCACATTCCAATCATTTTCAATTGCTAGCTGTAAAATTTCTAGTTGCAATGGTTGATCTTTAATAGCAATTAATGCACGTGCATGTCGTTCAGATATTTTCCGCTTCAAAATAGCTTGCTGTACTTCATCTGGCAGCCTTAATAAACGTAATTTGTTGGCTACAGTGGATTGTCCTTTTCCAAGTCTTTGGGCAAGTGCTTCCTGTGTTAGCTCATGAAGCTCTAATAATTTTTGATAGGCTACCGCTTCTTCAATTGCAGTTAACTCTTCACGCTGCAAGTTCTCTATTAACGCAATAGATGCTGTTTCCTTATCAGTTAAATTACGTACAATAGCAGGGACCTCTGTCCATTGTAGCTTTTTCATCGCTCGATAACGACGCTCACCAGCAATAATTTCATATTGATTGTCTGATGTTTTACGTACAACAATTGGCTGAATCACACCATGTGTATGAATGGTTCTTGATAATTCTTCAATTTTTTCATCATCAAAAATAGTACGTGGCTGAAAACGGTTAGGTACAATTTGATCAATAGGCAACTTTATGACTTCTTCCGCTGCATGAACCGCCTCTGCTTGTTCTACTTCATTTTTCACAATAGGCTCTGTTTTACTTCCGCCTCCAAAAAAACGTGAAAAAGGACTTTTCATCCAAGTGGCACCACCTTTAAGTAACTATCTTGCTCTGTGTCATTCTATTATTATTTATTATATTTCTTTAAATGTATATAGTTCATAGATGTCTTTTGCGTGAACCATCCATAACTAGTATGTATGCTCAAAATAGAAAAAATATTTTCCACTTTGAGAAGTTTCACATGAAACACTAATTATTGAATCGGTGTTTTATTTGGTACACCTGGCTTACGCGGATATTTTTTCGGTGTTCCTTTTATTTTATCAAATATATATAAAATGCGTTCACTTTCTTCAACAGGTAGCTTGAAAGAAAATTCCTCTCTCAGTTTAACACCTAATGTTGTTAAAGCTTTTTTAGCATCCTTTAGTTCTTCTGCCCCAGCTGCGGCTTTTAAAGCAACAAAATATCCATCTTGTTTTGCTAAAGGTACACATAACTCTGCTAGAACTGATAAACGAGCTACAGCACGTGCTGTTACTACATCAAATTGTTCACGGTAATTTAAATTTTGGCCAAACTCTTCCGCTCGAGCATGTACAAAATGCATATTCTCTAATTGTAACTCATCACTTAAATGATTTAAAAAGGTAATTCTTTTATTTAAAGAGTCGACAATTGTAACTTGTAAATGTGGGAAACAGATTTTAATTGGGATACTTGGGAAACCAGCTCCTGCCCCAACATCACATACAGTTATGACTTTTGAAAAATCAAAGTAAAATGAAGGACTAATCGAATCGAAGAAATGCTTTAAATACACGCCTTCTAAATCTGTAATGGCAGTTAAATTCATCTTTTCATTCCACTCAACAAGTAATTCAAAATACTTTTTAAATTGAGCAATCTGTATATCAGAAAGTTCGATACCTTTCTCTTTCAGAGCCTCAATAAATTGTTGTTCGTTCATGTAAAGTCTCCTTTGTTGATCTAGCTATACAACTCCAACTAATAGTATAGCCTTAAAAATAGGAAGCGGGCACAATGGTATGCCCGCCTCTTATTCACTTTACTGTTGTTGATGATCAGCTGCTTACTTTCGCAATTTTACCTTGTTCAATATAAACAAGCAGAATTGAAATATCAGCTGGATTAACACCAGAAATACGAGAGGCTTGCGCAATAGACAGTGGTGTAACTTGTTTTAATTTTTGACGCGCTTCTGTTGCTAAACCTGAAATAGCATCGTAATCAATATTCTCAGGAATTTTTTTGTTTTCCATTTTGTGTAGTTTCTCTACCTGTTGCAATGCTTTTTCGATATAGCCTTCATATTTAAGCTGAATTTCAATTTGTTCTTTCACTTCATCCGCTAATTCGATTTCTGCCGGAATTAAAGAAGCAATTAACTCATAATGCATTTCAGGGCGTTTTAATAGATCTGCACCACGAATACCGTCTTTTAATTCACTACCACCAACAGAGCGAATAACAGATTGTGTCGCTTCATTTGGCTTAATAATGACTTCACGAAGACGTGCAATTTCATTTTCAATCAGCTCTTTTTTCTCATTGAAACTAGCATATCTTTCTTGTGGAATCATCCCCATATGATAAGCTAACTCTACTAATCGTAGATCTGCATTATCGTGACGTAATAGTAAACGATACTCTGCACGAGATGTTAATAAACGATATGGCTCATTTGTTCCTTTAGTCACTAGGTCATCGATCAAAACGCCAATATAAGCATCCGAACGGCTTAAAATTAATTCCTCTTTACCTAGTACATTAGCAGCAGCATTCATGCCCGCCATTAAGCCTTGTGCGGCAGCTTCTTCATAGCCAGATGTACCGTTAATTTGACCTGCTGTATATAAGCCTTTAATACGTTTGGTTTCTAAAGTTGGCCATAATTGTGTTGGCACAATTGAATCGTACTCAATAGCATAACCAGCACGCATCATTTCCGCATTCTCTAAGCCAGGTATAGATTTTAGTAAACGTGTTTGAACATGCTCTGGTAGGCTTGTTGACAAACCTTGAACATAAACCTCACGTGTATTGCGGCCTTCTGGCTCTAAGAAGATTTGGTGTCTTGGCTTATCATTAAAACGTACAACTTTATCTTCAATAGATGGGCAATAACGTGGACCTGTCCCTTTAATCATCCCTGAATACATCGGTGAAAGATGTAAATTTGCTTCAATAATTTCATGAGTTTCAGGGCTTGTGTATGTTAACCAGCAAGGTAGCTGATCCATGATGAATTCAGTTGTTTCAAAACTAAATGCACGTGGAACATCATCTCCTGGTTGAATCTCTGTTTTGTCATAATTTATTGTACGATTATTCACACGTGGTGGTGTACCTGTTTTAAATCGAACTAGATCAAAACCTAGCTCTTTTAAATTATCAGCTAAGCGAATTGACGGTTGTTGGTTATTAGGTCCACTTGAATATTTAATATCACCAATAATGATTTCACCACGTAGGAAAGTACCTGTTGTCACGACAACTGTTTTAGCACGATAAACGGCACCAATTTGTGTAATGACCCCTTTTACTTCCCCATCCTCAATAATTAACTCTTCAACCATTCCTTGATGGATTGTTAAGTTTGGTGTTTCCTCTAATACTCGTTTCATTTCTTGTTGATACAAAACTTTGTCCGCTTGAGCGCGCAATGCACGTACAGCTGGGCCTTTCCCTGTATTCAACATTCGCATTTGAATATGCGTTTTATCTATCACTTTCCCCATGACGCCTCCTAAAGCGTCAATCTCACGTACGACAATTCCTTTGGCAGGACCACCAATAGATGGATTACATGGCATAAATGCAATCATATCTAAATTGATTGTTAGCATTAATGTGTTAGCACCCATTTTAGCTGCGGCATGTGCAGCTTCTGAACCTGCATGACCAGCACCAATCACAATCACATCAAACGTGCCTGCCTCATATTTTGTTGGCATGCTCGTACCTTCCTTTCTTTCTGAAAATTATTTTCCTAAACAGAACTGAGAAAATAGTTGATTGATGAGGCTTTCTTGAACAGTATCACCAATGATTTCGCCAAGTATTTCCCATGTTCTTGTTACATCAATTTGTACCATATCAACTGGTACACCGTTCTGTGCAGCTGCTATTGCATCTTCTACCGTTGCTTGTGCTTGGTGTAGAAGGGCAATGTGTCTTGCGTTTGAAACATATGTTAAATCGCCCGCTTCGATTTGTCCCTCAAAGAACAATGCAGCAATGGCTTCTTCTAGCTCTGTAATACCTTCCTCTTGTAGCAGAGAAGTTGTTACAATGCGATGCTCACCAGCTAATTCTTTGACACGAGCCAAATCAATTTTTTGCGGTAAATCTGTTTTATTGACAATAACGATGTAATCCATCGCTTCAATTGTTTCGAATAGACGCTCATCCTCAGCAGTTAATTCATCTGCATAGTTTAATACAAACAGAATTAAATCAGCTCCACGAAGAGCTTCCCGTGAGCGTTCTACTCCAATTCGTTCAACAATATCTTCTGTTTCCCGAATACCCGCTGTATCCACTAAACGAAGTGGAACACCTCGGACATTGACGTACTCCTCTATAATATCACGAGTAGTCCCTGCAATATCTGTCACTATGGCCTTATTTTCTTGTACTAAGCTATTTAATAGTGAAGATTTTCCTACATTCGGACGTCCTAAAATAACTGTTGATAATCCCTCACGTAAAATTTTTCCTTGAGAAGATGTTTGCAAAAGTTTTATAATTTCATTTTTTACCCATGTACATTTCTCTACTAATACAGGTACAGTCATTTCTTCTACATCATCATACTCTGGATAATCTATATTAACCTCTACTTGGGCTAATGTCTCTAGTAAAGCTTGGCGCAAATCACCAATAAGTCTCGATAATTTTCCATCCATTTGACCCAGCGCCACATTCATCGCACGATCTGTTTTAGCTCTTATCAAATCCATTACTGCTTCAGCCTGTGATAAATCAATACGTCCATTTAAAAAGGCACGTTTTGTGAATTCACCTGGCTCAGCTAATCTTGCTCCATTTGTTAAAGCAAGTTGCAACACGCGTTTGACTGAAACTAATCCACCATGACAGTTTATTTCAACTACATCCTCACGTGTGAATGTTTTTGGCCCACGCATCAGTGATAGCATTACTTCCTCTACTACCTCATTAGACTTAGGATCGACTAAATGTCCATAATGAATAGTGTGCGAATCTTTCGTTGTTAAACTTTTACCCCCGGGTGATTTGAATATTTTGTCTGCAATCGTCACAGCCTCGTCTCCGCTTAAACGAACGATGGCTATGGCACCTTCACCCATCGGTGTGGATATCGCAGCAATTGTATCGAACTCCATTTAATGACCTCCTCAACGTTATCCACATGTGGATAATCAAAACCGACCAATACTTACTAACACCTTAGACTAACATATTTTCAGCAAAATCTAAAGTAAGGATCATTTCCAAATGTGGATAAAATCAATTTTTCGCTAATCCTATTTTCGACAAAATTTGCTATGTTTCATTAAAAAAGGTCATTTTATCTAAAAGATAAAATGACCTTTCAAAATATATTGTCTGTATGATTATGTGAAATCATCTAATTATTTTTTACTGGTTCTATTACTAAATAACGATTAGGCTCCGTACCTTCTGAATACGTTTCAAGATCTAGACGATTTGCTAATTGATTATGAATTATCTTCCGTTCGTAAGACGGCATTGGTTCAAATGCCACACGTTGATTTAAGCGTAATGCTTTATCCGCCATTCGATCCGCAAGTAATTCTAAAGCTACTTGTCGACGCTCGCGATAGTTTTCTACATCTAGTTTCACCATTAAGAACTGCTTTGCGCTTTTATTTAATACGAGTTGCGTTAATTGCTGTAAGGAATTTAATGTTTGACCTCGTTTCCCTATAAGCAGGGCAGCTTTCTCGCTTTTTAGTTGAAATAATACATATTTCCCTTCGCGTGTCGTAGCAATTTCAAGATCATGAATAGCCAATTGTTCAGCGATACTACTTAAATAAGCCTTTGCCTCTTCAATTGGATTTGCGGAGTCTCCATCCTCAGCTTGTTCTTTAACGACTTGTTGAACTTCTTCCATTTCACTTGGTTGTTCAGAAACTTGTGAACTTAGTGTTTCAACATCATCTAATTCTATTGGTTCATATAATTGAGTTACTACCTGCAATTGCGCATTGTCGCTTTCAATTGTCGGAACCTGAACTTCTTTTACTGTTACACGTACCTCTGCAGAACGTGCCCCAAAACCTAAAAATCCTTTTTTACCTTCTTGTAAAACTTCAACATCTACTTGTTCACGGGTTTTGCCAAGTTTCTGTAACGCCAATGAGATCGCTTCTTGTGTTGTTGCGCCTATTTGCGTAAGTTGTTTCACTTTTTAGCCCCTCCATTTTGAGCAGGTTGTGTTTTATCTTTATTCCAAGGTTTATAAATGTACAAGTTTTGGAAAATCGAAATAATGTTTCCGATTACCCAGTATAATGATAATGCAGCTGGTAAGGCCATACCAAAACCAATAATCATGAATGGCATAATATACATCATAATTTTCATTTGAGGATTATCCATGGCTGGTCCTGTACGTAATACGATAAATTGCATTAAGCCAGCTGTAATAGCTAATGCAGGTGCAGGATCTGCTAGCGGGAAGATAAAGAAATTCCCTAAATCAAATGTTGATGTTGCATTCATACGGCTAATTGCATGATAGAAACCAATTAAGATTGGCATTTGAATGATTACTGGTAAGCATCCTGCAAGAGGATTTACTCCAGATTCACTCATTAACTTCATCATTTCTTGCTGATATTGTTGTTGTGTCTGAGCATCCTTAGAAGCATACTTCTTTTGCAGTTCCTTCAATTTTGGTTGAATTTCTTGCATCTTTTTAGAACTCTTTGTTTGTTTGATCATCAATGGCAAAATTGCTAAACGAATAATAATCGTTACGGCAATGATCCCCCATGCATACGTACCTAGTAGATCAGCAAAGTATTTTATTGCTGATACCAACGGCCAAACAATGAATTCATTCCAGAAGCCTGTGCTATCTTTGGAAATTGGTTCATTGAATTCTGTACAACCAGAAAGTAGTAAGGCTACCGATACTAGTGACAAAATTACCCAATGTTGTTTTTTCAACCTTCTTCCCCCTACAATTACTATTCACTTTTTCTTATTCTATATGCTTCTTTTTTGTACCGACAGTTTCCTATCACATAATCGGTTAAATGTCAGTAGCCTTATCTTTATTTCAGTCCACTTTTGAGAGTCCAAGATGAAGATAAAGTTATCAGTTATTTTATCATGCCAATAACATTCACTCTACTAAATATTCTAACTGCACACACTTATTCCTAAGATAAGTTGTGAATTTTACATATTTTTAAGCGAAAACTCCCGCCTTAAATACCCCCATGTGTATAATTCCCTTATATATAATTTTATGCAAAATTATATATTATCTACTCTATTGCTAACAGTACAGGCGTAATTTCACCACTTGGTTGCATACATTACACTTTTTTCATTACCTTTGCGATTCGTAGTACATGCTGCAAACTTTGTTTCACTTCATGAAAATCCATAGTGGCCGCCGGATGTCTGGCGATAATAACATAATCCATATTCGGCTTTAGCTCATCTTTTAATTCATGAATACTTTGTCGAATATAGCGTTTTACTTGGTTGCGTGTTACCGCATTCCCAAGCTTCTTACTAACTGATAAACCTACACGAAATTCCGTTTGTCCCTCTTTTACTAAAAAATAAACAACAAACTGACGATTAGCGAAAGATTTACCTTTTTTAAACACCTTTTGAAAATCATCATTCTTCTTCACTCGTTGGCGTTTTTTCATTTCTTTCACCTGCTATTAGATAATATCTTTTGATCCTCATTTCTAGGTTTACCAAAAATAAAGAAAAAAAAGACCACTGATGTGGCTCAGTGGACTTATTTTATGCTGATAAAACTTTTCTTCCTTTACGACGACGAGCAGCAAGAACTTTGCGACCGTTTTTCGTGCTCATACGTGCGCGGAAACCGTGTACTTTGCTGTGCTTACGTTTTTTTGGTTGGTAAGTACGTTTCATTTATATAGACACCTCCTGATATGAGTTGAATTTTTCAACATACAGACTCGAATATTATATAAAGTATCTAGTTATTTTGTCAATGAATTTCACAAATTTCTTTTAATCCGTCGAACTATCTATATATTCTTTCTCAATTTCCTAGTGTTCGGATCTCTACTAGAAATAATTTTTCTACATAAACATAAAAAATATTTATCCACAGAGTACTTGTTTTTTTTACACAGAGTTGTGTATAGTATTTTTTGCATTATTTTTTATCCACAACATTTATCTACAGGTTTCTCACATAAGCAGTGCTTGTGGACAACTATAAAGTGCATAACTGCAAGCTATGTGGATAAGTTTCACAAACTATTGAAATAGCTTTGTTTTTCTGATACGATTACTGTGCTTCACTTTGTTGAAAACTAAAACGAACATTTTAATTATCCACAACTGTTAATATGCTGTGGATAATTTTCATCACAGCCTTTGGTTAACTTTTATCCACAACTTGTGATTATGTGGACGAGTTATAAAATGAACGTATTTACAATTCTATAAATGCGATTTTTTTTTGTATTGAACACTGTAAAGGAGATTAGCAGCTTGGAACATTTAGAAGAACTATGGAACAATGTCCTGGCTCAAGTTGAACAAAAAATTTCTAAACCAAGCTTCGAAACGTGGCTAAAGTCTACGAAGTTACTATCTTACAATGGTAGTGGGTCCACTGTGACAATTGCTGCGCCAAATTCGTTTGCTCGAGACTGGCTTGAAAATCATTATATTCATTTGATTACAGGTATATTAACGGAGCTAACAGGCGAAGACTTGCTTATTAAATTTGTTGTTCAAAAAAACCAGGATTCGGACGATTTTGATTTGCCAGCGCCGATTATCCAAGCAAAAAATAATGAACATCATGATATTTCACCAGGTATGTTAAACCCGAAATATACTTTTGATACGTTTGTTATTGGCTCTGGTAACCGCTTTGCACATGCAGCTTCGCTAGCTGTAGCTGAAGCACCTGCTAAGGCATACAATCCATTCTTTATTTATGGGGGAGTAGGGCTAGGTAAAACGCACTTAATGCATGCTATTGGTCATTATGTATTAGAGCATAATCCAAATGCTAAAGTAGTGTACTTATCATCCGAGAAATTTACAAATGAATTTATTAACTCAATTCGTGATAACAAAGCACTTGATTTTCGCAATAAGTACCGCAACGTGGATGTACTGCTAATTGATGATATTCAATTCCTTGCTGGAAAAGAATCAACTCAAGAAGAATTTTTCCACACTTTTAATACTTTACATGAAGAATCCAAACAAATTGTTATTTCAAGTGACCGACCTCCTAAGGAGATCCCAACTTTAGAAGATCGGCTCCGTTCACGTTTCGAGTGGGGGTTAATAACTGATATTGCGCCACCCGATTTGGAAACACGTATCGCTATTTTGCGTAAAAAAGCAAAAGCAGACGGTCTAGAGGTACCAAATGAAGTAATGCTTTATATTGCGAACCAGATTGACTCCAATATTAGGGAGCTTGAAGGTGCGCTTATTCGCGTCGTTGCCTACTCATCACTTGTAAACAAAGATATTACAGCGACATTAGCTGCCGAGGCATTGAAGGATATCATTCCAAATTCAAAACCGCGAACAGTGACAATATTAGACATTCAAAATGCAGTAGGGGAACATTTTAGTATACGATTGGAAGATTTCGCTGCCAAAAAACGTACTAAATTAATTGCTTTTCCACGTCAAATCGCTATGTACTTATCACGCGAGTTGACAGATTTTTCGCTGCCCAAAATTGGCGAAGAATTTGGTGGCCGTGATCATACAACTGTCATCCATGCGCACGAAAAAATATCTTCTATGTTGAAAAATGACGTTCAACTTCAACAAGATGTTAAACAAATTCGTAGTATGCTAGGCAAGTAATTGCTGTGGACAAACTAACTATTTAAACACAAACTTATACACAGTCTATCTACATGTGGATAGACTGATTTTATTCATAAAAATACACTTATCCACAAATCCACAGGACCTATTACTATATCTTTTTATTTTATATAAATAAATAATATAAATATGTGAGGGAAAACGAATGAAATTTGATATTTTACGTGACCGTTTATTAGAAGGTTTAAATGATGTCATGAAAGCAGTAAGTTCAAAAACAACTATTCCGATTTTAACTGGGATTAAAATTGACGTAACAGAGGAAGGTATCCGCTTAACTGGTAGTGATGCAGATATAACTATTCAAACATTTATTCCAGTAGAGGAAGATGGACAGCAAATTATTCACATTACAGAAACAGGCTCAATTGTTGTACAAGCACGTATGTTTAATGAAATCGTACGTAAATTACCAACAAACGATGTTGAAATACAAGTAACACCTGGTTTCCAAACGCATATTCGTTCAGGGAAATCGGAATTCCATTTAATTGGCTCAGATGCAGCAGAGTATCCTTTATTACCAGAGCTTACAGAAGATCAAAAATTTACTATTCCTGCTGATCTCTTAAAAACAATTATCCGTGAAACAGTATTCGCTGTTGCCACTTCAGAAAGTAGACCCGTGTTGACAGGTGTAAACTGGCAGATCAAAAATGAAACATTAATCTGTGTTGCAACAGATAGTCATCGTTTAGCAAGACGAAAAGTACAACTCGAAAATTTACCAGAAGTTGAACATAGTGTAGTAATTCCAGGGAAAAGTTTGAATGAATTAAATAAAGTACTTGAAGATTCTACAAATCTTGTCCAAATCGTTATTACAAGTCAGCAAGTATTATTTAAAACTGGTGATGTATTATTCTTCTCTCGCTTACTGGAAGGAAATTATCCTGACACAACTCGTTTAATTCCTGAAGAATATCAAACAAATGTAACAATTAATGGTAAATCATTATTGCAAGCTATTGACCGTGCATCACTTGTTGCACGAGGAGATCGTAATAATGTTGTCCGTTTTGAAATCCTAGATAACCAAGCAGTTGAGGTTTCTTCTAATTCCCCTGAAATCGGTAAAGTACAAGAAGAAATTCCTGTGGAAGCATTAGAAGGGGATGGTTTGAAAATCTCATTCAGTGCAAAATATATGATGGAAGCATTAAAAGCAATAGATGGACAAGACGTGGTTATTCAATTTACTGGGGCAATGAGACCGTTTATTTTACGTTCCGTTCATGATGATGCTATTTTACAATTAATTTTACCTGTACGAACTTACTAAAGAATATAAGATCTGTTAAGATAGTCGCTCATAGTGACTATCTTTTTTTACTTATGACGTAATTTTAGGTATGATAGAGAGATAGACAGTCTGTATTCGGAGGGGAACACACTATGCAGGACATTAAAATTGATGAGGAGTTCATCACGTTAGGGCAACTTTTAAAAATTACTGATGCCATTAGTTCAGGTGGAATGGCCAAGTGGTTTTTACAAGAACATGCTGTATATGTAAATGGAGAAGTAGACGATCGTCGAGGTCGGAAATTACGTAATGGAGATATTATAAATATTCCTGGATGTGGTCGTTTTCAAATTATAGGACCAACTGGACAATAAATTATGTATATTGAGCAATTAAAACTTACAAATTACCGTAACTATGATGCCTTAGCTTTAAACTTCTCTCCAAAAATTAATGTTTTCATTGGTGAAAATGCACAAGGAAAAACAAATGTTATGGAGTCCATCTATGTTTTAGCAATGGCTAAGTCCCATCGAACAACGAACGATAAAGAATTGATACGTTGGGATTCAGACTATGGTAAAATAGAAGGGGCCGTTAAAAAAAGGCATGGTATTTTACCGATCGAACTTACGATTACAAAGAAAGGTAAAAAGGGCAAGATAAATCATATAGAGCAAAGTCGCCTTAGTCATTATATTGGTCAAATGAATGTCGTTATGTTTGCGCCAGAGGATTTGAACGTTGTAAAGGGAAGTCCGCAAATACGTCGACGTTTTATTGATATGGAGATTGGGCAAATTTCGCCTGTCTATTTACATGATTTATTAACCTTTCAAAAAGTTTTAAAACAACGTAACCATTTTTTAAAAATGAACCAAGGGAAGTCCATGTCCAATGATGTGATGTATGAGGTCTACAATGAACAATATATTCACGCTGCTACCCAAATTATTCGTAAAAGATTTCAATTTATGGATTTATTGCAGGAGTGGGCGGAACCCATACACGCAGGTATATCGCAAGGTAAGGAAACACTGGTTATAAAATATCGTACGGTAGCTGGTATTGAAAAAGAGCACTCTACTAGTGAAATTGAAAATACTTTACATCAAAAATTAATTGAAGCGAGAGAACGTGAATTTGATAGAGGCGTGACATTAGTTGGTCCACACCGAGATGATTTACAGTTTTTAGTGAATGGCTATGATGTACAAACTTATGGTTCACAAGGACAGCAGCGTACTACTGCATTGTCTTTAAAGCTTGCTGAAATTGAATTAATTAAACAAGAAACAAATGAAACACCCATACTACTTTTAGATGATGTTTTATCGGAACTCGATGATTATCGCCAATCGCATTTATTAAATACCATTCAGGGTGAAGTCCAAACCTTTGTTACAACCACTAGTGTGGAGGGAATTCATCATGAAACGATGGAACAGGCTCAACTGTTCCACGTGAAACAAGGTGCGATTGAAAGAAGTTAGCCAGGGTAGTTTTTTAGATTACAAAAAGAATGGTAATAGTCAGCTCGGTTGACTGTTCATTCATTTACACACAATGATGTTATGAAGGAGTAGATGAAAGCCGTGGCTATAGAGAACGAAGGTTTACAAAACCAAGCTTATGAGGCCGATCAGATACAGGTATTAGAAGGTTTAGAAGCAGTACGTAAAAGACCAGGGATGTATATCGGTTCAACTAGCTCTAAAGGGCTTCACCATTTAGTATGGGAAATTGTTGATAATAGTATCGATGAAGCACTTGCAGGATTTTGTACAGATATCAAAGTAACAATTGAAAAAGAAAACTGGATTCGTGTAGAAGATAACGGTCGTGGTATTCCCGTCAGTATTCAAGAAAAAATGGGTAAGCCAGCTGTTGAAGTTATTATGACTGTTTTACATGCTGGTGGTAAATTTGGCGGTGGAGGCTATAAAGTTTCTGGAGGGCTTCATGGAGTTGGAGCATCAGTAGTAAATGCACTTTCTGTTGAAACAATTGTCCAAGTACATCGTGAAGGTCATATCCATGAAATAAAATTTGAACGTGGAAAAACAGTTCAAGAGTTAACAGTTATCGGTGATACAGATCATAATGGTACAACAACGCGTTTTAAAGCTGACCCAGAAATATTTAAAGAAACAACTGTTTATGAATATGATATTTTAGCTCATCGTATTAGAGAATTGGCTTATTTAAATCGTGGTATTAAGATTACGATTGCTGATGAACGTGAAGAAGAGATTCGCTCAACAACATACCACTATGAAGGTGGTATTCGTTCTTATGTTGAACATTTAAATCAATCTAAAGAGCCAATCCATGATCCAATTGATGTTCTTGGAGAGAAGGATGGTATCACAGTAGAAATTGCTATGCAATATAACGCTGGATTCTCTTCTAATATTTTTTCATTTGCCAATAACATTAATACGTATGAGGGCGGTACACATGAGTCAGGGTTTAAAACAGCCCTTACACGCGTTATTAATGACTATGCACGAAAAAGTGGATTACTAAAAGAATCTGACGCTAATCTTACAGGTGAGGATGTACGAGAAGGGTTAACAGCTATCGTTTCTGTTAAACACCCAGATCCGCAATTTGAAGGACAAACAAAAACAAAGTTAGGGAATTCAGAAGTAAGTCAAATTACCAATTCTTTGTTCTCAGATGGCTTTGAGCGTTTTATGCTAGAAAATCCAACGGTTGCACGAAAGATTGTGGAAAAAGGACTGATGGCAGCCCGTGCTCGTGTAGCTGCGAAAAAAGCACGTGAGTTTACTCGTCGTAAAAATGCGCTCGAAGTATCAAGCTTACCAGGTAAATTAGCAGATTGTTCTTCTACTAACCCAGCTGATTGTGAAATTTATATTGTTGAGGGTGATTCTGCCGGCGGTTCGGCTAAATCTGGACGTGATCGACACTTCCAAGCAATTTTACCTTTACGTGGTAAAATCCTTAACGTTGAGAAAGCTCGACTAGATAAAATTTTATCGAATGCGGAAATCCGTGCGATGATAACAGCATTTGGTACTGGGATTGGTGAGGAGTTTAATTTAGAGAAAGCTCGTTATCATAAAATCATTATCATGACAGATGCCGATGTCGATGGGGCACATATTCGTACATTACTTTTAACATTCTTCTTCCGTTTCCTTCGACCACTTATAGAAGCAGGCTATATTTATATTGCACAGCCACCACTTTATCAAGTGAAACAAGGTAAACATATTGAGTATTGCTATGATGAAGAGACATTAAAAGAAATTTTAGAACGGCTACCAAAAATGCCAAAGCCAAATGTGCAGCGTTATAAAGGTCTTGGTGAAATGAACGCTGAGCAGCTTTGGGAAACAACAATGGATCCTGAGTACCGCACATTATTACAAGTAGAATTAGATGATGCAATTAAAGCAAACCAAGCATTTGAACGTTTAATGGGCGATGAAGTTGAACCTCGTCGTCAATTTATAGAGGAAAATGCCGTATACGCTAATTTAGATATCTAATTTTTCTTGAGAGGAGGTCTACACTTTGTCAGAACAAGAACGCTCCGGTGTTAAAGGAGTTAATATCACAGAAGAAATTGAAACATCCTTTCTTGATTATGCAATGAGTGTAATTGTATCACGTGCATTACCTGATGTACGTGATGGATTAAAACCAGTTCATCGTCGTATTTTATATGGGATGCAGGAATTAGGTAATACAGCAGATAAAGCCTACAAAAAGTCAGCGCGTATCGTTGGGGATGTCATGGGTAAGTATCATCCACATGGTGACTCTTCCATCTATGATGCAATGGTACGTATGGCACAAGATTTTAGCTATCGCTATATGCTTGTTGATGGTCACGGAAACTTCGGTTCTGTTGATGGTGATGGCGCAGCAGCCATGCGTTATACAGAATCACGTATGTCTAAAATAGCAATGGAAATGCTCCGTGATATTAATAAAGATACAATTGACTATACAGACAACTATGATGGATCAGAAAAAGAACCAATAGTTTTACCAAGTCGCTATCCAAATCTTTTAGTCAACGGTGCTGCAGGGATTGCTGTAGGTATGGCAACAAATATTCCACCACATCAATTGGGCGAAACAATTGATGCTGTTATAGCACTTTCTGAAAATCCAGCCATTACGACTGAAGAGCTGATGGAAATCATTCCTGGTCCTGATTTTCCCACTGGAGGATTAATTTTAGGACGTAGTGGTATTCGTAGAGCCTATGAAACTGGTCGAGGTTCCATTATCATCCGGGCGAAAGTGGAAATTGAGCAAAAAGCAAATGGTAAGGAAACAATTCTTATTCATGAATTGCCTTACCAAGTGAATAAGGCTAAGCTCATTGAAAAAATTGCAGAGCTTGTACGTGATAAAAAAATAGATGGAATCACAAATTTACGTGATGAATCAGACCGTCGTGGTATGCGTGTAGTGATTGAAGTTCGTAAAGATGCAAATGCTAATGTTGTACTAAATAATTTATATAAACAAACAGCTATGCAATCTAGCTTCGGTATCAATATGCTATCTTTAGTAAATGGTCAGCCTAAAGTATTAGGCTTAAAAGAAATGCTATACCATTATTTAGAACACCAAAAAGTAATTATTCGTCGTCGTACAGAGTTTGATCTTCGAAAAGCTGAAGACCGCGCTCACATTTTAGAGGGCTTACGAATCGCACTCGATCATATTGATGAAATAATCGCTATTATACGTGGTTCACGTAGTGGTGAAGAAGCAAAACCTCAATTAATGGAACGCTTTAGCTTATCGGAGCGTCAGGCTCAAGCTATTTTAGATATGCGCCTCGTTCGATTAAGTGGCTTAGAACGTGAAAAAATTGAAGCAGAATATCAAGAGCTTCAAGTTCTTATAGCTGAATTAAAGGCAATATTAGCAGATGAAGAGAAAATTGTAGATATTATTCGTACTGAAATCTTAGAGTTGAAAGAACGTTTTAATGATACGCGCCGTACTGAGATTACATCAGGTGGAATTGAAATGATTGAGGATGAGGATTTAATTCCTGTTGAAAACTCAGTTGTTACTTTAACACATAATGGCTATATCAAGCGTTTAGCTGCGAATACATATCGTAGTCAAAAGCGTGGTGGTCGTGGTGTACAAGGAATGGGTACAAATGAAGACGACTTTGTAGAGCATCTAATGAATACTTCTACCCACGATACAATTTTATTCTTCACGTCTAAAGGTAAAGTATTTAGAGCAAAAGGATATGAAATTCCTGAGTTCGGTCGTACTGCTAAAGGGTTACCAATCGTAAACTTGCTTAATATAGAAAAAGGCGAAAAAGTAACAGCTATGATTCGTGTTGCGTCGTTTGATGAAGATGCTTACTTTATCTTTACCACAAAAACAGGTATTACAAAACGTACCCCTGTATCACAATTTGCTAACATCCGAACAAATGGTTTAATCGCAATCAGCTTGAGAGAAGACGACGATCTTATTTCGGTACGTCTTACAGATGGAGAGAAACAAGTGATTATTGGTACTCGCGATGGTATGCTCGTTCGTTTCCAAGAAGACGACATTCGATCTATGGGCCGTACAGCTGGTGGTGTTCGAGGCATTAAGCTACGAGATGGTGATGAAGTAGTTGGTATGGAGATTGTTGAACCAGGGCAAGAAATTTTAGTAGTAACTGAAAAAGGTTATGGTAAACGTACTTCTGAAGAGGACTATCGTTTACAAAGTCGTGGTGGAGTAGGACTGAAAACTATCCAGATTACAGATAAGAATGGTCCAATGGTGGCTGTAAAAACCGTCGATGGTTCTGAGGATTTAATGCTTATAACTATTAATGGTATGCTTATCCGTATGGATGTGAATGATATTTCATTAATTGGGCGCAGTACGCAAGGTGTACGTTTAATTCGACTTGGAGATGACGAATTGGTTGCAACTGTCGCTAAAGTGGAAAAAGCGGAAGAATCTTTAGAAGACGAAGAGGAAGTCGAAGAATAATATAATCCGATGATGACATTATTGAATGTCGTCATCGGTTTTTTTACGTAAAGAATGAAAAATAAGTAATTATTTTGAATTCCATGATAAAATGGAATTACCTTATTTTGAAGCAAGAAATAGTGGAGAGGTGTTCATTCTGTGGAAACTATACATGTTCCAATTTCAGAGCTAGGTGTTGGCAAGGTAATTTCTGAAGATATATTTGCTAATACACAGTATCCGATTATTTTTAAAGATACAATGATTTCATATGTACACTTGCAAGTTTTTCACGCATTTAATATTTTCACCGTCCCCGTTTACAAAAGTGAAAATGATATTCGTGTAGAAAAGAATGAGAGCGATGTCGAAGTTACAATAGAAGAAATTCCAACTTTCAGGAAAATCTATAATCATTCTGTTGAACAGTTTAAAAAAGAATTTAAAAACTGGGAAGCGGGAGCTAAGGTAGATATTGCAAAGGCCAGAACAATTATTTTACCTTTAGTAGAGATGGTACTAGAAGACCGTACTATTATTTTTGATTTAAATGAGTATTCAAATCCTAAAGACTACCTGTATCATCATTGTGTAGCAACTGGTTTGATTGCCTCAGTTATTGCTCAAAAACTTAGTTATGATAGAGGAACTACTATTCAAGTAGCCATCGGTGGTTTATTGGCTGATTGTGGTATGGCTAAAGTACATCCGCGTATCAGGGATAAGAAGACACCATTAACAGAGCAAGAATATGATGAGATTTATAAACATCCGATTTATAGCCATAGTATGGTGAAAGATTTGACCATTTTAAAAGAAACAATGAAAGAAGCAATCTTTCAACACCATGAACGTTTAAATGGTAGTGGATATCCGAAGAACGAAAAGATCGCTAATATTTCTATATTTGCACAAATCATTGCTGTTGCAGACGTTTTTCATGCTATGACATGTGAACGAGTATATAGAACGAAGCAATCTTCATTTAAAGTAATAGAAATGATTAATGAATCTGAGTTTGGTAAATTTGATATTAAAGTTGTACGTGCGTTAATTGATATTGTTGCAGATCTACCGATAGGTACAATTGTAGAACTTTCTAATTTAGAACGTGGAGAAGTAATGTTTGTAAATAAATTTGCCCCAACACGACCACTTATTAAATTAATTCATTCAGGGGAAATTTTTGATTTAGGGAAAAATCGCAGCTTTTATATTTCACGTATCATAACTAATTAATAGATAGACAGGCAAACTATATTATGTAGTTTGCCTATTTTTTTAAGGTAAGAGATGTACTCTACGCAAAGTGCTATATTTTGCTTTTATAAATAGGTGATATTTTAGAAACACTTCGCAATATTAATCAATTAAATAGTGAGCATTTTAACCATAATTGTGTTTTGAAACATTTATATATATTGTATTAAAATATTTTTGGAGAAAGTGTTGACTTTGTTTTAGAATCTTGATATTATAAATGAGTCGCCAAGAGATGACGACGAAATAAAGAACATGAACCTTGAAAACTGAACAAGCAAAACGTAATCAATAAAGTTTTAAGTAGCTAGTTTTGCTAGTGAACGAAACACAATTTTGGACATCAAACATGATGCCAGCAAAACAATTTGAGCTAATCA